>NZ_ANAH02000001.1:677420-1016131 GCF_000335475.2 Cystobacter fuscus DSM 2262 | reverse complement strand
GGCAACTGCCCCGGTCTACCCGACAGGTACGGCTCGGGAGGCGTGAGGTCGTGCACTCTCTTCCGTCAGGCCGGGGACGTCGCCACCAACAGGGAGGTGGGCGCCGTCAGGGACAGGGCGGGACCGAGCGCGGTCAGCCGTCCGGTGGTGGCGTCCCGCTTGAAGGACACGACGTTGTTGCTCTTCTGGTTGGCCACCAGCAGGTAGGTCCCCGTCGGGTCCAGGATGAAATCCCGAGGCCAGCTCCCCTGGGTGGACGCGTGCTGCACGAGGGTCAGCCGCCCGTCCGTGTTCACGGCGAAGACGACGATGCTGTCGTGGCCCCGGTTGGAGCCATAGAGGAACCGGCCATCAGGACTGACGCGAACCTCCGCGCAGTAGCTCGCTCCGGTGTACCCGGCGGGAAGCGTCGACACCGTCTGCACTTCGGTCAGGGTGCCTCGCGTGGGATCGTAGGCGAGCGAGGTGACGGTCGAGTTGAGCTCGTTGATGAGGAAGACGAACCGCCCGTTGGGATGGAACGCGAAGTGGCGCGGGCCCGCGCCGGGCTTCGTGGAGAACGAGGCCGGGGTGTTGGCGTTCAGGCGGCCCAACTGAGCGTCGAACCGGTAGAGCATGACCTTGTCCGTCCCCAGGTCCGCGGCCAGCGCGTACTGGTTGGCGGCGTCCGTCATGATCTGGTGGGCATGCGGGGCGGAGCCCAGGAACTGCTCCTTGTCGGTGGACGCGCCCAGGCCGCCATCGCTCCGGATGGGGAAGACGGAGACGCTTCCGCCCCCGTAGTTGGCGACCATCACGAACCTGTCCGTGGCGTCCACGCTCACGAAGCAGGGGGAGCTCCCCAGGGAGGCCTGCTGGTTGATGAGGGTCAACGCCCGGGTGGTGGGATTCACGGAGAAGGCACTCACGGCCCCACTGGACATCCCCTGGAAGGACCCCAACTCATTGACCGCGTAGAGGTAGCGGCCCGTGTGGTCCATCGCCAGGAAGGAAGGCTCCGACACGTTCCGGGTGACCGCGACCTTCTGCAGGGCTCCCGTCGCCATGGACAGACGGCACAGGACGATTCCCTCTCCACCCGACGAAGTGTAGGTGCCCACGTAGATGAAATATTCCGTCGGCGTTGCGAACAGCTCCGGGGCGAATCCCTTGTCCAGATACATGGACATGACGCCCAGGCTGGAAAGACGCAGGAATCCACGACGGTTCAAATCAATCTCGCTCATGGGAAAGCATGGAAACACGGCGAAAGCGATTTTTCCATGGTTTTCCTCGAGTGTCGCTTTTTTGAGAAGATGCACCCCGGCGCATGGGACGAGCTGCGCGAGAACACCTCCCTCGTGCGCAACGCCATCGAGGAGACGTTGCGCTCGGAAGGTGTCCGGCTCCCCTTCAACCACGCGAGTGGCCGTGGCGCTTGCGGCGAGACCTCTTGGGGATGGCGCGCTGGAGCGCGCGGACGCGCTTGGGGGCGACGAAGCGCTGGAAGAGCAGGCCCTCGATGCAGGTGCGAATCAGGTGGACGTGCTCCACCTGCAAGCTGTGTCCCCGGTGGGCCACGGCGCTCCCCGCATCGATCACCACCGCGAGCGTCTGGGTGTCCTGCTCGCTGATGAAGCCTTGGGCCATCAAGGCCTTCAATTTCTCCGTGAACGTCCCCACATCGCCCACCAACTCGAGCGCGGTCACGTCGAACAGACTGCGCAGCCCCAGCACGGCCAGGTCCGGCGCTCCCGCGTCCATCGCGGCGTAGACCTGGGACAGGAAGCTCGCCGCCCGGACCGGAAGCTCGAACATCCAATCGGGCCGGGGGGGAAGGGGGGGATGGTCGATGCGCTCCATGTTTTCTCCTTGAGAGGTGCCGTTGGATATACGTTGTCCGGAGACCTCCCGCCCAACCCGGTCCAATTGGACTTCAATTGAAGGAGCACCGAGCCGATGGGATGGCTGAAGAGCCAGATGGAAGCACTGGAGCCGCGAGCCACCAGCTACTCCGCCCTGGCGCGGCGCCTGAAGCAGGGCAACCCATCCCTGCGCGCGCTCACCCGGGAGTCGTTGGCCACCTACCTGGGTCAGTTGGACAAGGGGGATGCCTCGGCGTTGCTCAAGCATCCGAAGGCGTGGGAGGCACTCGCGGAGCTGTTGGGCCTGTCGTCGGAAGAGCTGGACGCGCGCCTCGACCCGGCCGCCAGCGGAGAGCGCCCGAGGACCGCCACGCGGCTCGAGCTCTGGGATGTGGATGCACGGCCCCTCGAGCTGCGTGAGGAGCCGCTGCCGCCCGGCATCCCCTCCGAGGTGCAGGACCCACGCGGGTGGCCCTGCTGGTGGAGCGCCCCTGGTGGCTCGGGCCGGACGCTCGTGGGCCGATGGCTGGAAGCACGCGGACTCGCCACGTTCATTCAGGCCAGGACGTGGTCGGAGGCTCGGGAGAAACTGCCCCAGCGTGGCGCCATCTTCGTGGAGCTGACCGGGGCGGGCCGCGAGGACGTGCCACCCACACCTCCCTCGCGGTCGCTCTGTATCGCCGCGAACTGGAGGCCTCCAGATCCACCGACAGATGCGACCGGCGAACCTACCTCCGAGCCCTGGCCGCTCGTGGAGTGCGCTCCGGTGGAGAGCTGGCTGGAGGCACTGGTGGCCTGGCTCGAGCCGCGTCTCGATCAAGAGGACGGCTTCGACCGCGAGGTCTGCCTGCGCTGGCTGCGCGACGACCCCTGGGCGAGCAGCGCCCTCGACGGATTCGGGAGCGTGCTCGGGCTCGTTGGGCTGTTCGTGAAGCACGGGACGCGGGGAACCCGCGACGCGGCCCCGGAGCGGCTGATCCGGGGCTTCCTCCAACTGCGGCTGGACCGCCTCGCTTCGGCGGGCAAGGTGCTCCGGCGTGACGCACTCGACAAGGGGCTCCAGCGGCTCGCGCGGGGGCTTCTCCTGGATGGAGAGCACCCGCCTTGGGAGTCCCGGCCGCTTGTCCATTGGTACGCGCTGGCGAGGGGCGAGGGGCCAGATGCGCGCTGGCTGCACGAAGCCGGCCTGCTCGGCCTGGAGAGGGCAGCCGTCCAGCGCGCCAGCCAGCGCCTGCCCCCGGATGGATTCGAGGTGGTGCAGTCGCTGCGAACGCTTCACCTCCTACGGGAGACACGGTCGGCCGAGCTCGCGCTGCGTCCCCCCTGGCTCCTGGAGACGAGCCTCCAGGAGAGCGCTACCAGGATGGCCAGGGAGGAGCCCGCCGAGGTGTGGGGCGCCGCGCTGCTGTTGCCGCCGAGTGCCGACTATGTGGTGGAGGGGCTCTTCGAACATTTCCGCACCTCACGTTTCGAGCCGCTCTCGAGACTGCTGCAAGCGCTCGCGCCGGCGGCACCGGAGTGGGTGGCCGCCGTCGAGGGAGCGTTCCTCGCACTCGGGCTCGCCGTGCTGGAGGGGGCCAGGGCTCCAGCCGACCTCGGGCGTGAACTCTACGAGTGGCAACGACGGCTCATGTTACAGGGGCCAGAGGTCCCGGAGGTGGGCCGGGAACTCCCGCGCCGGCGGATTCTCGGGGGGACGCATCTCCTCGCGGAGGGCATGTGGTACCTCGCGGCGCTCGCGCTGAGCGAGTCCCTGGGGAAGGACGTTCCGCCGCTCCATTCGGGGCTCGACCCGTGGGTGGGCGCGCCCGCGGTGAAGACGCAACTCGTGCAGGAGGAGGCATGGACTGCATTGCTAAAACCAGCCATGGCTCGCGGGAGAGCCGCCGCTCTCGACCTCGGTGGCCGCCTGTTCGAGCGCGGCGAGCGGGGCAATCCCATCTCGTGGCTGCAATTCCCCGCGTTCCTGCTCCAAGGCTTCCAGCGCGACTCACTTTCGTGGTTTCCCAAGGCGCCATGGAAGGTGCTGATGCCCGAGTTGCCGTCCTATCTCGAACGCCACGGCGAGAGCTGGCTGGCCTTCGCCGAGGCACTCTGGAGGGCGTGGCTCGCCTCATCGAACGGCTTTCCGAGTGCATTCGCTCCGAGCCACCCGTGGGCGGAGTCGCTCTGGAAGGTATTGCCCCCCGAGGTCGTCGCGGACGAGCGTTTCCAGGACATGCTGTCCGATCCCAGGGTTCCTTATGAGCACTTCGGCCCCGAGCACTGGCGAGCCTTCCTCACGCTCTGGCCCAAACGGAATCAGGACTTCATGTCCGCGGAACTAAGGAGGATGCATGCCTGGCACCACATTCCCCGGGAGCACGCGCTCGCCGC
Organism: Cystobacter fuscus DSM 2262; assembly: GCF_000335475.2. Classification (NCBI taxonomy): domain Bacteria; kingdom Pseudomonadati; phylum Myxococcota; class Myxococcia; order Myxococcales; family Archangiaceae; genus Cystobacter; species Cystobacter fuscus. The sequence continues at coordinate 1,011,911 of NZ_ANAH02000001.1, read as the reverse complement.
GATACTTCAGGGATTGGACGACTCCCATGTCCGCGAGGTGCTCTTGCGGCGCTTTCCCGAGCTGGCCCTGGAGGCGCTCCGGGCCTACCTCGCCCGGGCTGACTGGATGACGGCTCGTGGGTTCGTCCAGGGGGCGCCGGCGGAGCACGCCGTGGCGATGCTCGACACGTTGGTGGAGGAGGTCCTCCGGCGCGAAGCCTCCATGCCCGGGTGGCTGGGCGAGTTCCTGCGCGAGCTTGTCATGGCACGGGGCGCGAGCTGGCGGAAGGCGTGGGAATGGTTCGCGCGGTTGGTGCCGGTGGAGGGAGGTGAGGGGCCGGGCCGTCTGCCGTCGTGAGCGAGCAAGGCCTCAACTGCCTGTCCACCCCTACCCGAGCAGTTCCGACAGGGGGCCCTCGGCGATTCTCGTCGGTCCTTCCGCTCCGAAGGTGTTGAAGCCGGTATCCCCGAAGGCGTGGCCCAGGGTGTTGAACAGGTTGGAGACCTGACGATTGCGTGCCGTGCCCTCGGCCGGATACACCACGGTCCGTCCATCCGTCTTCAGCCCCAGCGCATTGCCACCGAGGACGAGCTTGGGCCACTCCCGCGCCTCCGAGTGGTGCTGTTCGCCATTGTCGGACATCAGGACGATCACCGTGTGATCCAGCATCGAGCCGGATGCGTTGAGTTCCGGCGTGGCCGCCAGCGCGCGGGCGAGCTTCGCCACCAGGGCCACGTGTTTCCGGGTGACCGCCGCGATGCCGGTCCAGTTGGCCGCGTTGTCGATACCGTGCTGGAGGTTGTGCCGCCCGACCTGCGAGATGCTCGGGTCATAGGCCACGTCGAAACCCGAGGTTCCCGCCGCCAGCACCACCAGGTTCGTCAGTCCGCCCAGCAGCGCCGTGGTGGCGATCTCGAATTGCGCCTCGAGCCATTTGAGTGAGTCGGGCGGAGTGCTGCCTCCCTGAAGCAACGGATTCACGGACGGGTCCGGGGGCAGCAGCGGCTTTACCCGCGCCGCCATTCCCTGCAACTGCGTCTCTCTCGCACGCAGTGCCTCGAGCGAGGTCAGGTAGCGCTCCAGCTTCGTGCGCTCGTGGGAGTTGCCCTTGAAGGTTCCGAGCGCGGCCTTCGCGTCCTCACGGGCGAAGTCGAAGAGCATCCGGCGCTCCTGTCCCACCGCCGTGCTGGCCGAGAGCGAGCCGAAGATCGTGTTGTACGCGAGCATCGGGTTCACCAGGATGCCGGCGGGCTTGCGCGGACCGTACGCGCACGTCTCGTAGACGATGGGGGTGCTCGCGGAGCTGGTGCCAAGCCGGATGGCGTCGAAGGGCGCGGTGCGCTTGAGCCTCGGCGCTAGCACCGCATCGAGGGTGGCGGCCGAGCCATGCACCGCGCAGCTCAGCGCTCCCGTTCCCGTCGAGTGCCCACCGCCGGCGATCGTCGACGACAGCCCAAGCAACACCGCCGCCCGGTTCTCCATGGAGGGCGCTCCGCTGCTTCCGGCGAGCGGCCCCAGGCACAACGCGCTGGAGAGGCCATCACTCGTGTGGACCCGCGGCGTCTCGGGATACACGTCGCGGAAGTTGTGCCGCGTGCCAATCTTCGGGCCGAGGGCCGCGCGCGTCCCGCTGGACAGGAACGCCTCGGGATAGATGCCGTTGCACTCCAGCACCAGCACCAGCCGCATGGGCTTCGCCGTCTGGGCGAGCACCTCGCGGTAGAACGGCGCGAACACGCCAGCGGCCACGGCGGATTTGAGCAACGCGCGTCGGGTCAGCATGGTCACTCTCCCCGCGCCGGCTCGCGGCGCGTCGTCCAGGTGTCGCTGGTCATCAGGGCTGTCAGCAGGGCCTTGAACGAGCCCTGGTGTGCGTCGTAGGCCTGTTCCATCCGCGCCAGCGTGCAGGCATCGCTCCGGTTTTCGTCGCGGCCCATGAAGTAGCGGAAGGTCTGGCGGACGAAGCAGCGCTTCACGTGGCCCGAGGCGGCGAGCTTCTCGCTGAGCTCCACCGCGTCCCGAACGGGTCCGTTCAAGCCCGGGTCTGGCAGATGGCTCAACATCACCTGCCCATTGGGCGCCATCCATCCACCGTCGGGCGCGTGGTCCCTCGTCCGCAGGTAGCCGGCATGGTTGTAGATCTCGAACGTGAGGCCGAGCGGGTTCATCAGCGAGTGACAGCCCTGGCATTCGCTCTTGCCGGTGGCGTCCTCGAGCCGGGCACGCGCGTTCTTGTCCGGCGCGTGGGGCCCCACCTGCGCCAGCACGCGCACCGAGCTGAGGGGGGGCACGTAGCCGCAGAGCAGGTTCTCCCGCACCCACTTGCCCCGGTGGACCGCGGACGGATCGTCCTCGAAGTTTCCTCCATGCGAGGCCAACCACGCCGGGTGGGTGAGCACTCCGGCGCGCTCCGCTTCCGGGAGCGTCCGCCAGCGCGCGTCGTTGGTCGCGGCGATCTCCGCGTTGGTTCCGTAGGGCTGGCCCGTGTACCGCGTGGCGTTGCCGTCGAAGCCCGAGTCCCGGGTCGCGGCGAGGAAGAACCGCCGGGAGGTCAACAAGGTCTCGAGCACCGCGACGTCATTCACCACCGCGCGCGCGACGAAGTCGTCCATCTGCTGGATCAACGTCGACTCGTCGCCGTAGTAGCCGGAGAGCAGGTTCTCCCAGGCCGCGGCCTGCGCGCGGTAGCTACTCAGCTCCCCATCATCGAAGGCGCTGGTCGCCTCCGGACGCTCCTTGAAGATCGCCTCCACCCGCGTGTAGCCCAGCCATTGGCGGAAGAAGTTCGCCACACCATCGGAGAGCCAGAACTCGCCCCGGCGGGGACGCTCCGGCTCGCCGAAGTCCTGGACCAGATCGAAGCGGGTGGAATCCACGCCGCCGAGGTGCTGATCGATCAGCGAGCCCACGACCTCCGCTGAGCGAATCCCTCCATCGCGCGCCGCGTCCGCGATGTCTCCGTAGTGGCCCTTGGAGGAGGCGGAGGTGTCGGGCCACCTCCAGGTGGGAACCGCGCCCGGGCCACGCTCTCCCAGCGCATAGGTGAGTTGCTGCGCGAGCTCCCATTCACCGAGTTCGACCCGGCCGTCGCCGCTCGGTGTGCCCAGCTCCTCGCGGAACAACGCCCCGCTCATCAAGGTCGCCGCGGTGACGACGCGTGAGAGGCTGTGGGTACGTGTGCCGCCGCCTCCATCGGAGGATTCCTGCGCGAGCACCGACTGGGTGAAGGCCGTCAATCGGTCCAACTCATCCGCGCGCGCCGGCCGGTACATCACGCCCCGCTCGAGCAGTGTGGCGAGGTAGTTGCGAATACACGCGGTGCTCGGCTGCGTTTGCTCCCACATGCAACGCAACGACTTGTCCTCGCGGAGCAGATCGAGTCTGTTCGAGCCGGTGTAGGGGCCGGCCCACGTCGCGCCGTATTCGTCCACGATGGGGAGGATGATCTCGACCATGGACTCATCCACCGTGTCGTCGGCGGCGTAGCTGCCGTAGGGCGAGCGTGGATCCGGATCGAGCGGATTGTCGTAGAAGCTGAAGCCAGTCCATCCGCGCGTCACGGAGCCGCCAACGTTGCGGGTCCATTGCCATCGGTTGATGCGGCGAATGCGGGTGGGAGCGTCGGAGTCGGCCCCGCGGCAGTCGAAGAGCTCCTCCTGCGGAATCAGGTTCGGCGAGAGCTCGCTGCCCACGCTTCCGCCATCGGCGGAAGGTCCTCCGCCGTCCGAGGCGTCCGGCCCCTTCTGGGGCTGCGTGCACGCGCCGAGCACCATCAGGATTCCAGTGACGCAGGTGCGCACTCCGTTACGACGAGCGCTCATTCCACTTCCCTCCTGGCGGGACAGTCTAAACCAGGATATTACTGGAATACCTGAAAAAGCATGTGGGCCCGGTGCAACGCGCCCGGTGGGACTCAAGCCTCCGGAAGGGCGGGGGCCCTGGGCCAGTCGAGCTCGGTCTGAGCGACGACGGCCACGGCGTTGGTGAAGCTCCTGAGGGTGACGACGGCGATGACGTCCACCACCTCGGCGTCGGTGAGGCCCGCCTCGCGCGCGCGGGCCAGCTCGCCTCCCGCGCCGTGGCCGCCGGTGCGCACCACGCGGCGCGCCAGGGCCAGGAGTGCATTCTCGCGCGCGTTGGCGCCGGCGCCCACGCGTGCCGCCTCGATGTCCTGCTCGCTCAATCCGAGCGACTTGCCGATGGCCGAGTGGGCCGAGATGCAGTAGCCGCAGCCATTGAGCTCCGAGACGTGCAGGCTGAGCTGCTCCCGCTCGCGCCGGGAGAGTGTGTGGCTCCGCGACAGCGCCTCTTCCCAGGCGAGCATGGACTGCAGCGCACCAGGCGAGTGGCCGATGGTGGCGTAGAGGTTGGGCACGCGGCCGAGCTTGCGTTGGAGGGACTGAAGCAGGGACTGGGTGGCGGAGGGGGCGGAGTCAGGAGTGGGGGCGGACATGCGGGACATGGTGTTCTCCAGCGTGCGGTGGGAGCGGCCGGAAGTGGCCGGGTTTTCGCCGCGACACCCAGAAAGGTGTCCAGCCCGGCCTGCATTACAGCCGCGCGCGGGTTCTCCCCCGGGGGTCACGACGCCCGGGTCGGAAAAGCCCTATTCATGCTCTTGGGAAGCTCGAACGAGAGGGCGGCTTCGACGGCGTCGAGCAGCACCCGCAGCCGGGGATGGTGTTGAAAGTCCCGATGGTAGCCCAGCCAGATATCCCGGTCGGGAGGTGGCTCGCCGAGATCCACCTGCTCCAGGCCGGGAGTGGACTCCGCCACCTGAAGGGGCAGCACCGCGAGTCCTCCTCCCTCGGCGCACATCCGCGCCTGCACGTGGCGGCTGCTACTACACCCCATGATACGTGCCTTGGGCAGCCGCTCCGTGAGCCAGACGACGTCCGCCTGGTGGCTGAGCGCTGCGTCCATGGTAATCAAACCATGGCCCGCGCCACCCGTGGACGGATGCGGCTCCCCTCGCTGCTCCAGGTAGGCGCGCGAGGCATAGACCCCGTAGTGAGCGAGTGTGAGCCGCCTCTGCACCACATAGGCTTCCTCGAAACGGTTGAAACAGAAGACAAGGTCGGTTTCCCGCCGGTCGAGACTCAATAGACGGGGCTCCGTACTGAGTTCCACCACCATGCGTGAATGCCGCTGCTGGAGCCGGGCGATGACGGGCGCCAGGACATGGCTGGCGAGCCAATCCAAGGCGGAGACGCGCAGCGTCCCATTGACTTCACCGTCATGCGCGGCGAGCTGGCGCTCGAAGGCCAGGGCCTCCTCTTCCATGCGCTCGGCATGGGACAACACCGCCATGCCCTCCTCCGTCAGGATGTAACCGATGGAGGTCCGCCTCAACAACTTGCAGCCCACGAGCTTCTCCAGCGACTGGAGGCGGCGGCCCATCGTGGGTTGCGTCAGCCCCATGACCCGCGCCGCCGCGATCAGGGAGCCCTCTCGCGAGATGGCGAGAAATATCTTGAGATCATCCCACTGAAGGCTCCGTATGTTCCTCGTGCGAGTTTGTTCCATGCACCAACGTATGGTGCGAATTCATGAGCCACTATTTCCAATAAAGAGAAGGTGCCTTCTCGAGATGGAGAGAAAGAGCTTGATCCAGGTAGAACGGCGCGGCGCGGACAACCCATCACCGGGTGCGCCGGATACGCCTGCTGGGAGTGACGCTCAGCCTGGTTCGGAGTCGCCCCAGCGCTGACGGGCCAGCTCGAGGGCGCGGGCGTTCTCGGGCACCTGATGCAGGAAGCGCTCTCGCGCGGTGGGGTCGGGGATGTCGGAGGCGCGCGTGTACACACACCGGATGGCCTGGCGCAGGGCGGACTCTCCCGCGCCGACGTCGTCCTGGGCCAGATAGGCTTCCGCCTGTGCCAGGTACATGGTCACCAGCCGAGGATCCTGCCGGGCCGCGCGCAACCGGGGGCTTTGCTTCTCGGGGAAGGGAATGGCGCACAGCTCTCCGAGGAAATCGGCGTTCTCCTGGGCCTCGGAGGGGTGCACGTGCCGCGACACGCGCTGGTACAGCCGCTGGCGGCGCACCTCCAGGTTGGACGCCTCCGAGGTGCCACACAGGCGCCGCAGCGCCTGTCCCATCAGGTTGGTGGTGGCGCCGACGCTCATGGGGTCGCCGCGTCCGAGCAGCACCAGGGTCTCGGGCGCCTTGCGCTCGATGCGGCGCAGGAACTCGTGCCTCAGCCGGGACTTGCCCGTGCCTGGAGGCGCCGTCACCAGGAGGGCGCGGGCGCCGGGCTCCTCGATGCTGGAGGTGAAGGTGAAGTCGAGGAGGGCCAGCTCCTGGGCGCGGCCCACACAGGGCGTGGGCTTGCCCAACAGCGGACGGGACTCGTCGGTCCCGAGCTGCTCGCCGTGCAGCAGGTATACGCCTGTCGAGCCGTCCACCAGCAGCTCCACCCGTCCCCCATACGGGGAAAGGGCGGTGCGCAGCGCTTCGCTCAGGGTGAACTTCTGGATCTCGTTCACCTCCTGCGCGTCGGCATTCTGTCCTTGTGAAGCATGCGGTCCACGAGCACCTGCAGGCCGGGAGGCAGCCTGGGGCACAGGGTGTGGAGGCGCGGGGGCTCGGCCATGAGAATCTTGGCCAGCACGGCGGTGAAGTGGGGCGCGGCGAAGGGGGGTCGGCGGGTGAGGCACTCGTAGAGCACGCACCCCAGCGAGAAGATGTCGGCGCTGGGGGTGAGGTGGGGCGCGCTGGAGGCTTGCTCCGGCGCCATGTAGCCGGGAGTCCCCACCACGGCGTTGTGGCTCGTCACCCCCACCAGGGTGGGATTGGCATGACGGGCCAATCCAAAGTCCAGCAGCACCACGTCCTCGGGGCGGCCATGGCGCAGGAAGAGGTTGGAGGGCTTGAGGTCGCGGTGGAAAGTGCCTAGCGCCAGGCAGCTCGCTCCGCTTCCTCACGCCGGCTGCGGGAAGTGTCCGTCCACCCAGTGAAGCGGACGGTCAACGCTGCGTTCGCGCCAGGGTGTCTGCTGCTTCGAGCTCCTCGCGGAATTGCTCGCGCTCCTCATCGGAGAGCGAGAGCCGCTGAAGCTCCTCCCTCGCGGTCCGGGCGCATGCCTCGTCCCCGAGTGCGATGGCCAACTCGGCCCGGGCGGCGAGCGCCCGCGCGCGTTCAATGGGTAGAGCCGGCTCCTTTCGAGCGAGCGCCACATCGAGGACCTTCGCGGCGGCGAGATCGTCTCCTTTGAAGTCACGCAGCCGCGCCGCGGCGCGCAGTGCCTTGCCGAGACGTGATGAGGAGTGTGGCTTCTGGCCCTCGTCGTAGTCGTCTGGCGCTTCCCGCCGGATGAAGATGACGGAGTTGCCAGAGGGATCGACCACGGTGAAACGACTCTGTCCCTTCCTCATGCGCGAGATGCGCGGGAACCCCGAGACCGGCAGCTTGCCGAAGACAGCGCGGAGCGCCTCGGCGAAGACCTGATGCAGCCGCTCGACCTCCGGAACGATCACCAGGCACGTGGTGTACGCCTCCGATGGCTTCAGCCCCTTCACGCCAGCGAAGTGAAGTTGAGCCCCATCGTGCTCGACGACTGCATACGGATTCGGCGTGGTCTGCCGGTAGGTCTGCTGGAACCCGAGGCGCCGGTAGAACTCCAGCGACTCGTCGAGGGAAACACAGGGAAGCACCGGAATCGTCATCGTGTAGGTCACGCGTGTCTCCTGGGGTGTGCTCATGCCTCGTCCGAGGCGGATGCGTCCGTCTCGAGGAGCTGCCGCGCTTGCTTCAAGCCGTTCACGACAGCGCGGAGCTGCCGCGGGTTCATCCCGGCGCCGAGCTGGTTCGCCCAGAGCGCATGGAGTCCCTCGACGCGCCGCAGTGCCTCATGACCCTTGGTCGTCATCGAGATGAGCTTCGCGCGGCGGTGGTGGGGATTCTCGAGGTACTCGATGAAGCCATCTCTCTCGAGGGCATCGGCGGTCTGCTGCACGCCCTGGCGGCTCAGCCCCATGATTCGAGCGACATTGGCGACGGGCGCCGGAGCGTGCTCCACCACCCCCAGCACCTGCCACCGGGCGCTGCTGAGCCCCATGGGCTCGGTCAAGCGATCCCCCGCCGCGAGCGCGAGGCCATTGAGTCGGAAGACCTCGAGCACCAGCTCCGTGAACGCCTCTCCCCCCTCGGTCAGCTTTACCATGGACAGGTTATTGTCCATATGACAATGGGTTGTCAATTGGGCGGGGAGCCTGGGCTGGCGCAGGAGCCTTCCTTCGCCGTCAGGGATGTGGGAGCGTCGCTCCACGCGCCCCGCTTTCACGCGCCACTGAAGCCATCACGATGACCACTTCACGGGAGGACGAATGGCTCTGGGGCTGGGACTCGACACCAGGTATCGTCTCGGTCTGGGCGGAGCCTGACGGCCGCGCGTTCGTCTGGCGCCGGCTCCCCAGGCGTGGCGAGCTGGTGCGGGAGGACCTGCGCTTCCGCCCCTGGCTGCTGCTCTCCTCCCTGGATGACGTGGCGCACCTCGGTGCGAGGCTTCTTCCCGAACGCGAGGGACCCGCGCCCAACCGGGTGACGTGGCGGGAGCTCGAGGGACCGGGCGCGCTGCGCTACCTGCTCCGTGCGGACGATGGGCGAGCCCTGAATTCAGCCGTGCTCCATGGCGCCTCCCGGCGTCTCGGCCGCCCGCTCGGGCACCTACGAGAGCTGGGCGCGGAGACGGCGCTCGTGCTGCCTCCCGAGGAGCAGTACCTCATCGCCTCGGGGCGCACGTACTTTCGTGAGCTCGACTTCGACGATCTGCGCCGTCTGCAGTTCGATCTCGAGACCACCGGGCTCGATCCCAGCCGTGATCGCATCTTCCTCGTGGCCCTGCGAGACCCCGAGGGCAGAACGGAGGTACTCGAGATCCACGGTGAGGGTGACGATGCCGAGGCAGACCTCCTCCGCCGGCTGGTCGAGCGGGTCCAGGTCTGCGATCCCGATGTGATCGAGAACCACAACCTGCACGGCTTCGACCTGCCCTTCCTCGCCCACCGGGCGCGGGTGCTCGGCGTACCGCTGGCGCTCGGGCGTGCTGGAGCTCCAGGTCTTCGGCAGCGCCCCGCGGCCCGAGGTGCTTCCTTCGGACGTGGTACTCGGGGGAACTCCAGCGAAGCGGCGCGTCGCGTACGGCACACGGTGCCCGGGCGCGAACTGATCGACACGCTGGATGCCGTCCTGCGGCACGACTTCTCGGCCCGGGATCTGCCGGGCCATGGGCTCAAGGCCGTCGCACGCCACCTCGGACTCGCGGGCCCGGAGCGGGAGTACATCCCGGGGGCCCGGGTGCACGAGTTCTTCCGCCATGCCCCCGAACGCGTGCGGCGGTACGCCCGCGACGACGTGACGGAGGCCGCGGGCGTCGCGCGCATGCTGGGGGGGGCCGCCTTCGCGCTCGCCCGCATGGCACCACGCCGCTACGAGCGCCTCGCGGACGCGGGTCCCGCCACCGGGGTGATCGATCCGCTGCTGGTGCGCGCCTACCTCCGAGCGGGGGCCGCGCTGCCCGCCCATGAGCCTGGTGACGGCACGCCCCACAGCGGCGCGGGGCTCCACCTGTTCGCCACGGGGGTGGCACGGCACGTCGTGAAGGCGGACGTCGCCAGCCTGTATCCCTCACTGATGCGCGAGTACCGGATCGGCCCCCGGCGTGATCGGCTCGGCGTCCTGCTCGCGCTGGTCGACCGGTTGGTGGAGCAGCGGCTGGCGGCCAAGGCACGGGCGCGTGCCGGGGCGCCCGGCTCACCGGAGCGACACGGTCAGGAGGCAATCTCCGCGGCCATGAAGATCGTCGTCAACTCGGCCTACGGCTATCTGGGGGCGGGAAGCCTCACCCGCTTCTCGGATGTCCACGCCGCCAACGAGGTGACACGGCGCGGGCGCGAGGTGCTGGAGCTGCTGTGCAACGAGCTGGCACGGCGCGGCGTCATGCTGCTGGAGGCCGACACGGATGGGGTGTACTTCGCCGTGCCAGAGGACTGGAGCGAGGCCGACGAGCGTCGGGTGGTCTCCGAGGTCGCGGCCCTGCTCCCGCCCAAGGTGCAGCTCGAGTTCGACGGACGCTATGCCGCGATGCTTTCGCACGAGCCGAAGAACTACGTGCTCCAGCCCTACGCGGGGCCCCTCGTCCTGCGCGGGGTGGCGTTTCGCTCCAGCCGGGCAGAGCCCTTCGGCGAGAGCTTTCTGCGCCTGGCCCTGGGCTGTCTCCTGGCGGGTGACATTCCGGGACTGAGAGAGGCCTACGTCGCGACGGTGATGGCGCTGCGCCGGAGAGAGGTCCGCACCTTCGAGGTGTCGGCCCAGGTCCGGCTGACGAAGACGCCCGAGCAGTACCTGGCCACGCGCGGGCGCCGGCGAGAGCTGCCCTACGAGGCCATGCTCGCGAGCGGGAGAAGCCACTGGACTGTTGGCGAGCGGGTCCGGATCTATCGCGCCGTGGGAGGACGTGCGGGCCTGCTGCCCGACCCGGAGACGGACGATGACGGCAGCGCCCGGAGTCCCGGAGCCGAGGACGGCGCCGTGAGTGAGCCTCGGGATTACGATGGCGAGTTCTATGCCCGGCTGCTGCGCGAGACGTTCGCGGCGCGGCTCGTGCGAGCGCTGACCCCCGAGGACTTCGCGACGGTGTTCGCCGATCCCGGGCAGCCCTCCCTCTTTGCCCCTTCGCTGGCACAATCGCGGCCTGTCCTCACCGTGCTGCGCGACCTCCGGACCGAGCCCCTTCGGAGCGACGAGGCCGCGTGAGCAGGGCGGATCACCGCCGCAGGAGCTCGTTGCCAATGGCCCGCTGTGCCTCGAACGTCCTGGGAACGGAGGAGGGCGCCTGGTGTGTCCACAGGCCGAAGTTGAGCAGGCCGTGGATGCGTGGGTCGCTGCGGGCGAGGTCGTAATACTCCCAGTTCGCGCGGGCGAGCGCCGCGTCATCGCTGTACGCGCCGACCAGATAGGACTGTGGCACCAGCCAGAGCTTCTGGGAGGGAGTCAGGGTGGCACGCAGCGTGTTGAGATGGCCCACCACCTCGGACAGAGGGCCGTAGTGGTCGAAGCCCACCCAGTCCGCGCGCGCGGGAGTGACGAGTGACGGCGACAGCGAGGGCACCGCATGCACCACCATCACCGGGATGGAGGGGAACGTGTCCTTGAGGGTGTTCACGCACGTCTCCAGGTCCCTCACGGATACGCCTACCCAGTAGGGCTCATCGATGACGTAGAACCCCCCCACACTCCCCAGATACGGGGTGATTTGAGTGACGAGCTGGTTCCAGGCCTGTGCGTAATCCGGGCGTAGCGTCGAGCCGTTGAAGAACTGCCAGCGAGTCTCCAGCAGGCACTTCACTCCGCGCGCGGCGCAAGCGGCGAGGTCCTCGGGGTGCTGAACGAAGTTGAGGTTGGTATGGGCCGTCACCTCATCCAGGTGGGGGCCGTAACTCCCGGACTGCGCCCAATAGTAGCCATAGTGCTTCAGGTGGTTCACCACCGGGGAAACCGCCACGTCATCGAAGCGGGACACCTGTTCGTTCTCCAGGTACGCCCCCAGGTACAGGTACGCCGAGGAGGGAAGCGCGACCGGACCGCTCAGCCGGGCGGAGAAGGACACTCCGTTGATGGTGCCAAGCACCTGTCCATCTCGCACGGCGAGGCTCACCGAGTACTTGTCCGCCGCGGGGACGCTCCCCGGAGTCACCGTCATGGATTGGCCATTGTCGAAGATGCCCAGCCCACCGTTGGAGCGGATGAGGAAGCCGAAGTCGATGTCCGCGCCGCTGACGTAGCCGCTCGAGGACGCGGTGCCGCCGAGCATGACGGACACCCAGTTGCCGCCGTCGCGAGCGTCGGAGACCACGGGCTCGGCGACGAAGGAGAGACGGAAGGCCCCCGAGGCATCACGCGAGAAGGGCTTGTCCATACGCAGCGCCGAGGTGGACGAATGGAAGGACAGCGTATCCGGGCTCCAGACGTGGTTGACCTGGGCCACCCAGAGACTGGGCGCGGGCGCGGGGTACCACAAGCCCGACAGGCGCGTATAGGTCGCCGGAGCGAGCGAGCCGGACTGCCTGCCCGCCAGGTTGTCGTTGAGCCCCGTGCCGTTGGCGTTGTTGGCACCGTTGAAGGTGTCCCGGAATTGCTCGGTGGGAACCAGGGCCTGGCTTCGCGACGCCGGTGCCTCCCACTCGGGTTCCATGATCCCGGCGCTGCATCCACACAGCACCGATGCCGCCGCCAGCCATCTCATTCGAACCAGATGCATTGCTCTCTCCACGAGGAAGGTGGCCTTCATGGCCCACCTTCGTTCGTGGAGGTGTATCTCATGCATCCTCCGGCGCTGGGCCACCCTCTCTGGGTGCTCCCTACCTGGTCAGGCAGGCGGCGCCGTTCAAGGTGAACAGCGCCGGGGTGGGATTCGGTCCCGCCGCCGGAGCTCCGAGGAAGCCGAAGGAAACCGCTTCACCCGGTGGGATGAGGGCATTCCAGGGCAGGTGGGTCGCGCTGACCGTGGAGCCGGACTGAGAGGCGTTCGCACTCCACGCCCGGGTGACGGTCTGTCCGCCCAGGAATGACCAGCGCAGGGTCCAGCCGTTGATGGCGCTGGCGCCGGTATTGTGGAGGGTGACCTGGACGTTGAAGCCGTCACTCCACTCGTCCTGTTTGACGTAGCTGACCTGACAAGAGGTGGCGGGAGCGGCCGATCCGTCACCCTGACCGGCGAGGAACGCGGCGATCCAGGCCAGCGGGGCGTTCCAGTTGATGGTCAGCTCGTTCGTGGAATAGGACTCGATGTCGTCGATGAAGCAGAACTGGGCCACACAGCCCTTCAGCTTCTGCTGGGCGATCGGATCCTGGAGGGACGAGTTCGGACCCCCCGACAGGGTGCCCCGTGGCGGGTGGGGCAGCGCCGGGTTGAGCTGGTGCGCGTACCACCGGCTGTGTTGGTTCTCGGCGCTCACCTCGCCGTAGCCCGTGACGTAGGAGATGTTCAGGGCGTTGCGGCCCAGGATGTAGTCCATGCCCTGCGCGACGCCGTCGGCGAAGCGCTTGTCGCCCGTGATGTCGTGCGCGGTCGCCATGACGACCATGTTGTTGAGGATCTGGCTGGTGGATCCCCACGCGAACATGTTGTCGGCGGGCGCGTAGGGCAGCCCGTACGCATGGGCGTTGAGTGTGTCCAGGTACTTCGTGGCGCCCGTCACGACGGACTGCCGCACCGCGGTACGGTCCAGCAGGTTGCTCGGCACCATCGCCAGGTCCATGCGTGCCAGCGCGGCGACCTCCCGCCAGTTGATGCCCTGCTCGGTCCAGATGTCGGCGGTGTGCAGCGGAGAACCCAGCACGAAATCACGGAAGGGCGCCTCGCCCGTGGTCAGGAAGAGCTCCGCGGCGGCCCAGTAGAACTCATCCCTGACGTCGAAGTCCTCGTAGGCGCCTCCACCGGTGCTGTCGGATGGGCTGGCGTAGAGTGCCGGGTGGGCGAGCGCCGCGGCCCATGCTGCCCGCGCCGCCGTCAGACTCCGCCGCGCGAAAGCCGGATCATACGGGGCGAACAGACGTGCCGCTTGCGCGGCGGTCGCGGCGAGGTTGAGCGTCGCCGCCGTCGACGGCGGGTGCAGCTCGCGCCGCTTGGGGTCCAGGTGCGGAAGGAGCGGCAGGCCGGTCCATTCATTGTCGTGCATCTTGTGGTGGACCATGCCGGCCAGCGGCTTGCCCGCGGGCACCTGCATGCGGAGCAGGAACTCCATCTCCCAGCGTGCCTCATCGAGGATGTCCGGCACCCCGTTTCCGCTCTCCGGGATGGCGAGCTGCCCGTCCGTGAACGGCTGCGCGGCCCGGGCGTATCGCGTCCGCTCGAAGGCATTCATGAGCTGGAAGACCGAGATTCCGCCGTTGACCACGTACTTGCCATGGTCGCCCGCGTCGTACCATCCACTGGAGACGTCGAGCGTGTAATCACAGATGCCCGGCTGACACGGCACGGCGGTATCCCCGGTGTTCGGCGCGACCCCGAGATGCCCGGCGGGACGGGCATAGCCCGGCCTCAGGCTCCCGAGAATCTCGATGCCGCTGCGCTGCGGGTAGTAGAACTTCAAGGCGTCATCGCGCAGCTGCCCGTAGAGATTGCCGCCGAGGTCGAACGGGCGGCTGGTCTCACCATCGGCGACCAGGGTGTAGCCAGCTCCGGCCACGACGTATCCGCTGAAGTCGATGGAGTGGACGTTCTGGCCAGAGCTGACGTCCACGCCGCGAGGGATGCTCGAGCCGCTCGCCACCACCGTACCGGCGCCGTTGAGGAGCTGCCACGGCAACGCGTTCGTGGCCTCGGTGACGACGGTCGCGTTCTTCGGACCGTGGGTGAGATAGCCCACCTGGTTGATCCTGACACGGGGGCCGGTATCCGGCTTGTAGACATCAGGTGGGGCTCCCCCTTGCAGGGACACGTTGTCGACACAGAAGCGCCACGGCGTGGCACTTCCGCCCATCTGGAAGGCCACCTGCGCGTTGGGCAGGCTCACCGGCGAGGTGAAGGTATAGGTGTATGTATTGGCCTCCGCGGTCATCTGCGGATAGACGGCCAGGTACTGTGTCCACGGGTCGGCGGGAAGTTGGATCAGCGCCCTGCCAGAGAAGTCAGACGTCGCGGTCGCCACGAAGCTGTACCGGTACGTCTCGCCCGCGACGAGCGACACGTTGTCCTGGCCGATGATCACATCCCAGGGGTTCACGGTCGCCCCGGGGATGTCGGCGCACAGCTCACCGCTGCTCGAGTCGAGAGTGATGTTGCTGGTGCCCCACCAGGGAGCGTGGCCGGAGTCGAAGGTGCCGTTGATGATCTGCTCGGGCGCCTGGGCCAGGGCTGGGGCCGGAACCCACGTCAGCGTGGTGGCGGCGAGCGCCAGCACGACCGGCACGCGGACGGGAGCGGTGCGTGTGGGAGGCCTCGTCTCGAGGGTTCCTTCACGCGGTACACTCAAAATGGAAAGTTTTCGTGATTTCATGTATTACATGATTATCTCGAATTGGCCTTCCGTATGTCAATAACGTCCGGGGTGACGACTCGCACCCAACGAGTGTCCATGAGGTCTTCCGCGAAAGAAGCCCGGATGCGTTGCTGGTGCGCGGAGGGGCGTGGCGGCATGGATTGTTTCTCGATCCATGCCGCCACGTCCGGCCCTCACAGCGTGCCGGCATACTCCGGCTCCGGTAGGCCGCGGACGCCCGGCCTCACGGCGAACACCGCGCCGTCGTCATCCGAAGCACTGCCCGCCGGGCGGATCGATGTCACGAACAACGTATCGAAATCGTTGCCGCCGAACGCGCACATCGTCGGCTTCACGGCGGGCACCGCGATCTCCCGGTCCAGCTTGCCTTGTGGCGTGAAGCGCAACAGCTGCCCCCCGTCGTTCGCGCATGTCCAGTAGCAGCCGTCGGCGTCGATGGCGGCGCCATCGGGTCGGCCGGCGTAGTGGTGCAGATCGGCGAACAGGCGCCGGTTGTGTGGCGTGCCCGTCTCCGTGTCGAAATCGAAGGCCCAGATCGTCCGGCGTGTCGGATGCGAATCGGACAAGTACATCGTCGCGCCGTCCGGCGACCATGCCAGCCCATTCTGCGTGATGAGATCGTCGACGATCGGCGCCGACAGCGTGCCCCGCGCGTCGAAGCGGAACAGTGCGCCCGCCGGGCTGGCGAGCGACATGTCCTTCACCATGGTGCCGGACCAGAAGCGCCCCTGGCGATCGCAGCGCCCGTCGTTGAAACGCATGCCGGGGGCGGGGAAGGCCGGCGCGGCGAGCGGGCGAAGCCGTGCCTCGGCCGTTGCGCCGGGTGCTCCGCTGGCGGCAAGCGTCACCGCGAAGAGTCCCGTCTCGAGCCCGGCGAGCACCGTCCCGCCGCGGTCGAATGCGAGGCACGCCACGTGTTCCGGCAGCACCCATTCGGAACGGAGGCCCGAGCCAATGTGCAGCCGGACGATCCGGCAGGCGGGGATGTCCACCCAGTACAGCGCCTGCTCCGACGCGCGCCATACCGGGCACTCGCCTACCTGCGCGCGCCCCGCCGCGTCGATGCGCTCGACGCTCACCTTCATGCTCATCGCTTGCGCTCCATCGGCTCGCCGATCACGAACGCGCCTCCCTGGAACCGTTGTGCCGGATCCTCGCGATCCGCGGTCGGCGCGCTCGGCGGAAAGCGCTCGGCGAACTGCTGCGAGCTGTCCCTCGGCCGGAAGCCGAGGAACGACGCCTTGGTGTTGTCCCACCATTTCATCGGGTTGTCCGACACGCCATAGACGATGGCGTGCCCGACCCGATTGGTGAACAGCGAGCAGCGCACCAGCTCGATGAAGTCCCGGTAGCTCAGGTAGGTGACCATCATTCGCGCGTTCCTGGGCTCCTCGAACGAAGAGCCGATGCGCAGACACACCGTCTCGATGCCGAAGCGGTCGAAGTAGTAGCGCGACAGCGACTCGCCGAAGCACTTCGTCACGCCGTACAGGCAATCGGGCCGCAGCGGCGAATCGGCGTCGAGCACCTCGGTGACCGGATGAAAGCCAATCGCGTGATTCGAGCTCGCGAAGACCACCCGCTTCACGCCATGCTTGTGTGCCGCCGCGTACAGGTTGTAGGTGCCGCGGATGTTCGCCTCGAGCAGATCGTCGAACGGCGCCTCGACCGAGATGCCGCCCAGGTGCACCACCGCATCCACATCCTGCAGCAACCGGTAAACGGCTTCCCGATCGGCCAGGTTGGCCTGCACGACTTCCTCGTGTGCGGCGGCCTCGCCGAGCGGGGCGAGGTCGGTGACGCGGACGATGTCCGCCCATTGGGCGAGCGCACCGCGCAACTGGCGGCCGAGGTTGCCGGCTGCGCCGGTCAGAAGCAGTCGCCGGAAGGGTTTGCCTGGCGCGGAGGGGTTGTTCATCGAGAGCACCTCATACTCAAAGTGGACTGCGGACAGGTTCGCCCGGGGTGGGGCGATTCGCCAGCCCGGGCGGGATAATCGAGCCGGACTTTAACGGAGAACGCCTGCGGGGAAAACGTTTTCCGGCCGGAGCAGTGACTCGCGGGCGTGTGCGGCCCGGGGTCACCGACTTTTGCCGTACCACGCTGGCTGCTTTCCTGCGAAAATTGGTTAACACTGCGAGGAAACGTTACCTTCCGAATGAAAAAAACATCACCGACCATTCGCGACGTGGCGGCCGCCGCGGGCGTGTCGGTCGCCACGGTGTCGAAATACATCAACGGCGCGCAGCGCTTTTCCGCGCCGGTCGAAGCGAAGCTGAAGGCGACCATCGAGAAGCTCGGCTACCGGTCGAATCCGCTGGCGCGCTCGATGATTACCGGGGAGACGCGCACCATCGGCCTGACGATCCTCGACATCAGCAACCCGCATTTCACCAGTGTGGTGAAGGGCGCCAACCGCGTCGCGTTGCAGCACGACTACACGCTGCTGCTCGTCGATACCGAGGAGAACCAGGCGCGAGAGCGGCCGTTGATCGAGGCGCTCGCCCAGCGCGTCGACGGTCTGATCGTCAGCTCGCGCATGCCCGAAGAGGCCCTGCAATGGTTGCTCGAGCTCAACAAGCCCGTCGTGCTGCTGCGCCGCAGCCAGCGGCTGCCGATTCCCAGCGTCGGCATCGACAACCAGCTGGCGACCTACATGCTCGCGCAGCATCTGCTGAACCAGGGACATCGGCGCATCACCTACCTCGGCTTCGGGCAGGCGCGCATCAACGACGAGCGGATTCGCGGCGCCCGCGCGTGCCTCGCCGAGTCCGGCCTGACCCTCGAGGTCCACGATGCGAATGCACCCACCGCGCAGGCCGGCGAACGCGCGTGCTCGCGCGTGATGCTGGGGCCGAACCGGCCCGAGGCGGTCATCTGCTACAACGATCTGATCGCGCTCGGCTTCATGAAGGAAGCGGCCTCGCTCGGGTTCCGGCTGCCGCAGGACGTGTCGGTGACGGGCATCGACAACGTGCCATACGGAGAGTTCTCGGCACCGTCGCTCACCACGGTGGACATCCAGAGCGAGAAGATGGGCGAGCTCGCGATGCTCAAACTGCTCGACGCACTGGGCGGCGGCTCCGACAGTGGGTACGCGACCTTCGAGCCGCGGCTGATCGTGCGCGAGTCCACCGCCCGGCGCGGCTGAGCCGCGTCACGAGCGGTGGCCGCGCGGGGGCGATGGGCGGCGTGCGGACTCGCCGCCCGGTGCTCACGCATTGAGGTTGGCGGGCTTCATGTCCGACACCAGCAGATGCATGATCGCGAGCGCGAGCAGATAGCCGAGTGCACCGATCACGAACAGCGCCCAGTAGTGGCCGGTGCGCTGGAGCACCTGTCCGATGACCTCGGAAAACAGCACACTTCCGAATGCGCCCGCCATTCCGCCGATGCCGATCACCGAGGCGACGGCGCGCTGCGGGAAGAGGTCCGACACGATGGTGTAGAGATTGGCCGACCAGCCCTGATGCGCCGCCGCCGCCAGTCCGATGATCACCACCGCGACCCACAAATTGTCGACCTGGGAGACGAAGGCGATGGGCAAGACGCAGCACGCGCAGATCAACATGGCCGTCTTGCGCGCGCGATTCACGTTCCAGCCGCGGTTCAGCAGCGTGGACGAAATCCAGCCGCCGCCGATGCTGCCGATCGTCGTCAGCGCGTAGATGCACACGAGCGGCAGCCCGATGTGCTGCAGGTCCATGCCGCGCGCCTCGTTGAGCCACTTCGGCAGCCAGAACAGATAGAACCACCACACCGGATCGGTCAGGAACTTGCCGAGCAGGAACGCCCAGGTCTGGCGCTTTTGGATCAGCACGCCCCAGCCGGGGGAACCGGTGCCCGTGTCGGCGTGCGCTGGTTGGGCGTCCTCGTACGCCGCCTGCGTGGCGGCATCGGCCGGACGGTAGATGGTGAGCCAGAACATCAGCCACACGATGCCGATCGCGCCGATGATCACGAACGCGGCGCGCCAGCCGAGCGCGAGCGCCAGCGGCGGAATGATGGCCGGCGCGAAGACCGCGCCGATGTTCGCGCCCGAGTTGAAGATGCCCGTGGCGAGCGCACGCTCGCGGCGCGGGAACCATTCGGTGGTCGCCTTGATCGCGGCCGGAAAGTTGCCGCCTTCACCGAGTCCGAGCAAGGCCCGCATGAACGCGAAGCCGCCCACCGTGCCCGCGGCCGCATGCAGCATCGCCGCCGCGCTCCACATCACCATCGCCACCGCGTACGAAACACGCGTGCCGAGCCAATCGACGATGCGGCCAAAACACAACTGCCCGACCGCATAGAAGGCCGAAAACGCGATGACGATGCGGCCGTACTCCACCTGCGTCCAACCGATGTCCTTCTGGAGGATTGGTGCGAGCAGACCGAGGATCTGCCGATCCATGTAGTTGATGACGGTCGCGAAGAACAGCAGCGCACACACGGTCCAGCGGTAGCGGCTGGAGACGCGAGCGCTGCTGGCGATGACGGCTGATTGCATGAGTGTCTCCGTGCGTGGCGCGGCTCGTCATGCCGTGCCAGTCTCGCGTTGTTGTCGGGTACAAGCACCGGAACACCACAGGGCCGCTTGCTCGCGTGGGGGTAGCACGCGGGCTCGCGACTCGTGTTCATCGAGGAAAACGTTTTCCAGGGGGATATAGCCTCCTTGGGTTCGCTTGGGTAGCCCGAAAAGTCAGTTGGGTGCGAGGTCCCGCGGAGGGCGTGATGTGATGAGTTGCCTTGTCCTGCTGCGTCATGAGTCTTGGGCATTGAACGTCAGGCTTTACCGCCTCGAGGGGCCCTGTCCTGTGAACCCTGGCGACTCGTGTCAGCAACACTTGTCGGCCCCTCCGCATCCGTTCGCCACCCGTGGTGCGGGAAAAGTCCGGGCCCAGACGACTGGAGATATGCTTTGCGCGGTGCGGCATCTCGACGACACGTGCCGCCTTCCCCCACCCAGGGTGCACCGCCTGACAAGTACGTTCTCGCGTGTCAGGGCGTGCTGTCCGCCCCCGGGCACTCCGTGCGTTGACGAGTCATCGTCGCGGGGGCTGCTCCGTTCACCAGCCCGGAAGCAGGTGGCCCCCCGTCTGGTGGGCTGGAGAGGCTGTGTTACCTCTTGATCCATGCGTGAGCGTCCTTCGTCCCCGTTTTCCTCTCCCGAGCCGCCGAGCGGGAAGGGACGGGTGCGTCACGTGCTCATGAGCACGCAGTCCTCGCGAGGGGAGTGGACGTGCGCGCTGGAGCTGAGCCGGGCCCTGGGCGAGCGGGGCCTGAAGGTGACGCTGGCCACCCTGGGCGCTCCGCTCACGCTGGCTCAATGGGCCGAGGCACGTGACGTGCCCGGGCTGCGCGTGGAGCAGAGCGTCTGGCGCTCCGAGGACATGCCGGACGCCTGGGACGATGTCGCCGAGGCGGGGGCCTGGTTGTTGGAACTGGAGGCCAGGTACCTGCCGGACGTGGTCCATCTCAACGGCTATTGCCACGGAGCGCTGCCCTGGAAGCGCAAGCCGCTGGTGGTGGGCCATGCGTGCCCCCTGGCGCGAGCACGGCGCGAGCCGCGCTATCTCGCGGAGGTGACGCGGGGCTTGAGGGCCGCGGGCCACGTGGTGGCGCCTTCCCACGCGCTGCTCGAGTCCCTGGAGCTTCAGGCCGGGCCCCTGTCCTCCACCAGCGTCATCCCGCCCGCTCGCCGCCATGTGGACTTCCCGCCCTCCGCCGTGCGCGAGCCCTTCCTCTTCACCCTGGGGGCGCCGGGGGACGAGGCGCGCAACCTGGAGGTGCTGGAGGCGGTGACGCCCCGGCTGGCCTGGCCCGTGCTCGTGGCCGGCTCCCGCGAGCACCCCGCTGGCGGCCTCGTGCGCTCGCGCGCCCTGCACCTGCTGGGGGAGCTGCCCCGCGCGGCGCTGGCGGAGCGTCTCGGCCGGGCCTCCCTGTTCGTGCTCTCCTCGCGCGAGGAGCCCTCGGGCCTGGCCGCCCTGGGGGCCGCGCTCGCCGGGTGTGCCCTGGTGTTGAGTGATATCCCCTCCCTGCGGGAGATGTGGGAGGACGCCGCCGTCTTCGTGTCTCCAGAGGACACGGAGATGTGGGGGCGGGCGCTGCGCCGGCTGGTGTCGGAGCCTGTCCTGCGGGGCCGGATGTCCACCCTTGCACGGACGCGGGCACTGGAGTTCTCCCCAGAGCGCATGGCGGATGCCTACGTTGCACTCTACGGCCGCATGGGGGAGGTCTCCCAGCGGAGTCCGCCCTCCCAGCCCCAGCTGGCACGGGCGAAAGCGGGGGCGGATTGGGGCCGCTCCCGGGTTCTTTGAGGGGGTAGCCCGCGTCGACACCCGTCTGGGGGGCAGGTGGGCGCGGGAAAAGGAGCGGACATGCGCAGCCAGGGACTTCGGATCGTCTTCTTTGGCTCGAGCCTTGCCTCGGCGTGGTGGAACGGGGCCTCGATGTACTACCGCGGCATTCTCCGGGCCCTGCACGCGCGCGGGCACCACATCACCTGCTACGAGCCAGCGCCCGCCGGCCATCGGCTCCAGCACGACATGCCGACGCCGCCCTGGGCGCGCGTCGTGGTGTACCCGGTGGAGGACACCTCGGGGCTGGAGCGGTGTCTGGAGCAGGCGCGGGGCGCGGACGTGGTGGTGAAGGCCAGCGGCGGGGGCTTCCACGACGAGTGGCTCAACCACCGGGTGTTGGAGCTGCGCTCGGGCCGCACCCAGGTGGTGTATTGGGACCTGGACGCGCCGGTGACCCTGGAGCGCCTGCTGCGCGAGCCGGGGGACTGCTTGCGCGCGCTGGTGCCGCTCTACGATCTCATCCTCACCCAGGGCGGGGGAGACCGGGTGGTGCTGGCCTACCGGGACCTGGGGGCACGCGACTGCGTACCGGTGTACAGCGCGGTGGATCCGGATCTGCACTACCCGGTGTCCGCGGATCCACGCTTCGGCTGTGCCCTGGCGCTGCTGGAGGATCGGCTGCCGGATCTGGATCAGCGCGTGGAGTGCTTCTTCCTGCGGGCCGCGGACCTGCTGCCGGACAAACACTTCCTGCTCGGGGGGGCGGGGTGGGCGGACCGGCCGCGCCCCTCGAACGTGCGCTACCTGGGCGACCTCACCCCGCGCGAGCACAACGTCATGCGGGGCTCGGCGCGCGCGGTGCTCGACGTGAGCCGCGAGGGAATGGCGCGCTTTGGCTTCTCACCCACCGCGCACCTGTTCGCCGCCGCGGGCGCGGGCGCGTGCCTCATCACCGATGCCTGGGAGGGCATCGAGCTGTTCCTGGAGCCCGGGCGGGAGTGCCTGGTGGCCCGGGATGGGCTGGAAGTGGCCGAGGCCGTGCTGTGCCTCACGGACGAGGGGGTGCGCGATCTGGGCGACGCGGCACGCCGCCGGGTGCTGGCCGAGCACACCTACGCGCACCGGGCGGTGCAGGTGGAGCAGGTGCTCGGCTACACGGGGCGTCCGTTGGCCCCTCGCGAGCTTCGCGCCTGAGTGACAGGGACTTCTCCCATGGGAGAAGTCCCTGTTCTCGCCTCACGGCCGGGGCGTCGGCGGGTGGATTACAGCTTGCCCGCGCCGACGTTCGCCAGGACCGCGGTCTTGGCGGTGTCCGCTGTCTTCAGCGTGTAGCCGTAGGGTGGGGTCCAGAGGGTGGCCACCGGAATGCCATCGCAGCCCTGCAACTGCACGTCGATCGTGGCCGTCATGGGCTTGCCGGCGTCGTCCTTGTTGCTGATGAAGCGGGCCCCGCTGCTGCGGAAGCTCACCCCCTTGCCGTGATCGGTCACGAGCTTGCCGCAGACCTCCTTCGGCTTGAGGGTCTTCATGTTGTAGTAGTTGTTCTCCGCCAGGATGTCGGCCTTGTAGCCCACGCCGATGGCGCTCTCGAACTTGACGTCCGACGCGGCCGCTCCGGCGGGAATGGTGCCATTGGCGGCACTCGGGTTGGTGTCACCCGTCACCAGGTTGTTGTAGATGTGCACCTGACCATAGCGCACGCGCGGCGTCCGGCTGTTCACGCCCTGCCAGTGGTTGCCGGTGAAGGTGACATGGAGGCGGCCCTCATCGCTCCACTGCCGCCCGGCGTCGCTGTTGCCCACCAGGGTCGTCTTGCCGTGCACGGTGAAGTAGCTGTTGGAGATGGTGACGTAGTCGGAGGCACGCACCACGTCCAGGCCTCCGTCATGGCGGGTATCCGAGGACAGGGACGACGGCGTCGGGAGATCCGTCAGGGTGATGTGATCGATCCAGACATTCTGGGCCCAGGCGACGCAGATGCCGTCGGCATAGGCGTTGGCTGAATCCTCCGGGTTCACGTCCCACATGGTGTCGATGGCCAGGTTGCGGACGATGACGTTGCGGGTCCAACCCGGGAAGGCATCCGGGTTCTTTCCCGCCGCCACCCAGGCCTTGAAGTCCACCTCGAAGTTGCCGTTCTCGTTGCCGATCAGCAGCTGCGTACCGGAAATCCTGGCGGGCTTGCCATTCGCGTCCTTGATTCCCACGAGCGTGGTGTTGGACGGAATGAAGAGGGAGCCGCCACTCTTCAGGTCGTCATAGCTGGTGTATTCCTTGAACACGCCACCATCCACCCGGAAGTCGATGTGCCCGACCACCCGGATGATCTTGGGCTCGTTCCTGGCCTCGCGGATGGCATTGACCAGCTGCTCCTTGGTGTACACGGTGTAGATACGGTTGGCCGCCGCCGAGGAACCGCCGGAGACCAGCACCTGGCGATGCTTGCCAGCCGCTCCGTCACGGGCCCAGGCATGCCACCCTTCCAGGGGCGCCGTTTCACGCTCGAAGGTCAGCACGCCTCCTGTCGGATCGCTCTTGGCCGGCACGATGCTCGGCACCACGGGCGCCGCCTTGTAATTGGAGGGCTCATGCCCGCTCGACGTCTCGACCGGAGCGCTGTAGGTCCGGGTCCCGGCCAGCGGCAGCAGCAGCGGCGCCGTGGTGTCCGTCAGGGTCTTCGCGTCAATCACGGCCAGGGGCGCGGAGGTGGCGCTCAGCTCACTGTCCGTGTCGTAGGCCGTGACAGGACTGTCGGCCCCTCCACAGGCCGATGCCAGGGCAACCGCCAGAAACACAGCCGAAGACACCACTCCCTGCTTCTGGGCTCTCAATCTCATGGCTTTCTTTCTCCGTCAGGAAACCGCGGTTGTTCTCGAGCAGAAAGGGGCGTGCATCTGCTTGGACCGAGCAGCGCCCGACGGCGACGTGTGGGAACGCCTCGGACTCCAGTCCCAGAACACTCCCAGCAGTGGTGTATGCGGTGCTGTCGCCTCAATGCATTCTACCACGTTTTGGCACGGATGTCTTGGAAAACGTTTTTTACGCAGTGTGTTATGGCTTTGCGGCACCCCTAAGGCTGGAGGTGCTTCCATTCAGAGGTGGCGGTAGGAATCCCAAGGGAGAGCGCACATGGCCGATTCCGTTCTCGACTTCTATGGGCATTGGGAGACGAGCCAGCACGGGACGGTGTACCGCGCGCTCCGGCGCGCCGAACTGGACGCGGCGCTCGGCGCGGCGGGCTTCACGCACCTCCGGTGGCACCTACCCGAGGAGTCGGGTTTCTATCAGCCCGTCGTGATCGCGCGCCGCTGAAGCAGGCCTCGCTGAGACGAACCCGGGCGCGTGAGAGCCTTCCAGGGCGGGTTTGAGAGCACTCGTTCCCAGGGCTATGCTCCGACGCACTTCATGGGGCACGGCGACGACATGGAAGATGGCGACACGTACACGTCTCCCTCGGAATACATTCCGGAGATGACGCTCCGTCGGGGCGCCATCATCGCTGGCCGCTTCACCATTGAAGAGCTGGCCGGCCGCGGCGGCATGGGCTTCGTCTACCGGGCCATCGACTCGCGCACCGGCCAGCATGTCGCCCTCAAGCTGATGCAGGCCATCACCTCTCCGGAGGCCGCCCACCGCTTCAAGCGTGAGGCCTTCCTGCTCTCCGAGCTGCGTCACCCCGCCATCGTCTCCTACATCGACCAGGGCGTCATCGAAGAGGGTCAGCCCTTCCTCGTCATGGAGTGGCTCGAGGGGGAGGACTTGGCCCGTCGTCTGAGTCGTCGGCACCTCGGCCTCTCCGAGAGCCTGGCCCTGCTGCGCCGTGTCACCGAGGCGCTCGCCACCGCCCACCGCCAGGGCATCGTCCACCGCGACATCAAGCCCTCCAACCTCTTCCTGCGAGGGCGGCGCCCCGAGGACGTGGTGCTGCTGGACTTCGGGCTGGCCCGCCATGCCATTCCCTCCCTGGTGGCGTTGACGGGCACCAACGCGGTGCTGGGAACTCCGGGCTATATGGCCCCGGAGCAGGCCTCCAGCCAGCCTCACATCACCCCCAGCGCCGACATCTTCTCGCTGGGGTGCGTGCTCTACGAGTGCCTCACCGGCCAGCCCCCCTTCGCCGCGCCCCACTTCGCCGCCGTGCTGGCCAAGATCCTCATGGCCGAGCCGCCCCGTCTTCACACGCTGCGCCCTGGCCTGCCTCCAGGTCTGCAGGTGCTCGTGGACCGCATGCTGGACAAGGACCCGCGGCGGCGGCCGCCGGATGCCGCCGCGCTTCTGGAGTCGCTCGCGGCCCTGGACTCCGCCCCCACGCTGCTGTCGTCGCCTGCCCCCGCCTCGGAGCCACCACCCGTCCAGGCCGCGGACGAGCAACAGCTCGTCGGCGTGGAACAGCAGCTCGTGAGCATCCTGCTGGTGTCGCTCCGCTCCCTGGCAACGGGCACGCTGGAGGAGGATGAGACCCACGGGCGCTCGCTGCGCGATGCGCTGCGCACGATGCTGATGCCCTATGGAGGCCGGGTGGAACTGCTGGCGGACGGCTCGCTGGCGGCCACGCTGGTGCTGGAGCGCGACACCGCCACGGACCAGGCGGCCCTGGCGGGCCGTTGCGCCCTGACCTTCAAGGAGCGCTGGCCGGACGCCGAGGTGGTTCTGGTGACCGGGCTCGGGGTCCTGAACCAGCGCCTGCCGGTGGGCTCCGCCATGGACAGGGCGGGGCAACTGCTGCGCGAGGTGGAGGGGCCAGGCGCCTCCTCGTCCCTCGTCGTGCTGGACGAGGTGACGGCCGGGCTGCTCGGTCCCGGCTTCCAGCTGTCCCGCTCCGCCGCGGGCACCTACCTGCTGCACGGTGAGCGGCTCGGAACCGACGAGTCCCGCCCCCTGCTGGGCAAGCCCACCCCCTGCGTGGGCCGCGCCCAGGAGCTGGCCCTGCTCGAGTTCACCTTCACCTCCTGCATGGAGGAGCCCGCCGCCCGTGCCCTGCTGGTGATGGCTCCGCCGGGCACGGGCAAGTCCCGGCTGCGCCACGAGTTCCTCCGCCGTATCGAGCGCAAGGCCCCCCAGGCCCTGGTGCTGCTGGGGCGCGGCGATCCGATGAGTACCGGAGCCGCCTCCAATCTGCTGGGTCAGGCGCTGCGGCGGCTGTGTGGCGTCGTGGAGGTGGCCAACCTGGAGGCGCGCCGTACGCGGTTGTACGAGCGCGTGGCCCGGCACCTGCCGCTCCCCGAAGCGCGGGAGACGGCCGAGTTCCTGGGTGAGCTCTGCGCCATCCCCTTCCCCGAGGAGGAGAGCCCCCGGTTGCGCGCGGCCCGGCAGGACCCACGACTGATGAGCGCCCTGGTGGGCAAGGCGCTGGTGAACTTCCTCCGGGCCGAGTGCGCCCACGATCCGGTGCTGCTGGTGCTGGAGGACCTGCACTGGAGTGACGCGCTCACCGTGAAGCTGGTGGACGAGGCCCTGCGGGCGCTGGCCGAGCACCCCTTCATGGTGCTGGCGTTGGCGCGGCCGGAGGTGAAGGAGCTCTTCCCCGGCCTCTGGGCCCGGCGCGTGCTGGAGATGCCGCTCAACGGGCTCAGCCCCAAGGCCGGTGCCCAACTGGTGCGCGAGGTGCTGGGACCGCGGGCGACCGACTCCGTCGTGCGGCGCGTGGTGGAGCAGTCCGATGGCAATGCCCTCTTCCTGGAGGAGCTCATCCGCATGGAGGTGGAGGGGCGCGGGGAGGCGCCACCGGAGACGGTCCTCGCCATGCTCCAGGCCCGGCTGATGCGGATGGAGCCGGAAGCCAGACAGGTGCTGCTCGCCGCCAGCTTCTTCGGACGTACCTTCTGGTCAGGGGGCGTGCGGGAGTTGTTGGGAGAGCAGATGCCGGACGGCAAGCTGGAGGAGCACCTGCGGCGGTTCGTGGATCAGGAGGTCATCGAGCCACAGCCGGAGAGCCGTTTCTCCTCAGAGGCAGAGTACCGCTTTCGCCACGCCCTGGTGGTGGACGCGGCCCATGGCCTGGTCCCCGAGGCCCATCGGCCCGTGGGCCACCGGCTGGCCGGCGCCTGGCTGGAGCGCGGGGGCGAGTCCGATGCGATGGTGCTCGCCCACCACTACCAGCTCGGCCAACGGCCGGAGCGCGCCGCCCATTTCCATACCCAGGCCGCCGAGCAATTCTTCGAGCGCCATGACTTGCAGGGGACGATGCGGTGCGCCGACGCGGCGTTGGCCTGCGGGGTGAGCGGCGAGGTCTTCACCCGCCTGCGTGCGCTCCAGGCCCTGGTGGCCCTCTGGATGGAGCAGTTGCCAAGGGCCTTGGAGCTCGGCACTCCGGTGCTTCCCGCGCTCAAGGCGGGCAGCACCCTGTGGTGCTGGCTGTCGGGGGGGTTGATTCTCGCGAACGGCTTCTCCGGGAACCAGGAGGAGGCGGCTCGGCTGGGTGGACAGCTGCTGCTCACCAGGCCGGAGCCCGAGGCGGTGGCGGTCTACACGGAGGCCCTCGCCGAACTGGGCTCCACGTCGTCCTGGAATGGCGGGTACCAGGGGGCGGAAGCCATGCTCGGGCGCATCCTGGAGGCGGGGGCCGACGTCATGGCGCATGACGCCATGACGCGTGGCTGGGTGAGGTCGTTGAAGAGCCAGCTCATCCACTTCTTCGAGAACAAGCCGTGGCAGGCCTTCTCGCTCGCGGAGTTGGCGATGCGCGACTTCCTCGAGGTGGGCACGGAGCGCGATGCATGCATGATGCAAATCGTCTCGGGCTACTGTCTGACCGCTCTGGGCGACCAGCCCCGCGCCGTGAAATTTCTCCGGGAGGCCCTGGCCACCACGCTTCGGACGGAGCAGCACCTCATGGCACCCCATGGCCGCTACTTCCTGCTCCATGCGCTCTCCCAAAGCTCCGAGCCGATACACCAGCAGGAGGCCTACTCGCTGGCGCACGAGTGGGTGGACAGTGAGGACGCCCCGGTCTACAGACGAGGCATGGGGTACGCCACCGTGGCTCAGGTGGTGAGGGCTCAGGGCGAGTTCCACGAGGCGGAATCGTTTGCACGCAAGGCGTGTGAGCTGCTGTCTCCCTTCGCGGTCTGCCTGCTTTTCGCGCGCGGCGTTCTCAGTTCCATCCTGCTGTCCCAGGAGCGTGCCGAGGAGGCGCGACAGGTGGCGCAACTCGGCGTCCAGGAGATGGAGCGGATGGGCACCACGGGCGTGTATGCGGTGTCCTTGTACCTGGCGCTGGCGGAAGCCTGCCTTGCCCTGGGCGAGGTCAGCGCGGGAGAGTCCGCCTTGCGCCAGGCCTCGAGGTATGTGCACGAGCGCGCCTCCGATATTCCCGACACCACCGCGCGCGAGCGCTTCCTGCGCCAGGTGCCCGAGAATGCCCGCACCCTCGAGCTGGCCCGCCAGCGTTGGGGGGACTCCAAAACCGAGGACAAGGTGTCAGACGACTCGTAGGAGACGACTCGTAGGAGCGCGTCGTGACCGCGCGCCGCCGAGCAGGCAGGAGGTCAGGTGCCTCGTGGGAGGGGGAGGCTCGAATGCTCTGACACCTTCCCCCCCGCCTTCACCCGTTCATTACCGGGCGCTGGTGGGCTTGGTGAAGCGCAGCGTCATGCGGTCGCTCTCTCCGATGGCCTGGTACTTCGCATCGTCGGCCGCGTCGTGCCTGTTGCTGGGCGGCAAGGTCCACACGCCTTTGGGATGGTCGGTGGTGTCCTTCGGGTTGGCGTTGATTTCGCTCCTGTCCGCGAGCACGAACCCAGCGCCCTGGGCCAGCTCGATGACCAGCTCCTCGGTCAGATAGCCGGACTTCTTCATCTCCTCGAGGTCGGTCCCCGGTTTGGCGCGGTGATCGACGACGCCCAGGGTGCCTCCTGGCTTCAACACGTCGTAGAACGCCTTGAAGTACGCCGGTGCGGTGCCGTCGCTGACCCAGTTGTGCGCGTTGCGGAACGTGAGCACCGTGTCGGCCGACCCGGCGGCGCCGAAGTCCGGCTTCGCGGGATCGAACACGCGCACGTCGGGCGTGCCGTAGACCGCGGCGTTGCCGGCGAACTTCTCGCGCAGCTTCTGGTTGGACTCGTAGCGGTACTTGGGCTGACCGGGGATCGCGTCGTCCCACACCGCGGCGACGTAGTGGCCCTTGTCGCGCAGGTAGGGCGCGAGGATCTCGCTGTACCAGCCACCGCCGGGGGTGATCTCGATGACCGTCTGGTCCGGCGTGACGCCGAAGAATCCCAGCGTCTGCTTCGGATGGCGGTGCACGTCACGGGCGACATTCTTCGGATCTCGCCAGGCGCCGGAGAGCGCTTCGTCGAGCGCGGCAACGGTGGGGGGGGTGGCCGCCGACGTGGGGCGCTCCGTGGGCGTCGCGGCGGTGGTGCTGGCGCAACCGGAGAGCAGCAGGGTGGGAATCACGGCGGTGAGCAGTACTCGTCTCATGTGACATCCTCCACGAAAGGGGCGCCACCCTAACCCGAGTCGCGGGAACGACCACGCGACCCGTCGTGCCGCTCGCCGCCAGGGCGCAACGGGGCTCATCCTCCCTTTAAGGCGAGGCGGGTCCTGGCCACCCACGCCTCGACGCGCTGCTCCAGGATGTCCAGCGGGAGGGAGCCGCCGAGCAACACCACGTCATGGAACTCGCGGACGTCGAAGCGCGCGCCCAGCTCGCGCTCGGCCCGCGCGCGCAGCTCGCGAAACTTGAGCTGTCCGACCTTGTAGGCCAGGGCCTGACCCGGCCAGACGAGGTAGCGGTCGACCTCGTTGATGACGTCCAGGGGCTGACGCGGTGCGTTCTCCAGGAAGTAGTCGATGGCCTGCTGCCGGCTCCAGCCCCGGGCATGCATGCCGGTGTCCACCACCAGCCGCACGGCGCGCCACATGTCGTAGGAGAGCTGGCCGAACTTGTCGTACGGATCGTCGTACAAACCGAGCTCGTCTCCCAGCGTCTCGCAGTAGAGCGCCCAGCCCTCGCCGTAGGCCACGTGGTAGCCGTAGCGCCGGAAGTCGGGGAGCTGCTCCTGCTCGGCGGCGAGTGACGTCTGCAGGTGGTGTCCGGGCATGGCCTCGTGCAGCGTGAGGGGCACCATCTCCCAGGTGGGCCGCGTCTCGGGACGATAGAGATTCACCAGGTACGTGCCAGGGCGCGAGCCGTCGGACGCGGCGGGGTAGTAGAAGCCCGTGGTGGCATCCGGGGCCATGGCTTCCGGGGTCGGCTCGACGCCATAAGGCTGCCGCGGCAGGGTCTTGAACAGCTTCACCATGCGCGGGTCGATCTGCTTGGCGAGGGCGCGATAGCGCAGCAGCAACTCCTCGCCGCTCTTGCAATAGAAGCGGGGGTCCGTGCGCAGGAACTGGAAGAACTCGTGGAGCGCGCCCCGGAAGCCCGTCTTCTCCTTCACCGCTTCCATCTCGGCGTGGATGCGCTGGACCTCGGCCAGCCCGAGCTCGTGGATCTGCTCCGGCAGCAGGTTCGTCGTCGTGTACTTGCGAGCGAAGAAGCCATACAGCGCCTGCCCCTCCGGCAACTGCCAGGCGCCCACCTGCTCGGGCGCGGCGGGGAGGTACTCGGAGGTCAGGAACTGGTGGAAGCGCGTGAGCGCGGGCAGCACCCCGCGCGCGATGGCGGCATGGCCGGCGGCGGACAGCCGCTGTTGCTCGGACGCGGGGATGCTGGCGGGAAAGCGCGTGAAGGGACCGTAGAACCCGCTCCTCGTGGGGTCGTCCACCAGCTGCTTCTCGAGCTGGGGCGGAATGCGCTGCAGGACGACCCGGGGATACATGAGGCGCTCACTCATGCCCTCGCGCATGAGCGCGACGATCTGGTCCACGTAGGTGCCGAAGCCGTCGAGGCGGGCAATCCACTCCTCGTAGTCCTGCGTCGTCGAGAAGCGCAGCGTGTCGGCGAGCTGGTAGGCCGTCTGGAGGCCCGGAGGCTGTTTGATGCCCTCGGGGATTCCTCCCATATGGTTGGTGGGCAGCAGGTGCCACTTGAGCCGGTGCTCCTCGATCCACAGCTCGTAGTCGCGGCGGAACAGGTCGTAGGTGAGCTGGTCCTCGGCCGGGAGCCGCTGGCGATCCAACTCCTGGAGCCGCGCGAGAATCTGGAGGTTGTGCTGATGGTCCGCCTCGATGGCGGTGAGGCTCCGGTCGTCCCAGCGGTCGTTCCAGCGGCGGTCGCCCAGCACCGACGCATAGGTGGGGCAGTGCTCGAGCTGGTACTGCCACTCGCTCGCGATCAGCGCGCGGAGCGTGGCCGTGGCGGCGTTCTTCTCGTTCTCCTCCGCGGGGACTGCTTCCAGCATGAACCGTCCTCTCTGTGGGGTGGCGGGCCAGCATACCCCCGCCCCCACGAGGCGCCCCGGGAAGGTGTCCCCCCCCGGGAAGGTGTCAGAGGATTCGTCCGGGAAGGTGTCAGAGGATTCGTCTCCGAGGATTCGTCCCCTACGAATCGTCTGACACCTTGCCTGGGGCCTGGTCCCCTACGAATCGTCTGACACCTTGCCTGGGGAGCCTGCCGGGTCCTATCGATCCGGCCGGTGGATGATCCGCAGGGCGTTGACGAGCGGCTCCCCGTAACCCTCGCGCGGAATGAATCGGAGGTTGAGCTGGCCGTCGGTGACCTCGAGGAAGAATCCGTGGTCATCCGCCGTCAACCTGCCCACCTCGCCCGCGATGTCATGCGCCGGCAGCAGGAGGGTCTGCTCCGCCACCACGTCGAAGAGGCGCTCCCGGCGCCGCTTGTCCTGGATCTCCGCGAAGCGCAGGTCGAGCTGGTACACGCCCGGCGGCAGGCCATCGAAGCGGTACTCGAAGAAGCCACGCCGCCCCGTCTGGTAGAGCGGATCCTCGTCCGTGCCGCGGATGGAGGAGCCGGTCCGGACCTCCCGGGACGAGTCGACGTATCCCCAGCTCCCTCGGTCGTACCGCCGGTCGGGCGCCCAGAGGTTGCCCGCGCGGTCGACATGGGAGCCAGCTCCCGCGTTCACGCCCTGGTAGTACTCCGGCACGATGAGGACGACGCGCACCTGCAGCGTGGGCTCGCGCCCGCTGTTGCCCTGGAGGTACAGCGTGGCGTGGTAGACGCCCGGCTCCAGGCCCGAGGCATCGGCCGTGACGGCGATCCGCTGCTCGCGGCCAACGGACAGCCTTCCGCGCTCGGGGCTCTCCGAGAGCCAGGGCACGTCCGAGAAGACCGGCACGCCGCTCTCGACGAGGTACACCTGGGAGGTGCTCTGACTGACCATCCACAGGTTGCCTCGCTCATCCAGCTCCAGGCCACCACCGCTGAAGCCGGGAGTGGGGTGCGCCAGGGTCGCCAGCACCGTGCAGGTCTCCGGGTTGAGTTCGTAGAGGGTGTCGCTCGGGCCATTGGTGGCCATCCAGAGCACTTGGAAGGACGGATTCCAGGCCAGGCCGGAGATGCTGCCATCCGGCGGGCCGCACTGGCCAATCACCGCGCCCCTGTCCGGATGGGACAGCCCCTTGACGTGGTAGATGATGCCCTCGTTCCAGCCACCGACGTAGAAGGTGTCGTCATCGGGCCGGTAGGCCAGGCCTCGCTGCGAGATCGCGGTCCAGGGGAACTCGCCCGTGATGGAGTCCACCACGTCGCCGGTGTCCGGCTCCCAGCAGTAGATGCCGTTGTCACCTCCGACGTTGAGCTGGCACATCAGGCCGCGGCCCGCGTCGTGGGCCATGTCCGCCAGCCAGTCCCCCGCCCACGGTGCCAGCCAGCTGCGTCCCGTGGTCATCCCGTCCACGGTGAACTCGTGGTTGCTCTTGCCGGGAGCATCCGAGAGCCAGACGTTGCCCGTGTAGCCCACGCCCCAGGGCAGCCCGAGCCCCGTGGCCGGCCAGCTCCTCAGGACGTCTCCCGCCAGCGTCGGTGCCCAGCCGGGCCGTGCCCCGGCGCCGAAGACCTCCCGCGTGGTGTGGCTGTTCGGGTCATATTTCAGGCCGCGGGTGAGCCCGCGCCGGGAGACGACGCCCACCCGGTCGCCGCCCGCCTCCTGCAACGTCCACCCGAGGGGCGCGGAGCCCGTGTTGCGCAGGGTCAGGTCCTGGGTCCGCCGCTCGCCTCGCGGCACGATGAACTCGAGCACGGTGGGTTCGAGCACGGCGCGCGCCGTGCGCAGCACCCAGTTGTGTTCCACCACCTGGCCGTCCGTGGAGAGCGTCACCGTGTCCGTCTCGGTGACGTAGTTCGGCGCGGAGGCCTCCAGCGTGTACGTGCCCAGGAAGAGCTGCATGCGGTAGCGGCCGTCCGCGCCGGTGGTGACCGCGCGCACCTCCTGGTCCCCCTCGAGCGCGCGCACGGTGGCGCCGGAGAGTGGCAGGCCGTCATTGGCGTCGGTCACCACGCCCTCGATGAAGCCGTTGGGGGGCAGGGTGAAGCGGATCGCCCGCTCATCGCTCAGCGTGGGCGTGTTGAACGAGTACTGCAACCCGACGGTTCCCGTCTCGTTCTCGATGCCCACCGTGGCCGACTCTCCCCTTTCGAACCCGGCGTCGGAGATGCCGCGGTACTGCAGGAGGATGTCTCCCCGCTCGGAGAGGATGATCTCGAAGTCGACGCGCTGGGACACGTCGCTGAGGAAGGCCACGTTGCGCCACTCGATGACGAACTCACGCTCGGGGGCCGAGCCCCTCGTCAGCGTCAGCACCCTGGATTCCCCGTCGACGAGGAGATCGTCCCAGAGGGCATAGATGGCGGCGTTGGGCGGGAGCGGGCTGGGGAGGGGCTCGTTGACGAAGCTCGTGTTGAGTTCGAGGAAGTTCAGGTGGCCGTTGGTGGAGACGTAGGCGGCACCGTACGTCTGGCCGTAGAGGGTGAAGGCGAAGGGCAGGGTCACCTGGACCCCGCTGTCATCACCACTGAGCGGCAGGGGCGTGGTGGCCTCGACATAGGTGGGCGGCTCGTACCGGCAGGAGTAACCGTGGGCGTCCGTCCGGGACTCCAGCACCAGGTCCAGCGACTCGTCGCCGTCGACGACCAGGTGCTCGGTGCGCGGCAGGAAGCAGCCGTCCGCCTCCACCCGCACGTCGTACTCGCCCTCCGGCACGTCTTCGATGCGCCAGGTGCCGGCCGCGTCGGTGAGGGCGGTGGGCAGGGGCGTGTTCAGGAGGGTGACGCGGGCGAAGGCGATGGGGGCCCCGGAGGTGTCGAGCACCCGGCCCGAGACGGTGTGCACCGGCACCGGGCGCAGCGCGAAGTCCAGGCGGACGACGCCGCCCTCGGTCACCACCACGCCCTCCACGCTCTGGCGCTCGTAGCCGAAGAGGGTGGCGGAGACGCGATACGTCCCCACCGGCAGCGTCAGGGAGTACCGGCCCTCCGCATCCGTGAGCGTTTCCCGTGAGATGGGTCCCTCGGCCACGACCCGCGCGCCGGCCAGGGGGGCCCCGGTGGACGCATCGGTCACCACGCCGTTCACGATGCCGGTGGGCCCGACGGGAGAGCGCTCCACGGCGGCGAAGGCGTCGAGCTGGCCCTCCCCCCAGACGTTGTTGTCTCCCGGCGTGCCTCCGCAGCTCAGATCTTCCCGGTCCACCGCCGACGCATCGAGCAGCGCGCGGGTGGCCGCCACGTCGCCCATCAGCGACGGAGCCGCGGACCACATCAGCGCCACCGTGGCCGCCACGTGAGGCGCCGCCATGGAGGTGCCGCTGAAGGAGCTGTAGCCGTTGCCCGGCATGCTGCTGCGGATGTCCACGCCGGGCGCGGCGATGTCGGGCCGGGTGAGGCCCTCGAAAGCCGAGGGGCCCCGGGCGGAGAAGGAGGCGATGTTCCCGTTGCTGTCGAAGGCGCCGACCCCATAGCTCTCGGGGTACGCGGCCGGCACGCCCACGCTGCCGCAGGTGGCCGGCTCGGGGTTGCCGACGGAGAAGACGGGGAAGATGCCCGCGGCGACCCAGGCCTGCACGATGGGCCGGAAGAAGGGATCCGTCGGCCCATCTGCCCACGAGTTGTTGATGATGTGCGGCCGCAGATCCGGCCGCGGGTTGTTGCCGCTCAGATCCGTGGGGGCGAGCATCCACTGGCCAGCGGCCAGCAGCGCCTCGGTCGAGCAGCTCAGCTCCTCGCAGCCCTTGGCGGCCACCCACCGCACGCCCGGCGCCACGCCAATCTGGTTGCCGCCGTCATCATCCCCCGCGATGGTGCCCAGGGTGTGCGTGCCGTGGCCGATGTTGTCGCAGGGCGCCAGCGAGGGGCTTCCGCAGACCTGGGAGGGATCGAACCAGTTGTAGTCGTGAGCCAGGCTCCCATCCGGGAGACGCCCGCGGTACTGCCGGGCCAGCGCGGGGTGGTCGAACTGGACGCCGGTGTCGATGCTGCCGATGACGATGCCCTCGCCGCGGATGCCGAAGGTGGACCAGACCTCGGGGGCGCGGACGCGGGCGACGTTCCACTCGAGGGCTCCGGGCGTGGGTTGCAGCCTCACCCCGGGGCGTGGCGTCGGGATGCGGTACTTCTCCTCCAGGAGGATGCGCTCGACGTCGGGCCGCCGGGCCAGGGCCTTGAGGGTCTCGTCGTCCGCTTTCACGCGGATGGCGTTGAGGAGCCAGTAGGGCTGGTGCTCCACGCCCTGGCTCCGCAGCTGGGTGCGGAGATCGCCCTGGCTGGCGCGGGCCACGGACTGGAGTTGCTCCACGACGAAGCGTCCGCGCGCACCCCAGTCCTTCATCTCGAAGGCCGGGCTCAGGTCCACCTTCTGGCGCAGGAAGACCCAGGCGGTGCTGTTGCGCAGGGGCCGCGCTTGCGGTGTGGGTGGCTCGCCCGGCGGCGCGTCTGTTTGACAGTCGGTTGGCAGGGCCACGGCCACCAGGAAGAGCAGTGCGAACGACCACGCATTCCTCCTGAAGGGTTCAAGGAACGTGAATCGCATGGGCGTCATGACTCCCCCGCCGCTCCCCGGAAAGCGGCTGGCATTGCAACGGGTCGCGACTGCCCGGAGAGAGGGGATGACGCAAGAGGTGGTGCTTGCTCGGGATGGAGTGCGAAGGTGGGCCTGGTCTCGGTCGCCTGGCGAGGCCGGGAGCTATTCCCTGGGGCTCGTAGGATATGCGCCACCGTGCACCGGACAGCCATTGCTCGCTGGTGCCGGAGCGCGCCGCTCGGCCAACACTTGGGGCTTTCCGGTGGCGGAGACGACCGAAGACGAATGGAATGCCCTCGCCTTTCATCCCGTCAGGAGCGTCCGTCATGGTCCGGTTGTCAGGAAGGTCGTGGTCGAAGTTCCTCCTCGTGTGCAGTGCCTTGCTGTTGTCCGCGTGCGCCTCTCCGCTCGCGCGGCGGATGCGGCCGGTGGAGGCGCTCCTTCGGGAGCAGGTGGACACCCAGAAGATTCCGGGAGCGGTCGTGCTCCTCCAGCGCACCGATGGTTCGGACTCCTATGTGACGGCCATCGGCCAGATGGACCGTGAGCAGGGCAAGGCGCTGCGGGAGGATGCCCTGTTCCGCATCGCATCCATGACGAAGCCCATCACCAGCGTCGCGGTGATGATGTTGGTGGAGGAGGGCAAGCTCGGCCTGGAGGAGCCCATCTCGAAGTATCTGCCCGAGTGGGGGAGCGTCCAGGTGCTGGCCTCTCCTCCGTCGGCTTCTGGCGGAGCCTCCAGTACCGTGCCGGCCCAGACGCCCATCACCGTGCGGCACCTGCTGACGCACACCTCCGGCATCTCCTATCGCTTCATGGGCGAGCCGCTCGGTCCGCTCTACCAGAAGACTGGCATCGTCGACGGCTTCGAGCACACCTCATGGACGCTCGCGGACCAGTCGCGCGCCCTGGCCTCGCTGCCGCTCGAGCATCAGCCGGGCGCGGCTTTCACCTACGGCCTCAACACGGATCTCCTCGGCTACCTCGTCGAGCAGGTCTCCGGAGTGCCGCTGGACCGGTTCTTCCAGGAGCGCATCTTCACGCCCCTGGGGATGAAGGACACGTCCTTCTTCCCTCCAGAGGACAAGGCCTCCCGCCTGGTCGCCCTGTACCGGCGCGCCTCCTCGGGTGCGCTCGAGCGCGTGCCCGAGACGGGCACCAACGTGGTCGAGGGCTTCTTCTCCTACGCGCCGGACTTCCAGACCACCGGCGCCAAATCCTACCGCTCGGGCGGCGCGGGGCTGGTGTCCACGGCGAGAGACTATGCGCGCTTCCTCCAGATGATGGCCAACGGTGGCGAACTCGCGGGCGCGCGCCTGCTGAAGCGGGAGACGGTCGAGCAGATGACCCGGAACCAGATTGGCGCCCTGCGAGCGGATTTCTACGGCACCGGCTTCGGTCTGGGCTTTGGGGTGCAGGAGGACCCCGCTCTGGTGAAGGCGCAGGGCCCGGTGGGCAACTACTTCTGGCCTGGCATCTTCAAGAGCCACGCCTGGGTCGATCCCGAACACAAGCTCGCGGGCATCATCATGATCAACCTGTGGGACATGGCCTCCGACACGCCCAACGACATCCGCGCCCGGATCTTCTCCACCGTGGAGGAGTGAGGCGCTCCTGTCGCTCAGACCGGAACGACGGACACGGGCAGCCGCATGCGCCCACGACGGAGCGGCGCGCTCGCGGTGGATCCACCCTGGAGTCGCAGTGCTCGTGATGTGATGGACATCCGCCCCATCTTTGTCCGGGACGTCACTCCTGTCCGCCTTCCGGTACGGTTTGTCCGCCGACGGGTGGGTGTTTAGCGTCCATGGGCTGGGCAAGGGTCCATGGACCGGGGGGCATCATGGGTCAGGCACAAGGTGTTGTCACCGTGGCGATGGGTCTGATGATGCTTCTCTCGGGCGCAGCCACCGTGCGGAGCGGGGAAGCGGAGGCGAAGCAGGCCGGTGTCCAATGCGGTGACACCCTCACCGCGAGCACCCGGCTCACTCGCGATCTCTCGTGCCCGGGCACGGAGGTCCCCGCGCTTCGAATCGCCGGGGCGGGCGTCATCCTCGATCTCGGCGGCCACACCGTGCGCCGCGTGGGCCCGGAGACGGGCGTGTCCGAGGGCCTCAGGGTCTCGGCCAACAGCACGGTGAGGAACGGCACGATCCGGGGGTTCGACCATGGCTATGTCGTCGGCGGCGAGTCGCTGCCTTCCCCGGAGCGGGTGGGGCTGTCCGGGCTCACGTTCATCGACAACACGGTCGCCGTCTACAACCGGGGAGGCGACACGACGTTGACGGTCACGGACTGCCGGCTGATCAGGAATGGCTCGGGACTGGGCAGTGAGCAGGACGCGAGCAGGGGCGTGTTCGAGGTGCGGTCCTCGTTCTTCCTCGGCAACCGGCTCGCGTTGTCCGCGAACAGCCATTCCGTCGACGTGGTGGGCTCGACCTTCCTCCAGAACGAGACCGTGATCTGGTGCCCGGATGGCGATGTCTCCTTCTCGTCGAGTTCGATCGTACAGAACACGGTCGTGGGCGACCTGCGGCTCGGCCAGTTTGGTTACGGTGCCTGCCGGGAGGCTTCGTTCGTCCAGACGGTGCTCGCGCGCAACGGCTCACTCGCCGCCACCGACGCGCCGGTCTGGGAGCCGTTCAACTTCGTGCTGCGTGACTCATGGGTCATCGAGAATGGAGGGGAGCTCCTGGTCCGGGCCAGGACGGTCGACGTCCAGGGCAGTACCTGGTGGGGAAACGGGAGCGGCCTGTCGCTGGCCGATCTGCCGGAGTATGTGCCACCCGCGCTCACCGGCGAGGTGAGTGGCAATCTCTTCCTGCGCAACCAGGGGGATGGTCTCCGGGTGTTGGTTCCCAGCACCCTCACGGTGTCCCGCAACGTCGCGATCGACAACACGGGTTGGGGTTTTCATGTGCCGGGCGTGAGCGACGGCGGCGGCAACGTCGCGCGAGGCAATGGCGCGGGCGCCTGCGTCGGGGTCGTCTGCTCCGCTCGCTGATGCGTCCGGCTGTTCAGTGGTGGTTCATCCCCTCCGCCTGACAGCCTGCTTGCCGCGTTTCCATGCACGCTGCACAGTCCAGTGAACCATGCACCAGATCATCTCGTTCTCCGAACCGGAGCGGTGGGAGCGCGCGTACGCGCGAGCTTCATGCAAGGACATCTACTACCGCCACGCCTATGCGGAGCTGTGCCATTGCATGGGAGATGGTGAACCCCTCCTCTTCGTCTACGAGGACGAGGAGGGCCGCACGGTGTGTTATGCCTTCATCCGCAGGCCGCTCCATGCACTGCCCTTCGCCCGCGACGTGGGGCTCGAGGGGGAGTGGTACGACATCATCAGCCCCACCTACGGTTATGGGAGCCCTCTCTGCGCGGAGCCCCACGAGCAACTCCTCTGGGAGTTCCGGGCGGAGTTCGAGGCCTGGTGCCGCGGCGCGAACATCGTCAGCGAGTTCGTGCGCTTCCATCCCCTGTCGGGCATCCACCGGTTGCTCGAGGGGACGATGGACATCGTCTACGACCGGGAGAGCGTTTTCATCGACCTGATCCGGACGGAGGAGGAGCTCTTCGAGCGCTATCATCCCAGCCACCAGCGCAACATCCGCAAGGCGCTGAAGAGCGGGCTGGAGTTTCGTGTGCTCGAAGGGCACGAGGCGCTCCAGCAGTTGGAGGTGTTCTATCGCCTCTACCGGGCCACGATGGACAAGGTGGGAGCGCTTCCGTACTACTACTTCTCGACGGAGTACCTGGAGCGGCTCTTCTCGAGCCTGGGCCGGAGCGCCCTGCTCGGAGCGGTCTTCCTCGACGGACGGATGATCTCCGCCGCCCTGTGCCTGCGCGAGGGGGACGTGCTCACCTATCATCTGGGCGCCTCGGAGACGGCGTCGTTGAACCTCGGGACGAATACCTTCCAATTCCATCACATCGCACTGTGGGCACGGCGCAACGGGCTGTGTGTCTTCCACCTCGGCGGGGGCCACCGGGGGAGGGATTCCCTCTTCCAGTTCAAGCACCGCTTCAACCCGGAGGGAACGCTGCCGCTCAACCATGGGAAGAAGGTGCACCATCACGAGGTGTACGAGCGGTTGGTCGAGAACTGGAAGCATCACCATGCC
Organism: Cystobacter fuscus DSM 2262; assembly: GCF_000335475.2. NCBI lineage: Bacteria > Pseudomonadati > Myxococcota > Myxococcia > Myxococcales > Archangiaceae > Cystobacter > Cystobacter fuscus. The sequence continues at coordinate 971,668 of NZ_ANAH02000001.1, read as the reverse complement.
CAGCCACTCGCCGAGCTCTATTTCCCGGCCTACCGGACCCCACCCACGGTACGCGCGGAGGTTCCCGCTCCAGCGGAGGAGCCCTGCTCCGGGCATACACCGCGCTCGCACGGGCTCTACCGCGCGGATCCGTCGGAACTCTCTTCTCCCTGACGAATGAACGGGGTGGCGGCGGGGCTCAGGGCTCCTCGCGCTGGCGTTGAATGCGCGCGGGAACGCCGGCCACCACCACTCGGGAGGGGACGTCGGACGTGACCACCGCGCCGGCGCCGACCACCGTTTCCTCTCCGACGGCCTTGCCAGGCAGGACCGAGGCCGCGAGGCCGAGGTGCGTGAGGGCGCCGACCCTCACGTTTCCCCCCAGTGTCGCGTTGGGGGAGAGGTGGGCGAACGCGCCGATCTCGCAGTCGTGCTCGACGATGGCGCCGCTGTTGATGATCGCCCCATTCGCGACGCGTGCGTCCGGGTTGATGACCGCCTGGGCCATGACCACGACGCCCGCTCCGAGCTGGGCGGACGCCGCCACGGTGGCGGTGGGGTGGATCAAGGTGACCAGCGTCACTCCCAGCCTTTCGCACAGCTTGTAGATGCGGCACCGCGCGCGGTTCTCTCCAATCCCCAGCGCGACACTCACTTCGGACCGGCACACCTCGAGCCAGGCGGGCCCACCGAGGATGGGAAGGTCGAAGACCCGTTGCCCTTCGAGCGCTCTGTCGTCGAGGAAACCCGCGACGGTCATGCCGCGGGCCAACGCGATGTCGGCGACCACCTTTCCGTGGCCCCCACACCCATAGATAACCAGCTTGGGTTTTGTTTTCGTTTGTGGCACAGGCATTCACCGGAGCGGAAGATATGGCTTGGATGGGCAATTGGCACCACCCACCTCGTCATTGAAACGCATGCCTCACACCTCCCGGGATGCTGCGTGAACAGTCTTCGTGGGGGCTGCACGTGCGCGGCTCGCGCCCGTGGCCATGCAGATGTGGCGCGGCGCGGCGCGCCCCGCGACTTGCCCGACAGGACGAGGCGCGGGCTCATTGCCTTTCATGTGTCTCTGGTGACAGTGCCATGCGCTCGAGGGCAGCTATCAATCAATCTCATTTCTGTTCATCTTCCACTGTCAACCTAAGCGGGACGACGACGCCGCGCGCGCTGCCCGCATGAGTTCAGAGTGAGGAGAGCTGATGGCTCGTGGAATGAGTGGGGGAGTTCTTTTATTTGCCGGGCGCCCGATGGCGCAAGCGGAAGGTGGCCAGCGGTATTTCCCTCTCCTGCGTTCGTTGCTCATGTTGCTGGCGGATGCGGTCCTCACGGGCAGTGCGCTCTTGTGCGCGATGCTGTTGCGCTTCGAGGGGGTGTTGCCCAAGCAGTGGTGTACTGCGTTCGAGCAGGGTTTGCCGCTGCTGCTCCTGGTGCGTCTGGTCATGCTGGCGCGGTTCGGGTTGCAGCGCTGGTCGTTTCGCAGCGCCGGTCTCAACGAGGCGGTCCGGCTCGTCCTGGCCATCGCGTCCGCCACCCTCGTGTTCGAGGCGCTCCGGTTGTTCTCCTTCTTCGAGGCCCCACCGCGTTCGGTGGTCGCCATCGAGTTCATCCTCTCCACGGCGCTGCTGGGGTTCTACCGCTTCGTCCCGCGGACGGCCCGGCTGTGGTACCTCGAGCAGAAGCGCTCCCGGGCCCAGGGCACGCAGCGGACGATCGTCGTCGGGGCGGGTAGCGCCGGGGACCTGCTGCTGCATGACCTGCTGCGCACCCCGAACAGCTCCTGGCATGTCATCGGGCTCGTGGACGACGACCCGGCCAAGCACGGCACCTTCCTCAATGGCAAACAGGTGCTCGGCCCCATCGACGCCCTGCCGGAGCTGGTGGCCAGGCACCGCGTGACCCAGGTGCTCATCGCCATCCCCCGCCTGCCTCCCGAGCGCATCCGCCACATCCTCGGCCTGTGCAAGAACCAGAGCGTTGGTTTCAAGATCATTCCCGCCTCCTTCGCCTATCTCGATCAGAAGATCACCGCCGCGATGTTGCACGAGCTGAGCCCGGAGCACCTGCTGCCCCGGGACGTGGTCTCCTTCGACCAGGAGGAGGTGCGCAGGCGCGTCGCGGGCCGCCGCATCCTCGTCACCGGGAGCGCGGGCTCCATTGGCAGCGAGATCGCCCGTCAGATCGCCTCGCATGGGCCCGCTTCGCTCGTGTTGCTCGACATCAACGAGAACGAGCTCTACTTCCTCGTGCGCCAGCTCCAGGAGCGCTACCCGCTACTGTCGGTGAGCGCCATCGTGGCGGACATCCGAGACCAGGAACGGCTGATGCGTATTGGAAGGGAGCACGCCCCGGAGTACGTGTTCCACGCGGCCGCGCACAAGCACGTGCCCTTGATGGAGGACTCGCCCGAGGAAGCCATCAAGAACAACGTCTTCGGCACCCTGAACGTCGCGCGGATGGCCGATGTCTGTGGCGTGGAGCGCTTCGTGCTCATCTCCACCGACAAGGCGGTCCATCCCACCTCGGTCATGGGGGCCTCCAAGCGGCTCGCCGAGATGGTCATCCGGGACGTCGCGGCCCGTTCACATACCTCCTTCACCGCCGTGCGCTTCGGCAATGTGCTCGGCTCGGCGGGCAGCGTGGTGCCCCTCTTCAAGCAGCAGATCCAGCGGGGCGGGCCGGTCACGGTGACGCACCCGGACTGCACCCGCTACTTCATGGTCATCCCCGAGGCCGTCGGGCTCGTGGTGCAGGCGGGGCTGGCGGGCTATGGAGAGCTGTGCATCCTCGACATGGGGACCCCCGTGCGCATCGCCGAACTCGCCGCGAACATGATCACCATGTCGGGCCTGGTGCCGGGCAAGGACATCCCCATCGTCTACACCGGACTGCGTCCGGGCGAGAAGCTCGAGGAGACGCTCTTGAGCGAGGAGGAGGAACTCACCCAGCAGGTCCGCAACCGCATCAAGGTGGCCCGGAGCCCCTTGCCCCCCGCGGACTTCCAGCTCCAGCTCGAGCGGCTGCGGCGGGTAGCGCAGTCGGGTGACTCGACCGGAGTGCTGCTCGCCCTGCGCCACCTCATCCCGACGTACAAGCCGGCGAGGCTCGGGGTGGGTGAGCCGTCCGAGCAGCGGTGAGTGTTTGGTGCCGGGCCCGGTTTCGGGGCCCGGCTCCCGTTTCAGCGTCGGGATGCCCGGTAGGCGGGGAAGTAATCCGAGGCGAGGCCACCCTCGCACAGTTGGGCATACACCGCGGGATCGCAGATGAGTTCGTGGGTGTAGAGCTGGAAGCTCGCGTTCGCGAAGCCTCGCTTGAACGCTTCCAGGCTGTCACCCGGTTGCATTCCTCCCCCCAGGTTGAGTGGCATCCCCAGCTGCCTGCCGAGCTCGAGCAACATCGTGAAGATGTTCTTCGCGGGCGAGCGTGGCAGGTAGGCGTCGGCTGTTCCACCGAGGTAGTAATGCAGCACGCCGTCGCTCGAGACGCCGATGGCCGCGGACGCCATGTCGCCGCTCGGTGCGCGGGTCGTCGCGAGCCAGGCGGCGGGCGAGGAGAACAACTGCTCGAAGTAGGTGTCCGGGAAGAAGTACCGGGCGCTCGCCTCATCCCGGACCATGGTCTGCCGGTAGACGGCCTTGAATCCCTCCCGGTCCTCGAGCGAGGCCTCGCGCGCGGGGCCGTAGGTGCTCACGAAGCCCTGTCGGAGGTTGCGTTGGATGTGCCGGCGGTGCATCTCCCGGAACTCGACGGGCAGGCGGGGGTCGATGAAGAACACCTGGTTGCGTCCCGTTCCGCCCGCGAAGCACTGGGGACCCGTCAGTCGGTCACGTACGAAGATGCTGACGAGCTCGGTGCCATGCCAGTCCACCGCCTCCTTCGGCACCTCGCTCAGCCCGTCCATCACCCCGCTCGGGTAGCCATACGGCGAGACGGCATCCCGGTAGGGCGTCCGCTCGATGGGCCGCACGATGAGCGGAATCCGCAGGGAGCCTGCTCCGGCTCCGTCGATGACGAGCGTGTGGGTCACACCTTCCGCGCGCAGATGGTGCTCCGAGCGGAAATAGTCCTCCGACAGGGCGAGCTTTCCCGCGTCGGGAACCAGGACTGCCTTCAGCCGGGTCGTCGTTGTCATGTGCTCCGCCGTTGTCATGGCCGCCTCCCCCCATCCCACGAACTCCTACCAGGGTCGCCTGAGAGCCAGGCCCATGTCGGCTCGCACCATGGAGCGAGCAACCTGTCTGTCACGACCCAAGGCCCATGCCGGAATTCAATTCGTTTACGCACGTTCTTTCCTGCCGTTAACAGAACGCAATTCAGCGTTCCCATCACAGGGTAACCCTCCGGTCGAGCGTCGGGTTACTCCCCCAAAGGACGCCATTGATGTCTGGTTTTAGTCATCGAAGCACCCGTGGCCTCGCTGTGTCCTCGCTGATGTTGCTCTCCGTGCTGTTCGGAGCGGCCTGTGATCCCAACGCTGGGTTGGACGCCTCTGGTGAGGAGTTCGCGCAGGAGCTGCCTGCCTCCGGTGAGGAGTTCGCGCAGGAGCTGACCTCGAGCTCGGACGCGCTCGCCGCCCTCCCGACGCCCGCTGGCCTGCGCTCCGTGGCTGATTGGGAGACGCTGTTCCGGAAGAACTGGAACTCGGAGCACACCTCGAGCTTCCTGCCCAAGAGCACCTCGCTCGACAGCTGGCAGTTCTATGACCTGGCTTACGGCATCGATGGGAACACCGCGATGTTCCGGGCCACGGGGAAGACGGAGTACCTCGACCGCGCCCTGCTCTACGTCAACAACATGGTGAACAACGCCAAGAGCTCCGCGTCCCTCCCGAAGAGCCAGTTCAAGGACGTGTACCTGGGCTGGGCCTCGGCGCGCTCGGACACGCTGGGGCAGGAGGTGCCGCTGTTCGAGAGCTACTGCTGGCGGTACGTGACGCGCCTGCTGCGCGCCATGCGTGAGACGCCCGAGGTCTACGGCAACACCAACTACCGCGCGCAGTACGACAAGCTGCTGGCGTTCTCCGAGAAGAACATCTTCGAGAAGTGGTCCAAGCGCGGGGCGAACAGCTACATCTACCGCAACAGGACGCACATGGCCGCGCACTGGGCCTACATCGCCATGGATCTGTCGCTCATGACGACGGACTCGGCGCGCAAGACCAACTACATGGCCGTCTTCAACAACATCAACCGGGACCTGCCCAACGCCGCGTCGTCCCTGCGCGAGCAGCTGGCGCCCAACCCCCTCAACGCCTCGGCCTACTTCTGGAGCGACCAGTGGGCCTCCCGCGCCCGCCCCGGTCAGGACGTGGCCCACGGCAACGGGGTGATGGCCTTCATCGTCGAGGCGCGCGATGCGAAGATGGAGTGGACGGATCAGGACGTCCGCGCCTTCACCGCGACGCTCGGCTCCGTCATCTGGCCCTCGGCCGGCAAGTACGCCGAGTACGTCGACGGCTCGGGGAGCGGAACGGGCTGGTTCAACGACGGTCTGATGAAGCTCGGCCGTTATGACACCAACCTCCAGAAGCGGCTCGAGACGCACTCGGTCGGCAACAACACCCAGTTCTTCGGCAATGGCGCGCTCAACGTGCGGTTGCTGTCCGAGGCGGCGCGGTTGTCGGCGCGGTAGGCAACAGTCACCCCTCCCTGTCGCCCGAGTGCGCGACAGGCAGTGGGTGGGCAGGCTCCTGGGCGTGCCGGACGAGTGTCCGGCACGCCCCTTTTCTTTCCCCAGGAGCCTCGAATGCCCCCACGCATCTACCTGTCATCCCCCCACCTGGGCTCCCTGGAGCGCGGCTTCGTCGACGATGCGTTCGCGAGCAATTGGATCGCTCCGCTGGGCCCGCACGTCGATGCATTCCAGGAGGAGTTCGCCCGGTGCGTCGGCGCACCGCACGCGCTCGCGCTGAGCTCCGGCACGGCCGCGCTCCACCTGGCGCTGCAACTCGTCGGTGTCTCCGCCGGAGACGAGGTGCTGGTCAGCACGCTCACCTTCTCCGCCTCGGTGAACCCCATTCGCTACCTGGGCGCGTCTCCCGTCTTCATCGACAGTGAGCGCGCCTCCTGGAACATGGATCCCACCCTGCTGAGCGAGGAGCTCGAGGCGCGCGCCCGCTCCGGCCGGCTGCCCCGCGCGGTCGTCGTGGTCCACCTCTACGGGCAGTGCGCCGATCTGGAGCCCATCCTGGCCGCGTGCGACCGCCATGGCGTGCCCGTGGTGGAAGACGCGGCCGAGGCCCTGGGCAGCACGTACAAGGGGCGGACTCCGGGCACGCTGGGCCGCGTCGGCATCTACTCCTTCAATGGCAACAAGATCATCACCACCTCGGGAGGAGGGATGCTGGTGTCGCCGGACGAGGAGCTCGTCCGCCACGCGCTCAAGCTCGCCACCCAGGCGCGCGACCCCGCGGCGCACTACCAGCACTCCGAGATTGGCTACAACTACCGCCTGAGCAACGTGTTGGCGGCGATTGGCCGCGGACAGCTCCGGGTGCTGGAGGACCGGGTCGCCGCGCGGCGCAGGAACCACGATTTCTACGTGCGGGCGCTCGCCGAGGTGCCCGGAATCACCTTCATGCCCGAGGCGCCCTGGGGACGCCACACGCGCTGGTTGACGACGCTCACCATCGACCCGGCGCGCTTCGGCGCGAACCGGGAGGCGGTGCGGCTCGCGCTCGAGCGGGAGGACATCGAGGCCCGGCCCGTGTGGAAGCCCATGCACCTGCAGCCGGTCTTCGCCGCCTTCGAGCGGAGGGGAGGAGAGGTGGCGGAGGAGCTGTTCCAGAATGGGCTCTGCCTCCCGTCCGGCTCCAACCTCACTCCAGACGACCTGGCGCGGGTGGTGGAGGTGGTGCGGGCCGTGCACGCGTCTCGTTGCCGAGGAACTTGAACATCGTCGCGTCTCCCGCGTGGGAGATGCCCTGGCGCTGCACGACACGCAGGAGGGTCATCGCGAGAATCCGCGTGTCCAGCGCCAGGCTCCAGTGGTCCACGTACCAGACGTCGAGCCGGAAGCGCTCCTCCCATTCCAGGGAGTTGCGCCCGTTCACCTGTGCCCAGCCCGTGATGCCCGGGAGCACGTCGTGGCGCCGCGCCTGCTCGGAGGAATAGCGGGGCAGGTACTCGACCAGCAGCGGCCGGGGCCCCACCAGGCTCATGTCGCCGCGCAGCACGTTCCACAACTGCGGCAGCTCGTCCAGGCTCGTCGCGCGCAGGAACTTGCCGACACGCGTGAGGCGCTGCGCGTCGGGGAGCGGCTCGCCGTCCGCGTCATACGCATCGAGCATGGTGCGGAACTTCACGAGCTGGAACGTCCTCCCTCCGCGGCCCGGGCGCACCTGCCGGAAGAGGACGGGTCCGCCCATCGAGACCCGGATGGCCAGCGCCGTGATGGCCATCACCGGGGCGAGGCACACCAGCCCCACGGCCGCCAATAGCCGATCGATGCACCGCTTGAGGAACAGCCCCGCTCCATTCTGTCGCCGCATGTGTTCTCGCTCCGGTTTCCGGCGGGGGGCTCCGTGCTCGACTCTCTCCCGGGTGGAGGGAGTTGAACCCGCGCGCACGCACCCGCTCGAATTCCAGGGTAGAGGCCCCCCTGGTTGCTCACCAATCACCCCGGAGCCCGGGCCTTGTGTTGGTGTGCGCGCATCCGCCGGCTGCCGCCTCCTGGAGCGCGAGGCGCCTCCAGGCGCGCACGGCGAGCCACGCGCCGCCGCTCAGCTCGACGAGCCAGCCCAGCGCCAGGGCCCAGGCCGCGCCCACGGTCCCCACGGTGGGCACCCACCAGGCGCTGCCCAGCGCGACCACCAGGACGGAGAGGACGAGCAGCGGCGCCTGCGCCTTCAGCTCCCGCGCCGCCGTGAGCCCGAATTGCAGGCTCACACAGACGTACTCCAGCGCGGCGGCGCCCATGAGCCAGACGAACAGCTCGAGGTTGCGCGCGTAGGCGGCCCCATAGAAGAACGTCAGCACGGGGCGTCCGAGCAACGCCGCGCCGGCGATGGCGCACACGCCCACCAGGGCCGCCCCTCCGGTGAAGCCCGCGAGCGCCCGGCCGTAGCGCGCCGCGTCCCCCGCCGCGTGGTAGCGCCCCAGCCGGGCGCTCACCGCCTGCCCGAGCGCATGGACCACCCGGCCCCCCAGGGCGGTGAAGTAGGCGAGCGCGGCGAACATGCCCAGCTCGGCCTGGCCGGCGTGCGCCTCCAGGAGGTAGCGGGGCACGTTGGGGCGCAGCGAGCCCAGCAGGGCGGTGATTCCCAGCGCGTAGGCGAGTCCCAGCAGGCTCTTCAGGCGCGCGCCCTCGTCCCGCCACGGTGTGCGCCACACCCGGCCCCAGGCAGACTCCCCGCCGAACACGCGCCGGTACGCCTGGGCGTCGAAGAGGACGAGCACGAGCGCCCAGGACAGCCCCAGGGCGGCGGCCGCGGCGGCCGCGCTCCTCGTGAGCACGAGCGCGAGCGCCACGAGCACCACGGAGAGCACGCTCTTGGCGATGATCGAGCGGGCGATGAGGCCCATCCGCTCGGCCTTCTGCAGGGCGCCGTAGAACACCTCGCTGAGGGCCTCGAAGCCCTTGGCCAGCGCGAGCAGCGCGATGACGAGGCCGGTGCGCGCCGGATACCCCCCGAGCCAGCCGAGGGCGCAGCACAGCAGCACGCCCCCGAGCACGTTGAGCACCATCAACCCGAGGTAGTGCTCGAAGCCATGGGCGCCCCGGGCGTCGGTGGCCTGGAGCGTGCGCAGGTTCATCCGCGCGAGCAGCATCACCGGGGCGGTGAGGGCCAGGCCGAGGGCGAACTCGCCCAGCAGCTCCATGGTGCCGAGCCGTGCACACGCCACCAGCACGCCCCACTGGGCGAGCGCGTACACGAGCCCGGACGAGAGCGTCCAGGCGAAGTTGCCTCCCAGCGACCGTCGCGTCACGCGCTGGCCACCGCGCGCTGGAGCACCTCGGCGAGCCGGTGGGCCGCGGAGTCCGCGGAGAAGTTCTCCCGGCCGAGCCGTCCCGCCCGCGCCCCCGCCTCGGCGAGCCACTGGGGGTCGCGCAGCCTGCTCGCCAGCAGATCGCTCGCGGCGGCGGTGTCCTTGGGGGGCAGGTACAGGCCGAAGCGCTCCCGCTCGAGCAGCTCCGCCTGCCAGCCGCCGTAGTTGAGCGCCAGGGGCCGGCTGGCGGCGAGCGCGTCGAAGAACTTGTTGGCGGAGTTGTCCTGCATGCCCGGCACGTCGGTGAAGAGCGAGGTGGCGATGGTGGCCGCGGAGAGCACCGCGGGGATGTCCGCCTTGGGCACGCTGGGCAGGAAGAAGAGGTTGCGGTCGCGCACGCCCAGCCGCTCGGCGAGCCCGTGCAGGGCCTGTTCCTCGCGGCCGTGTCCCATGACGACGAAGCGCACCTCCGGGTCCCGTTTCAGCATGTCCGCGGCGACCCGCACGAGGTAGTCCACCCCGTTCACCAGGCCGAGGGTGCCCGCGTACAGGACCATGGGCCGGTCCCCGAGCCACGGGTACTTGCTCCGGAACTTCTCGCCCGCCGAGGCCGGGACCTGGAAGCGCTCCGGATCGCAGAGGTTGGGGATGACGGTGATCTTCTCCGGGGACACGCCCGCCGCCTCCACTCCGGCCTTCATCCCCGGCGAGAGCGCGACGATGTGCGCCGCTCCCGCGTAGGCGGCGCGCTCGAGCAGTTGGGCGGCGAGGATGGCGGGACGGCTCTTGAGCGCGCCGACCGCGATGGGCAGGGCGGGCCAGAGATCCCTCACCTCGAAGACCATGGGCTTGTTGTTCCAGCGCGAGGCGAGGATGCCCGGGACGGCGATGGTCAACGGGGTGCTCGTGGCGAAGACCACGTCCCCCGACAGCCGCATCGCCCGCTGCGCGGAGTTGAGGGCGAAGTGGCTGAAGGCGCGCATCCGGTCCGCGTAGTTCATCGAGTTGGAATAGGGCACCGGGAGCCAGTGCACGTGGATGCCGCTCTCGTTCGTCTCGCGCCAGCCCTTCGCGTCCTGGCGAGGCTCGGTGTCCGAGGTCACCACGTGCACGTCGTGTCCCATGCCGACCAGGCGGCGGGCGAGCTCGTAGGACCGCGTCCCGCCGTGCATGGTGGGCGTGGTGAAGTACTGGTGCAGGTAGATGATCTTCATGTCGTGGCTCCGTGGACGGCGGGATGGACGATGGGACGGGAGGGAACGAAGGCGGTCCTCGTGGCCAGGGTGCACGAGGACATGACCATCAGCAGGAAGAGGGCCCGGGTGTCGTAGAGGTCGCCACTGGACTGGCTGCCGAGCAGCACCAGCACCACCGCGCCGACGGTCGCGCCGTCGATGCGGTGGCGGCCTCGCCACGCCGAGCGGAGGAAGGCGAGCAGGGTCCAGCCGAGCAGGGCGAGGCCCAGTGCGCCGCCCTCGCAGAACACCTCGAGGAAGAGGTTGTGGGGGTAGACGCCCAGCCCGAGCGCGGGGAAGGCGGCGAGCCCCGCTCCCGCCACCGGGTTGTCGAGCCCGAGCTCGTACGCGGCGGCATAGAGGGACTCGCGTCCCGACAGGTACACCTTGCTCTCCGTGTCGCTGCCGCCCTCGTAGTTCAGGGTGAGGCGCAGGAAGCGCTCCTCCATGGACCGGCTGAGCGCCTTGCCCAGGGGGGTGAAGGTGATCACCACCAGGACGGCGGCCGTGGCGAGCACCGACAGGAGCGCGAGCTGGCGCAAGGGGATGCGCCCCACCACGAGGAAGGTGAGGACGCCCGCGAGGATGGCGGCCGTGCCTCCCCGGGAGCCGGTGAGCAGCGCGAGCAGCACGCCGGCGGCCGCCATCGGAACCCAGAGCCACGTCTGTCCCTGCCGGCGCCAGAAGTACAGAGCGCCGAGCGCGAACAGCCCCATGAGCCGGGCGAAGATGTTCGGTCCTCCTCCCAGGACCGCCAGCCGCGCGCCGCCCCCGCCGCCCAGCAACTGGCTCACGCCGGTGAGCGCCAGCAGCCCCGTGGCCAGGAGCACCACGCCCCAGAACGCATCCAGCACGCGCATCGCCGGCTGCCGGAGCGCGGCGAGCCCGAAGCCCACGCTCATCACCCCGACGAGGGCGAGATCGTAGAGCTTTCCCAGGGCGAACTCCGCGTCGGGCGCCCAGAGCGCGCTGGTGCACAGGTAGCCGAGGAACAGCAGCAGCGCCATCGCGAGCCGGGTGTCGGGCCGGCTCTCTCCGGGCCTCGCCGCGCGGTGGGCGCGGTGGAGCAGTCCCAGGGTGGCGAGCACCACGCTGGCCAGGACGATCCACAGTCGCAGCTCCAGGAACGGGTCCGGCTCGGGGTCGGCGTTGGCCAACCGATGGAAGCCCCAGCGCCCCGCGAGCACGTAGAGCGCGGCGATGAACCCCAGTCCTGAGCATCGGATCCATGTCATGGAGTGGCGCTCGCTCGTACTCAGTCGGTGGTCGGGTAGTCGTACTGGTAGATGCCGCTCACCACGCGTCCCGCCGAGGAGCGCGGCACTCCGTTGAAGATGATTCCCCGCACCGGGACTCCGTTCTGCTCGAGCCGGTGGAGGGCCGCGCCGAGCTCCCTCATCGGGTGGACGCCCGCGCGCACCACGGCGAGGTTCATGCCCGCATGTCGGCCCACGAGCGCCGCGTCGGTCACCGCGAGGATGGGGGGCGTGTCGATGAGGACGAGGTCGTACCCGGCCGACATCCGCGCCACGAGCGCCGTGAACGCGTCGCTCTGCAGCAACTCGGCGGGGTTGGGCGGGAGGGCGCCCGTGGACAGCCAGGACAGGCTCTGGCCGGGGATGCGCCGCACCGCCTCTTCCAGGCCGACCGTGCCGCCGAGGATCTCGGAGAGGCCCTGGGCGCACTCGGCCCGGAAGCCGAGGTGGAGCGTGCCCCCGCGCAGGTTGGCGTCCACGAGCAGGACGCGCTTGCCGGAGTCCGCCAGCACCCAGGCGAGGTTGAGGGCGACGAAGGACGTGCCCACTCCGGGACTCGGCCCGGTGAGGGCGATCACGTTGTTGGGCGAGTCCCGCAGCGCGAGCTGGAGGCGGGTGCGCAGGCCGCGCAGGCTCTCGGTGACCGGGTGGCGCGGATGGAGCTGGGCCAGGAGGGCGCTCGCCTCGCGGTTGGACGCGAGGGGGAGGGTGGCGTGGATGGGCACCCCGAGCCGCGCCTCGACCACGGCGGGATCCGAGACGCCCTTGCGCAGCGCCTGCCGGGCGAAGGCATGCGCCACGCCGAGCGTCAGCCCCAGCACCAGGCTGAGCGCGATCACGCCCGGCTTGCTGGGGCGCACCGGCAGGCGGGACACCACGGGCTCATCGAGGATCCGCGCGTTGCCGGCGATGCTCGATTTGAGGACCCGGTACTCCTGGGCCTTGTTGTTGAGCTGGAGGAAAAGCTCGGTGGCGACCGTCACGTCCCGCAGGAGCTGGGCCGACTTGAGCTCCGCGCTCGGCAGGCCCTTGAGCTGGGCGTTGATGGCGGCCCGGTCCGCTTGCAACCGCTCCAGCTTGTGACTCGTGGTGATGAGCACCGGGTGTTTGCCGGTGAAGCGCTGCCGCAGCTCGGAGCGCTCGAGCGTGAGCGCCGAGATCGACTTCTCGATGTCGACGCCGCGGTCCAGGATCGCCTGGGCCTCCAGCCCGAGATCGACGATTCCGCTCCCGGCGCGGTGGGCGCTCAGGGCTCCCTCCGCCCGCTCGAGCTCCTTGCGCAGCCCGGGCAGTTGGGTGTCGAGGAACGCTAGCGTCCTCTCGACCTCCTCGCTCCTGCGCTCGACGTTCTGCCGGACGTAGTGGCGCGCGATGGCCCCGAGGGTCGCGGAGAGCCGCGGGGGATCCTCTCCCTCGAGGACCACGGAGAGCACGCCGGTGTTGGTGCCCTTCTCGCTCAGGCGCAGCGTCCGCTGGAGTTCCTCCACCACCTCGAGGCGCGAGCGACGGATCACCTGGAACCGCGTGCCCGGGCGGGCGTCGAGTTCGGAGACGAGGAGCTCCACCTGCCAGCGGGAGCCTGACGGCGCCGTGGCGGGTTCACCGGCGCGCCCGTCGAGGATCGGCTGGGAGTCCGGATCGAGCAGCGTGTAGGCACCGGCCTCGCCCGCCACGAGCGTGAGCGGCAGCTCCTCCAGTTCCGGAGGCACGCTCACCTGCTTCACCTGAAGACGCCCTTCGTCCGCGGTGAACGGGAGGTGCCGCGGACCGGCCTCCACGTCCAGCTGGAGTTCGTCGACGACCTTTCCCAGCAGCGTGCGCGAACTGATGATCTCGATCTCCGTGGACACCTCCCCGGAGAGCTCCGCGAGCAGCTCGTCGAGTTCCCCGAGCCGGCTGCCTTTCTTGTCGATCTGGAGGACGGTGTTCGCGCGATAGACGGGGGGCGCGACGAGCAGGTACAGCGAGCCCGCCACGAGCGTCAGGACGAGCGTCACGAGGATGGATCCGCGGGACTCCAGCAGGATGCCCAGGTGGCCGTGCAGGTCGAGTTCGTCTTCAGGTGCCCCGGGGTTGGAGCGAGCGGGGTCCTCGCGGCTGGGAGCGCTCGTCATGGGGATGGGAATACGACGGACCTGTTACCGATATCTACTGCCTGCCAGAGCATCTGAACTGTTGGCTGGATTTGAGTGATGATGCGATTCCAGCGCGTCAAGTTGTGCGCCGAGACGAAGACAACGTCATGGGGTCGAAGTTGGAATTGCGTGGCGAGCAGGAGCGCGTCCGGTGACCGGGCATCGAGCTTGTAGATGGTGGGCTGGTCGAAGTTGCCGCGGATGACATAGACCTTCGCCGGGTTGGAGCTGACCGGATCGAAACCCTCCGTGTCGCCAATCGCCTCCGCGAGTGTCATCCGGCCCTTCACCATGATGCGAGACGAAGGCCTGCGGACCTCGCCGAGAACGAAGACCTTGTTGCGGTTGCGGTCGGGGACGTGAAGGATGTCTCCGTCCTGGAGGAGCCAGTTCTGGCTGATGTCCCCCTGTTCGTAGAGCGCCTGGAGATCCAGGGTGGATGTCTTTCCGCCCCGGGTGAGCGTGACGCCGCGCAGGTCGGCCTCGGGGGTGGGCCCTCGCGCCTGGCTGATGGCGTCCTGCACCCGCATGGGCACGTCCGTGATGGGCAGGCTGCTGGGGGCGACCACCTCCCCGGTGATCTGCACCTTCTGCCCCCGGAAGCCCACCACGCGCACGTCGAGCTGGGGCTTCTCGATGACGTGGTTGAGCCGCTGCGTCAGCAGTTCCCGGATCTCGGGCAGCGTCTTGCCGGCGACCTGGAGGATCCCCGCGTAGGGGAAGAACATCGTCCCATCGGTCGACACCGGGTGGCCGGTGGCCTCGGCGGAGCGGAACTCGCCCGCGGGGATGGTGAGTTCGGGGTGGTCCCAGACGATGACACTCAGCACGTCATGGGCGGTCACCCGGTAGTTGTAGTTCGCCGCGAACTCCGCCAGCGGATCCCGGAGCGGGGCGGGTCGCGTCTCCAGACGTGACTTCTGTTGTTCTTCCAACAGGGCCACGTCGATGGGGACGACCTTGAAATCGTCGCCGGTGCCCGCGTCGGCCTTCCCGGCGTATCGTTCCCGGATGGCACCCTCGTCCATATACATGCCTGGGCCCCATGCGCACGCGCTCGTGCACAATACCCAGACCAGCAATAGGACGCGTCTCATCGACCAGCTCCGAGGGCTCTGCGAGGCCCCCCGACCTCTACGAGCCGATTGAACACGTCCTTCGAGGGGAGTGAGTGTTTGCCTCGAGACCGCTCGATTGTTCCTATTCAAGGGGGTTTATGTAAACCCATGCGCGCCCGTGCTGTCCGGAAGGCAATAGGACGCCGAATCCAGACAACGGAGCACCTGCCCTCCAGGGTGATTGACCCTCCCGGCCCGGGCCCGTCGGGAACCCCCGAGGCGACGCGGCCATGGGGCTCGGCGTTCACGGAGCCAGGCGAGCAATCCCTTGCAAGCTTCGTGGAGGAATTTTCGTCCGCCGACTCGTGTCAACACCGGCCGGTCACCGTCCACTCAGTGGTCGGCCAGTTACCTTGCAACCATGCAGCCTTCGTCCAGCCTTCGTGCTCCCCTGGCCCGCTCGACGCTCCTCAAGATGGGGGCGCGCGTCGGGGTCATCATCGCCCTCTCCACGCTCTTCAGCTATCTCCACATGCTGCACACCCTGCGTACCGAGGCGCTCGAGCGGATGCAGCAGCATGTCGTGGAGCGCGGCGAGCGCGAGCAGGCCATCTTCCTGCTGGCGGAGGACAACCACGCCCTCTTCAAGAAGACCCTGAAGGAGCGGGTCCAGGAACTCCAGCAACACGAAGAAGAGGTGAGTGCGCGCTTCGACAAGCTCTTCGTGCGGCGGCCCGATGGCACGGTCCGCAGCCCGCCTGAAACCACCGATGGCACGAGGATGGTTCAGGCCTTCATTCCACCCAGGGTGAGCCTCGACATCGGGTTTCGTACCCGGTTCCTGGCCGTGTACGACGTGCTCTCCTGGTATGCCCCCGTCTTCCACGTCCGCTTCTCGACGACCTACGTGACCTTTCCGGAGGGCGCGATCGCGGGCTTCTGGCCGACGCTCCCCACCTGGATCCAGGAGCTCCCGCCCGATTTCTCGGTGGCCTCCTACGAGGATTTCCCCCTCGCTCTGCCCGAGAACAACCCCCAGCGGCGCACCGTCTGGACGGGCATCTTCAAGGAAGTCGTCTCCAATCTCTGGATGACCTCGGTCACCACGCCGGTGGACCTGGACGGCCGCCATATCGCCTCGGTCGGCCACGATGTCTTCCTGAACGAATTGATGACTCGTACCATCAATGATCACCTGCCGGGTGCCTACAACCTGCTCTTCCGAGACGATGGGCAGCTCATCGCCCATCCCGAGCTGAAGCTGGAGGGCACCACCAGCGCCTACAACATCCTGAGCAACACCGGGCAGCCCGAAGCCGCCGCCAGACTCCTCGGCTCCGCGGAGAAGGCGGCCCACCTGCGGGCCATCTTCGAGCGGGTGAAGAGTCGCCAGCCTGGCCAGACCCTCCTGGAACTGCCGGAGTACGGCGAGTATGTCGCCGTCACCCAACTGCGTGGCCCTGGTTGGAACCTCGCCACGGTGATGCCCGAGCAGGTGGTGTCCCAGCCCGCCCTGCTCGCGGCGCGCTACGTGCTGCTGCTGGGCATCCTGTCGCTGCTGCTGGAGCTGGTCATCATGTACCAGGTGCTTCGCCAGCAAATCACCCAGCCCCTGCATGCCTTCATCCAGGCCACCGACAAGGTGGCGACGGGTGACTTCGAGGTGGCGCTGGACACCGCGCGCCGCGACGAGCTGGGACAACTGGCCCAGTCCTTCCGGCTCATGGCCGACGAGGTGCAACGGCGCGAGGTGGCCTTGCGCCAGGCCAATGAGGGACTGGAGCAGCGCGTGGAGGAGCGTACCCGCGAGCTCAAGGACGTCCACCTGCAACTGGTGCAGACGGCCCGGCGCGCGGGCATGGCGGAGATCGCCACCAACGTGCTGCACAACGTGGGCAACGTGCTCAACAGCGTCTACACCTCCGCGCAGATGGCCAAGGAGCGGGTGAGCGGAATGCGGCTGGAGCACGTGGGGCGGGTGGCCCACCTCATCCAGGAGCACCAGGAGGACCTGTCCACCTTCCTCACCCAGGACGGGCGGGGGCGCAATCTCATGCCCTTCCTGGACAAGCTGGGGCAGAGCCTGGTCGAGGATCGCCAGGAGGTGGTGTCATTGCTGGATGACGTGGGCCGCTATACCGAGCACATCGGCGACATCGTCAAGGTGCAGCAGAACTACGCCCGGACTCCCCGCGTGCAGGAGCAGGTGTCGCTGCCGGATCTGCTGGAGGACGCATTGCGCATCAACTTCGCGGGGCTGAATCGTCACCAGGTGAAGGTGCAGCGGGACATCGCGCCCCTGCCGCCAGTGATGACCGACAAGCACAAGACGCTGATGATCCTGGTGAACCTGGTGAGCAATGCCAAGTACGCCATGGATGCGGTGGCACCGAGCGAGCGGCTGCTGACGGTGAAGCTGGAGGAGGTGGCCGGACGGGTGCGCATCTCCATCCATGACAATGGCATGGGGATAGCGCCGGAGATGCTCACGCGCATCTTCCAGTACGGTTTCACCACGCGGGAGGAGGGACACGGCTTCGGTCTGCACTCCAGTGCCATCGCGGCCCGGGAGGAACTGGGCGGTTCCTTGACCGTGCACAGCGATGGGCCCGGCCGGGGTGCCACCTTCACCCTGGAGCTTCCCTATGTCCCCGTCGCGCAGGACTCCCGAGGCGTGTCGTGAAGTATCCGATTGGATCCTCGGGGGAATTCCTTTGACCTGCTTGATGTCTTTGCGGGCACACCAAACCGCCTCGCCCGTGTAGGTAATGTCTGACCTGCTGACCACAACGTGTGAAGCCAGGTCAGCCAGTCACCATGCAGCCATCGTCCAATCTCCGCGCTCCCCTGGCCCGCTCGACGCTCCTCAAGATGGGGGCGCGCATCGGCGTCATCATCGCCCTCTCCACGCTCTTCAGCTATCTCCACATGCTGCACACCCTGCGCACCGAGGTCCTCGAGCGGATGCAGCAGCATGTCGTGGAGCGCGGCGAGCACGAGCAGGCCATCTTCCTGCTGGCGGAGGACAACCATGCCCTCTTCAAGAAGGCCCTGAAGGAGCGGGTCCGGGAACTCCAGCAACACGAAGAAGAGGTGAGTGCGCGCTTCGACAAGCTCTTCGTGCGGCGGCCCGATGGCACGGTCCGCAGCCCGCCTGAAACCACCGATGGCACGAGGATGGTTCAGGCCTTCATTCCACCCAGGGTGAGCCTCGACATCGGGTTTCGTACCCGGTTCCTGGCCGTGTACGACGTGCTCTCCTGGTATGCCCCCGTCTTCCACGTCCGCTTCTCGACGACCTACGTGACCTTTCCGGAGGGCGCGATCGCGGGCTTCTGGCCGACGCTCCCCACCTGGATCCAGGAGCTCCCGCCCGATTTCTCGGTGGCCTCCTACGAGGATTTCTCCCTCGCTCTGCCCGAGAACAACCCCCAGCGGCGCACCGCCTGGACCGGCATCTTCAAGGAGGTCGTCTCCAATCTCTGGATGACCTCGGTCACCACGCCGGTGGATCTGGACGGCCGCCATATCGCCTCGGTCGGCCACGATGTCCTGCTCGGCGAGTTGATGACTCGCACCATCAATGATCACCTGCCGGGTGGCTACAACCTGCTCTTCCGAGACGATGGGCAGCTCATCGCCCATCCCGAGCTGAAGCTGGAGGGCGCCACCAGTGCCTACAACATCCCGAGCAACACCGGGCAGCCCGAAGCCGCCGCCAGACTCCTCGGCTCCGCGGAGAAGGCGACCCACCTGCGCGCCATCTTCGAGCGGGTGAAGAGTCGCCAGCCTGGCCAGACCCTCCTGGAACTGCCGGAGTACGGCGAGTATGTCGCCGTCACCCAACTGCGTGGCCCCGGGTGGAACCTCGCCACGGTGCTGCCCGAGCAGGTGGTGTCCCAGCCCGCTCTGCTCGCGGCGCGCTACGTGCTGCTGCTGGGCATCCTGTCGCTGCTGCTGGAGCTGGCCATCATGTACCAGGTGCTTCGCCAGCAAATCACCCAGCCCCTGCATGCCTTCATCCAGGCCACCGACAAGGTGGCGACGGGTGACTTCGAGGTGGCGCTGGACACCGCGCGCCGCGACGAGCTGGGACAACTGGCCCAGTCCTTCCGGCTCATGGCCGACGAGGTGCAGCGGCGCGAGGTGGCCCTGCGCCAGGCCAACGAGGGACTGGAGCAGCGCGTGGAGGAGCGCACCCGCGAGCTCAAGGACGTCCACCTGCAACTGGTGCAGACAGCCCGGCGCGCGGGCATGGCGGAGATCGCCACCAACGTGCTGCACAACGTGGGCAACGTGCTCAACAGCGTCTACACCTCCGCGCAGATGGCCAAGGAGCGGATGAGTGGAATGAGGCTGGAGCACGTGGGACGGGTGGCCCACCTCATCCAGGAGCACCAGGAGGACCTGTCCACCTTCCTCACCCAGGACGGGCGGGGGCGCCACCTCATGCCCTTCCTGGACAAGCTGGGGCAGAGCCTGGTCGAGGATCGCCAGGAGGTGGTGTCATTGCTGGATGACGTGGGCCGCTATACCGAGCACATCGGCGACATCGTCAAGGTGCAGCAGAACTACGCCCGGATTCCCCGCGTGCACGAGCAGGTGTCGCTGCCGGGGTTGCTGGAGGACGCATTGCGCATCAACTTCGCGGGGTTGGTGCGCCATCAGGTGAAGGTGCAGCGGGACATCGCGCCCCTGCCGCCAGTGATGACCGACAAGCACAAGACGCTGATGATCCTGGTGAACCTGGTGAGCAATGCCAAGTACGCCATGGACGAGGTGGCACCGAGCGAGCGGCTGCTGACGGTGAAGCTGGAGGAGGTGGCCGGACGGGTGCACATGTCCATCCATGACAATGGCATGGGGATAGCGCCGGAGATGCTCACGCGCATCTTCCAGTACGGTTTCACCACGCGGGAGGAGGGACACGGCTTCGGTCTGCACTCCAGTGCCATCGCGGCACAGGAGATGGATGGCTCCTTGACCGTGCACAGCGATGGGCCCGGCCGGGGTGCCACCTTCACCCTGGAGCTTCCCTATGTCCCCATCGCGATGACCGGCTGACGCGGGGACCGCGGAAGGACACGGTTTCCTCCGCGTGGCGTTTTTTTGATGGGCTCCTCGGATTTTCGTGGGGCACGGGCGTGTCGTGCCGGGGGCCACGTGGTGGTCCCAGACTTGCTGATGCTCGCTCCTGGATTCGAATCACCAGGAGGTTGCATGTCGCGTCTGATCGTATTCGCGGTCGTTTTGATGTGCCTGGGCGGGTGTGGCGTTCAGCCCCCCGACAGGAGGCCTGAGCGGGTCGTCTCCCTGACGATAGAGCAGACTCCGACGGGAGCGCGGGATTCCGTCTCCATCGAGGGCGTCTCCATCTCGGGGGACGAGCTGGTGCTGGACCTCTCCCACGGAGGAGGTTGTGCGGAGCACACGTTCGGGCTCTCGTGGGACGGAAGCTTCGCCGAATCCAACCCCGTCCAGGCGCGGCTCATCCTCCTCCACGAGTCGTATGACGACATGTGTCTGGCGCTCCTCCACGAGGAACTGCATGTCGACCTGACGCCCATGAAGGAGAGCTGGCGGGAGCAGTATCGCCGCGAGCACGGGATCATCGAGCTGCGCTTCGCTGACTCCACGGCCACCGCACGTTACGAATTCTAGGCCGTCTATTCCATCCAGTAATGAGGAATAGTGGTTTTCATGTTAATTCGCGGAAAGTTCAGGTAGACGGAGCGTGAAGCGGACCCGTGCCGAACGCCCCCTCATGCCGGTTCCGTGGAGAAAACCATGACCCGATACCCTGGACTCTCGCGTGTGGGGAGCGCCGCCCTGCGGCTGCTACCCCTGTTGTGTGGCCTGTTTCCGCTGCATGGCGCTCAGGCGGCCTGGGCGCCCAAGGCGCCTCCCCTGGCCACGCAGTGGACCGCGCAGGTCTCCCCCACCAACGCCCTGCCGGAATACCCCCGGCCCCAGATGGTCCGCGCCGACTGGCTCAACCTCAATGGGGAGTGGCAGTTCGGCAACGCCACCGCCGGCCAGACACCTCCCTTCGGCCAGAACCTCGCCGAGAGCGTCCTCGTTCCCTTTCCCATCGAGTCCGGGCTCTCCGGCATCAAGCGGCACCAGGACCGGATGTGGTACCGCCGCACCTTCACCGTGCCCACCGCCTGGAGCGGCCGTCGCGTCCAGCTCAACTTCGGAGCCGTGGACTGGGAGGCCGCCGTCTACGTCAACCGGCAGCTCGTCGGCACCCACCAGGGTGGCTTCGACGGCTTCAGCTTCGACATCACCAACTTCCTCAACGGCGGCACCAACGAGCTCATCGTCGGTGTCTATGATCCCACCGACGCGGGCAGCCAGCCGGTGGGCAAGCAGACCAACAATCCGCAGGGCATCGAGTACACGGGCGCCTCGGGCATCTGGCAGACGGTGTGGCTGGAGCCCACGTCCTCCGCGCGCATCACCCGGCTGGACATGACGCCGGACGTCGCCGGCTCCGCCCTCCGTCTCACGGTGCAGGGCGCGGGCATCGCCGGTCAGACCGTCGAGGCCGTGGCCTTCGATGGCTCCACGCAGGTGGGCAGCGCCACCGGCGCCGTGGGCTCGGAGCTCCGCCTCTCCGTGCCCGCTCCCAAGCTGTGGTCTCCCGAGAGCCCCTTCCTCTACGATCTGCGCGTGACGCTCAAGAGCGGCACCAGCACCGTGGACCAGGTGACGAGCTACTTCGGCATGCGTTCCGTCGCCCTCAAGCTCGTGGGCGGCGTGCTGCGCCCGGTGCTCAATGGCCAGTTCGTCTTCCAGGTGGGCACGCTGGATCAGGGCTATTGGCCGGACGGCATCTACACCGCGCCCACGGACGCGGCGCTCAAGTTCGACATCGAGAAGCACAAGGAGCTGGGCTTCAACCTCATCCGCAAGCACATCAAGGTCGAGCCCCAGCGCTGGTTCTACTGGGCGGACAAGCTGGGCATCCTCGTGTGGCAGGACATGCCCTGCATGGATTCGGGCAAGACGCCCACCACCGCCGCGCGCACCCAGTTCGAGCTGGAGATGCGCGAGATGATCGACGAGCACCGCAGCTCGCCCTCCGTCATCACCTGGGTGATCCAGAACGAGGGCTGGGGCCAGTACGACCAGAACCGGCTGGCCGCCCTGGCGAAGAGCTGGGACTCGAGCCGTCTGGTGGACAACATGAGCGGCATCAACTGCTGCGGCGCCGTGGATGGTGGCAACGGGGACCTGGCGGACTGGCACGTCTACGTGGGCCCGGGTTCCCCGCCCGCGTCGGCCACGCGCGCCGCGGTGCTGGGTGAGTTCGGCGGTCTGGGCCTGAAGTACGAGGGCCACGTGTGGAACCCCAACGGCCCGTTCTTCTACTACGAGGGTGTGCCGGACAGCGCGACGCTCACCAGCCGCTACCTGGGGCTCGTCCAGGGGCTGCGGACCCTGATGAACCGGCCGGGCCTGAACGCGTCCGTCTACACGGAGATCACCGACGTGGAGGGGGAGATCAACGGCTTCTTCACCTATGACCGCGCCATCCTCAAGGTGGACGCCGCCCAGGTGCGCACGGCCCACCTGAACCTGATCGCCGCCTCGCGCCAGCTCAACAGCCAGGGCCTGCTGGGCTCGGGCCAGCACCGCTCCCTGCAGGTGATGACGCCCGGCTACACCAACCGCTACCTGCGCCACTCCGACAGCCTGGGCTACACCGAGGTGGTGGACAGCGCCAGCACCGGCACGCTCAAGCAGGACGCGACGTACAGGATCGTCCCCGGCCTGGCGGACGCCTCCTGCTACTCCTTCGAGCCGCGCAACTTCCCCGGCAGCTACCTGCGTCACTTCAACAGCCGCATCCGCCGGGACCCGAGGGATGGCACGGCGCTCTTCGATCAGGACGCCACCTTCTGCGCCCGCGCGGCGCTCGACGGCTCGCAGGGCGTGTCGTTCGAGCCCAAGAACAAGCCCGGCTCCTACGTGCGTCACCGCGGCGGCGAGGTGTGGGTGGATGCGCTCGAGAACACCACGGGCTTCCGTCAGGACGCGTCGTGGGGCATCGCGTCGGCGTGGTGGCAGAGCGAGGCGAACGTGCCCATGGGGGCGTTCCAGTCCATCCAGGTGACGACGCCGAACTACACCAACCGCTACCTGCGCCACTACGACAGCCTGGGCCACACCGAGGTGGTGGATGGCAACAGCAACGCCACGCTCAAGCAGGACGCGACGTTCAAGCTCGTGCCCGGCCTGGCCGAGTCGAGCTGCTACTCCTTCGAGTCGCGCAACTTCCCCGGCAGCTACCTGCGCCACTCCAACAGCCGCATCCGCAGGGATGCCTCCGACGGCACGGCGCTCTTCAAGCAGGACGCCACCTTCTGTGCCCGGCCGGGTCTGTCGGGCACCGGTGTCTCGTTCGAGTCCTTCAACTTCCCTGGACGCTACCTGCGCCACTACGCCGCCGAGGCGTGGATCGCGTCGGGGTATGGGACGGGCTGGGACTCGGCCGGTGGCTTCAACGCGGACGCGACCTGGAACGTCGTGGCGCCCTGGGCTCCCTGAGTCGAGCGGTTCGGCCCATGGACCCGGGAGGTGGAGGCCCCTCGGCCCGCCTGCTTCCCGGGTCCGGTGCTCCGGCTCCTCAGTGCGTGGAACGGGGCCGGGTCAGCTCCTCGCGGAGGGAGCGGGGGAGGAAGCCCAAGTTGCACTTGCGTCATTCACGCCTTGCACCCGAGCAGGCGAGCGAGGTCGCGAATTAGGAGAAAGACACCTGATTTCAAAAGGTTGGGCGTGAGCAGGGGGCTGATGAACCTGGAGGTCGAAAACGGCTTGCGTTTACGTCGAATACGTCCATATTTGTCAATGTAACCAGCAAGTTACACGTGCCGTCCGCCCATGGAGGGGCCCATGACCGCACAACACTCTTCTGACGTCCTGGATGCTCCGCGGGCTTTGGAACCTGTTGCCGTAACCGGGGCTGCTTTGCTTCAAGTTCAGCGGCTCGCGCAACTTGTCGACCGAGGGCTCCGCGACGAAGGGGAGCGGCCTCGATTCAGTTTGATCGGGCCCACTCATGAGTCCGCGCTGATTCCCACGGATGTCCTCATGCTCTTGAAGCAGCTCTTGGCCACCTTGGCTTCTGAAGAAGCCGTCACGGTCATGCCCGTGCACAAGGAGCTCACCACTCAAGAGGCCGCGAATCTGCTCAACGTGTCACGGCAGTATCTGGTTCAGTTGCTCGATGAGGGGAAGATCCCCTTCCATCGCACGGGCACGCACCGGCGGCTCTACAGCAAGGACGTCCTGGAGTTCCGGGCACGGCGGAAGAAAGAACGGCGCGCACAACTCGATGCGATGAGCGAGGAGACGCAAGAAGCGGGTGGGTATCCCGAGTTGGAATGAGACCTGGGCGCGAGCACCGTGTTCCCTGCTCCATTCGCGGTCGTCCTCGATGCGAACGTGCTCATCCCGTTCAGCGTCCGTGACACGCTGTTGCGTGCCTCCAACGAGGGGCTCATCCAGATCTACTGGTCGGAGGAGATTCTGAAAGAGGTTCGACGCAACCTCGTTCTGGCTCTCGGCATGTCGGAAGAGAAGGCCGCCAGGCTCATCACGACGATGCAGGCGGCATTTCCCGAAGCCATGGTCACCGGGCATTGAGGGGCTCATCGCCGCGATGCGCAACGACCCCAAGGACAGGCACGTCCTCGCCGCGGCGGTGCACGTGGGGGCCCAGACCATCGTGACGAACAACCTGCGTGACTTTCGCAAGGAACACCTGCCGCCCAGCATTCAGGCTCAGGACCCGGACACGTTCCTCCAGCACCTCTTCGACCAGAACCGGCTCGTCATGCTGGAGGTGTTGCATGCGCAAGCCCAGGCCTTGAGGAAACCTCCACTGACGTTCACCCAGCTCTTGGATGGATTGGCGAAGTCCGTTCCTGGATTCGTCGAGGAAGTCCGCCGCTGTCTACCCGGAGGCTGACCCGTCCGGACCTTTTCGCTGCTGCGGGTATCAAGGCCGAGCCCGTGAATCAGTGCGTGGAGCGGGGCCGGGTCAGTTCCTCGCGGAAGGCCTCGGCGATCTCCTGCTCCGAGGGGGCGCGCTCCCGGTCGCGCTCGAACAGGCGGGTGAGCACGGACACGTAGGCCTCGCCGAAGATGGTGGTGATGGACGCCGCCGTGGTGCCGGAGATGAGCGCCCCGGCGAGGGTGCCCGCGCCGGGCACGAACTTGAGCAGGCCCGAGACGATGGACTGGCCGGACACGGTCGCCATGAAGCCGCCGCTCGCCGCGCTGATGAGCGTCGTCAGGAAGAGCTGGCTGGGCGACAGTCCGAAGGTGGCGCTGATGCTGGCGAGCATGCCGATCTGGATGGGCACGAGCACGAGCGCGTCGGAGAAGGGGATGGGCGAGGCCCCCGTGAGCGCGGCCGTGGTGGCGGCTCCCGCGACGATGAGGCGGGCGCGCGTCTTCTTCTGCGCCACGCTGACCTTCTGCGCGGCGGCTAATGCATCGCGCTGGCCCTCGGGGACGAGCTGCATGGTGAGATCGATCAGCTCCACCAGGCCGCGGGGCTCGAGCACATGCCCCTCGTCGTCCTGCTCGCGCAGGGCGCGTACGCGCACGACGTTGCGCGCCATGGGCAGCAGCCTCTGGACCTCGTCGCGGAAGCCCCCGTCCGTGCGCGCCTTGGTGATGATGGCCACGACCGGCATGTGCCGGGCGAGCATCGCGGCCATGGCGGACTCGCCGGGCTCCACGCGGCGCGAGTCCTCGGAGACGCACACCCAGGCGATGTGCAGGTGGTTCCTCGCGTCCGGATCCTGGGAGCGGGACTGCACCTCGCGCTCCAGTTGCTCGACGGTCTCCCGGTAGCGCTCCATCTCCAGTCCGCGCGTGTCGAGCAGGGCGACGGGAATGCCATCCTTGGTGTACTCGCGCGCATTCTGGGTCACGGGGCGCCCCTGGCCCGTCTCCGCGAGGTTGCCCTGGAAGACGGCGTTGATGAGGGTGCTCTTGCCCACGCCGCTGCGGCCCGCGATGACGATGTTGACGCGACCCCGCTTGCGCAGGGCCTCCTCGAGCTGCCGTCTGACTTCTTCCGCGAGATTGAATTCCACGTCTGGCGCTCCGGGAGAGGGAGTATCGGGTTGCTGTCCGTCTGGGGCTACAGAAGCGAGCTCTTGGGCTGGTCCTTCGCGGTCAGGGCCTTGCCGGCGGTGGTGGGGACGAAGCCAATGGCCCAGGCGTAGTTCGACAGACACGACTCCACCGTGTAGCGCACGCCCCCCTTGGCCAGCAGGCCATCCGCGACCACGAGCGCCTCCTCGCCCTCGTGCACCAGGACGCCCACGTGGCCCGCGTGGCCATGCCCCCCGACGGTGTAGTGCCCGCCGGTCTTCTGGACGCTGCGGTTGAGGGCGGGACCAAAGACAATCACGGCGCCGTCCGGCAGGGCCCGGAGCGCCTTCACGCTCTCCGGGGCGACCGCTCCGCTCTTGCCATTGCCGGGCAGGCACTTCGTGCAATCGGCGAAGCCGAGCATCCGCAAGGTGTGGGCGAAGAATTTGGCGCTCACGTTGGCGGCCGCGGACTTCTGCTTGCCAGGAACGACCCTGCCCCCCTCGCCGATGGCGCTCCGGCTGCTCACGTAGTAGCCCGTGGTGGTGCCCGACACCCAGGTGCCCGTGCTGTAGTCATACGCCTGGTTCTTGATGATTCCATCCGCGACGCGGGGCCGGCTCCCCGCGTAGGTGTACCCCGCGGCTTGCAGCAACTCGCTCACGCCCCGGGCACAGGCTCCCAGGTTCTTCAGCTTGAACCTCTGGCGGGCCGCCTTCGCGAGTTTCGCGAGGGTGGCGGTATGCCCCTGGGTCGATGACGTCGGGCCGTGGGCCGGGGCGCTGTTCCCGCCTCCCGAGGGCCCGATGGGCAGGGATACATCCCAGGGGTTGGGCTGCTTCGATGTGACGGAGGCGCCCCTGCCCGCGCAGAGGGCCTTGAACGTGCCGCCTCCCGGATCGACGCGGCCGTCTGGATTCTGCATGCCCATCGAGCGTTGGAACTCGGTGATGGCCCCGACCAGCTGCGGGTCGACCCGGCCGTTGACTGGCAGCATCGTGCGTGGCGGCAGACGGTGCGCGTTGAGCAGGGTCTGGACCAGCCGGACATCGGCGTCCGCGTTGTGGCCTCCCGTGCCAACCGAACCGGTGAGGGTCCGCTGGTTTCCGGACGGGCCTTTCGCCGAGGACGAGGCGCTGCTTCCCGAGGAGGACGACGCCGTGGCCGAGGACGAACCCAGGCCCCGCACCTTGTGGTCATTGAGGGTGAGCATTCCATGCGGATCACCCCGGAGCTGGAAGTCCTTCGCGTCCACCAGTGTCTGCAGGGCGGTCACGCGGCTGCGCGAACCCTCGAGCATCCTGGCATGGTCCTCGTTGCCCTCATCCCTCGCGTCCTTCGCGAGTCTCGTCAACCGCGCCTTGCGCTGGTGGTTGAATTCCGAGAGGAATTCCGCCTCCGTGTATGATTTGCCTTTCAGGGCCGCCAGGGTCTTCTCGCGCACCGAGGACAGTCCGCCCTGGATGTTGGTGTCGTAGTACATGATCAGGGCGAGCGGAGTCTTGAGCTTGTCCTTCTTCGCGCTCTGCTCGGCCGTGGGCCAGTAGTTCTGGGCGAACACCGAGTCCTGGATGGTGCTCATCAGCGGATCCGTCGCCGCCTCCAGGAGCAGCTTCTTGAAGGTCGCGTCCGTGCGCAGCGAGGTGTCCTTCTTGCTGATCTTGTCCTTGTACCTGGCCAGGCCCTTGGCCGCCTCGGAGCTGGATTGCTGGACGTACTGGGTGATGATGGTTCCGAGCGTGCCGGAGGCCAGGGTGGCCTGGTGTTTACCGTAGCTGACGATGCCCTTGTCCTTGGTCTGGTAGGTGCTGGCCTTGCCTCCCTCGAAGGAGCCGGTGACCCGGAAGGCGACCTCCCGGATGGCGTTCGCCGAAGGTGGGGAGGAGGCCTTGGGCGGCGAGGACTGAGCGCTGGTGGGCGCGGTCTCGTTGGCCGGGTGAGGAGGGGCGGAGGCGGGCGGGGGCGCCGCGCTCGCGGGGGGGATGTTCAGCTCCTGGCCGACCCAGAGCAGGCGGGGATCGGCGAGGCCATTGGCCTTCGCCAGCTCCGAGGCCGAGAGCCCGTAGCGCTGCGCGATCTGGGGCAGGGTCTCCGACAGGCGGACGCGATGGGTCCGGGGCCTCACGGAAGAGGGCAGGGGTGGGAGCGTGCGGGCCGGGGGCGGGGCCATGGGCGCGGACGGGGCCGCCGGGGTGCTCTTCACCGGAATCCGCAGGGACTGACCGACCCGGATGCGGTTGACGTCCTTGATGCCGTTGACGTGGGCGATGTCGTCGACGGTGACGTGATGATGTCGGGCGATCGCGGACAGCGTGTCGCCCGGTTTGACCTTGTACTCGCTTGGGGTCATGCGCCTTCACCGCCGGAATGAGGGCCCGAGTCTAACGGATCCACCCCTCCTTGGGGGCCACCCGTCCCCAGACCCGCCTGGTTGCTCCACCGCCTCCCGGATGGGCTGGGTTTCGTGATAGCGCGACACCGTGGAGACGTGGTTCACCCCCTTGGCGTCGCAGCCAGCCCCGGACGAGCTTCCCGCGGCCTTCCCGAGTCCTTTCGACGAACAGGGCCCGCACGCCCTGGCGCAACGGGCCGCGGAGGTGATGCGGGCGGAGCTTCGCTCGGGCTTCGTGGCCCCCGGCGTCCCCACCGGCCCGCTCGAGGGCGCCGAGGGCGGCAAGATGTTCGGGGTGCTCGTGGTGCGCGAGCCCGGGGGCCGCATCGGCTTCCTGCGCGCCTTCTCCGGCATGCTCGGGGGCCGGTGGAACCTGCCGGGTTACGTCCCGCCGCTCTTCGATGCCGAGGCCCGTTCCCTCATCGAGTCCCCGGGCGAGGCCCAGGTGAAGCGGCTGATCGCCCGCGCCGAGGCCTTCCAGTCCTCGTCCGAGCTCAGCGCGCTCCGCGACGCCCACGCGCGCCAGGAAGCGCGCCATGCCCGGCGCAGGGAGGAGCTTCGCCTCGCGCACGAGGAGCGGCGGCGCTTGCGCCATGTCCGGCGGGCCGAGCTCGAGGCCCCGGGGGTGCTCTCCGGGGACGCGCGGCGCGAGGCCCTCCACCGGCTCGACCAGGAGAGCCGGGGCGACAAGGCGGAGCGGCGTCGCGAGGACACGGCCCAGGACGCCGAGCGCCGGGAACTCGCTCCGAGGCTCGCCCGGCTCGAACGCCGGGGGCGGGCGCTCGAACGTCTGCGGCACATGTTCTGCCGCGCGCTCATGCGGCGCCTGCACGACACCTACGGGGTGGTCAACGCGCGGGGAGAGCGCCGACCCCTCCGGGCGCTCTACGCCCCGGGCGAGCCTCCCTCGGGCGCCGCCGATTGCGCCGCCCCCAAGCTGCTCGCCCATGCCTTCGCGCACGGCCTGACACCCCTGGCGCTCGCCGAGCTCTGGTGGGGCGCGCCGCCGTCCTCGGGCGGCCGTGTCGCGGGGGCCTTCTACGCCGCCTGCCGGGACAAGTGTGGCCCCCTGTTGCCCTTCATGCTGGAGGGGCTCGAGGTCGCGCCTCCCCGGCGCTTCGCTCCCCCCGCACGCGTGGCCGGGGAGCTGTCCGTCGTCTTCGAGGACGCCTGGCTCGTGGTGATCGACAAGCCCTCGGGTCTGCTGTCCGTGCCGGCCAGGGACGAGGCGGTGACGGACTCGGTGCTGGCCCGGCTGCGTGCCCGGTATCCCCGGGCCACGGGGCCGCTGCTGGTGCACCGGCTCGACCTGGACACCTCGGGGCTGCTCGTCGCGGCGCTCGATTCGCGCACACATGCGGCCGTGCAGCGGCAGTTCCTCCACCGAGACGTCCACAAGCGCTACGTGGCGTGGGTGCGGGGCCAGGTCCGGGGCGAGGAGGGCACCATCGAGCTGCCCCTGCGCGTGGACCTGAACGATCGGCCCCGGCAGATCCACGATCCCGTGCATGGCAAGGCCGCCGTCACCCGCTGGCGGGTGCTCGAGCGGACTGGGACGCGCACCCGCGTGGCCTTCTTCCCGCTCACCGGGCGGACCCACCAGTTGCGCGTCCACGCGGCGCACCCGCTCGGCCTGGGCGCGCCCATCGTCGGAGACCGCCTCTACGGGCACGAGGACGCGCGCCTGATGCTGCACGCGGAGGCGCTCGAGTTCACGCACCCGGAGACGGGCGGGCGCGTCCACTTCGAGCGGCGGGCTCCCTTCTGAGCCGCGCCCCGCGCGTGGACGCGCCCGAGGGGACTACGTGCCGTTGATGAGGCGGATGGCGAGGTCGGGGCTGAACTGGCCCGCGGGCGTGCTCGGGGCGGTGCCACACGAGCCGTCGGAGTCCCCGGGGATCTTCGCCCACACGAGCAACTCGGCGCCGCCGCCCACCTGGGACGGGGTGCCGAGCTTGCGCCCGGCGGGATTGCACCACTCGCCATTGGAGCCGTTGCCGTTGCGGCTGGTGTCCACCACGAAGGGCTTGCCGTAGCCATAGCGGCTGGACAGCGCGGCGCTGACGGCATTGCCATACGAGATGGACTCGGCGGTGGTGTAGAAGTTGGAGATGTTGATGACGAAGCCCCGGATGTTGCTCACGCCCGCGGACTGGAGCCGCTGGGCCATGGTGTCGGCGGCGATCCACCGCGCGTTGCCACCGTCGAGATAGGCCCACGTGTTGGGGGCACGGTCACGCAACTGCTCGGTGGCGTAGCGCAGCAGGCCCAGGCGGGTCTGCCGGGCGGTGTCGTCGGGCAGGCAGTCGAGCTGGGCGACGGCATCCGGCTCGATGAGGACGATGGCGGGGCGGTTGCCGATGCCCGAGGCGAGGCCGGAGATCCACGTCCGGTAGGCCTCGGGGCTGCCCGCGCCACCTCCCGAGTGGCTGCCGCAGTCCCGGCCGGGGATGTTGTAGGCCACGAGCACGGGCAGCTTGCCGGCGGCCGCCGCCGCGCCGACGTAGCTCGACGCCTCCGCGGTGATGTCGCTGTTCCAGTTGCCGAACCAGCGCGCCATCGGCTTGCTCGCGATGGCCGACTGGATGCTGGCCGCGCGCGAGTCGCCGCTGTTGGCCCTCGCCCAGGCGGCGGGGTTGGAGTTCGGATCCACGTAGAAGCCATTGGTCATGGCGAGGGGTCCCGAGCCCCCACCGGTGCCCCCGTCCGTGCCTCCGTCCGAGCCCCCGCCGGTGCCCCCATCCGTGCCGCCGCCCGAACCCGTCGTGAGCGAGATGTCATCGAGCCGGAGGGTGCGGGCCGCCGCGCCGCCGAGCTGGAAGGTCACCTGGCCCTGCGCCGTGCTCAGGGACGAGGTGAAGGGGAAGGAGTAGCGGCGCGGCGTGGCGTCGACCGTGACCCGCTGGTTCAGCGTCGCGGTGTACGGGGCAACCTCCGTCTGCACCGTGGTGACCAGCGCCCCGGCCGCCGAGGCCGATGCGGTGAAGGACAGGGTGTAGCTCTGTCCGCTCGTCAGGCGGATGCCGTTCTGGCCGACGATCGCGTCCCAGGGGTTGGCGGTGCCGGTGGTGACATCGATCCTCCACTGGGCGTTCTCGACACGCGACTGCGTGTTGGCGCCATTCCACCAGGGCGTGGTGCTCCCCGCGTTGAAGTTTCCGTTGACGATGAGCTCGGTGAGCGCCTCCGTCTGGCTCGCGGACTCCGTGGGAGACTCCTCGCCCGTGAGGGAGTCGGGCTCCTGGATACAAGCCGAGACGAGGGCCGACGCCAGTGTCAGCGCGGCGGCGAGGAACGGGCGGAAGGGGGTTCGGCGGGAATTCATCGAGACCTGCCTATCGGGTTTTAATGTTTAAACTACAATAACGTTATTATTCGGGTTTGCAGGGATGCGTCAAGGCATGAAATCCACCTCGGAAATCCGAGGGGGACCCAGAGGCTGCCCTGTAAGGCATTGAAGTTCCTGGTGGGCCGCGCGCGCATGCCTCTTGCTATCGGACCGGACGAACACGCTGTCCCAGGGAGAATCATATGGTTGCACTGCGTCAAGGATTGATGGGCCGTCTCACCACCGGGTGGTTGCTCGCGGCCTGTGCCTGTTCCTCCGGGGAGCCGCTCGGTGG
Source organism: Cystobacter fuscus DSM 2262 (assembly GCF_000335475.2). NCBI lineage: Bacteria > Pseudomonadati > Myxococcota > Myxococcia > Myxococcales > Archangiaceae > Cystobacter > Cystobacter fuscus. The sequence continues at coordinate 939,942 of NZ_ANAH02000001.1, read as the reverse complement.
CGGGCAGGGACCCGGGCCGGGCCCCGCGGAGGCTGCGAGCGCGCCCGGTGAGTTCATCTCCGCGGGCAAGGAGCGCGTGGCGAACCCCGTGGTCCCCGCCTCGGACCTCGAGCTCGTCGCCGCGGGGAACACCGACTTCGGGGCCGCGTTGTACCGGGAGCTGCGCGAGCCCGGGAAGAACCTCTTCTTCTCGCCGTACAGCGTCTCGCAGGCACTGGCCATGGTGTACGCGGGCGCGCGCGGGGAGACCGAGCGCCAGATGGGCCAGGGACTTCGTTTCTCCCTGCCCCAGGACCGGTTCCATCCGGCCATGAATGCCCTGAGCCAGGCGTTGCTCGTCCCCGCGGGAGACACGGGGCAGGCGACGCCGCCCCAGTTCCACGGGGTGAACGCCACCTGGGGGCAGAAGGGCTTCGCCTTCCAGCCCGGGTTCCTCGACGTGCTCGCCCTGCACTACGGCTCGGGCATGCACGTGGTGGATTTCTCCGCCAACCCGTCCGGTATCCGCGAGGACATCAACGCCTGGGTCTGGGAGCAGACCGAGCAGCGCATCAAGGATCTGCTGCCTCCCACCGCGGTGACTCCCCTGACGCGGCTCATCCTCGTCAACGCGCTGCACTTCAAGGGCGCGTGGCAGTCGCCCTTCAGGGAGAAGGGCACCCAGGATGCGCCGTTCCATACGCTCGACGGCGCGACCCGGCAGGTGCCGATGATGTGGGGGGGCAGGGCCCGGCACATGAAGGGCGAGGGTTTCCAGGCCCTCGCGCTCGACTACGTGGGGCGCGGCTTCCGCATGCTCATCGTCCTTCCGGACTCGGGCCGGTTCGAGGAGATCGAATCGCGGCTGTCGGCGAACTTCCTGGATGGCATCCGCGGGGCACTGACGGGTCATCAGGAGGACGTGCACCTGCCGCGCTTCGAGGTGGAGACGTCGGCGCCGCTGATTCCGAAACTGTTGCAGCTCGGCATCCGGGACCTGTTCGACGAGCACGCCGATCTGTCGGGCCTGTCGAGTGCCGAGTCCCTCGTCATCTCGTCGATCGAGCACAAGGCCTTCGTGTCCGTGAACGAGAAGGGAACGGAGGCGGCCGCGGCCACGGCGGTGGTGGCGGGACCTCCCTCCATGCCCGCGCCCTTCCTCGTGGACCGGCCGTTCCTCTTCCTCATCGAGCATGTGTCCACCCGGAACGTGCTCTTCCTCGGCCGTTATATGACTCCGTGAGCGCGGGGCTCCGTCCCAAGGGGGGCGGGGCACCCTCGAGGCGCTCGTGGTTGTATTCCCGGCGCTGATAGGCAAGCGTTTTCAGTCCGATTCGGACTTTGTCTTGGCACTATCAGCGCCCGGGACGCATCTTTCTCTCCGTGGCAGGGCGGCGGGAGCCGCTCCGCCACGGATGGGATGGAATGTCATGGTCGCAGCTCTCGTCGGACTGGGTTCGGGTGCGCTTCATGCGGTCTCCGGGCCGGATCATCTGTTGAGTCTGGCGCCCTTGTCGTTGGGGATGCGCCGGAAGGCCTGGCGTGTGGGGTTGTTGTGGGGCCTGGGTCACGCGCTGGGCACGCTCGTGTGCGCGGCGGCCGTGCTGGCCCTGGCCTCGATGCTCGAATTGGAGCTGGTGAGCTCCTGGGGCGACCGCCTCGCGGGAGGGGCGCTGTTCGTCATGGGCGTGGTGGGTCTGCGCCGCTGGCGCGCCCTCCGTGCCGCCCCCAAGGAGGCCACCCCGGCGAGCAAGGGTAAGGTCTCCTCCTGGGAGGTGCTGTCGATCGGCCTGCTGCATGGCGTGTCGGGTGCCGCGGCGGTGCTCCTGCTGCTGCCCGCGGCGCTCGCCAACTCGGCCGTCTGGAAGGCGCTCTACCTGGGTGGCTTCGCCCTGGGGAGCACGCTGGCCATGGCGGCACTGACGGCGGCGCTGGCGGCTGGCTCGCGGGCCCTGCCCAGGCCCGACGCGCTCCTGCGCCATGTGCCGGCGGTGGCCTCGGTGGGCTCGCTCTGTCTCGGGAGCTGGTGGGTGATGGCCTGAGGCGGTTGGAGGTAGCATCGCCGGGTGCGCCTCTCCGAAGAAGTGCCCCACCTCCCATTCGGGGGACCTCCGCCGCTCTGGCCGCCCCTGCTGGCCACGCGAGGCCCCGGTGCGCGCAGCACCGGCCATTCCCACCACGCCATGCACCTCGTGTTGGGGCTGGATGGGCCCGTGCGGATGCGGGCCGCCGATGCGCCCTGGACGAGCCTGGCCGGAGTGCTGACGGCGCCCGACGTGCCCCACTCCCTGGACGCCGAGGGCCGACAGGTGCTGCTCGTCTTCCTCGACCCGGAGAGCGAGGCCGGTGCCGCGCTCGCCGCCACCCTGACCGGACCCTTCCGGGCGCTCTCCGTCGCCGAGCGTGACACCCTCGCCCAGGACGCCGAGCCCTCGCGCCTCATGGGTCCCGAGGGGGTGGCGTGGACCCGGCGGGTGGTCGAGGTGCTGGGGGCCGGAGTCATTCCTCCTCCTCGCTCCATCCACCCCCGCGTGCGGCGCGTGCTCCGGCTGCTGCACGCGCTGCCCCCGGGGGAGGACGACTCGCTCGCCACGCTCGCGGCCCAGGTGGGGCTGTCCCCCGGCCGGCTGATGCACGCCTTCACCGAGTCCATCGGACTGCCCCTGCGGCCCTACCTCGCCTGGCTGCGGCTCCAGCGGGCCGCCACCGCCATCGTCTCGGGCATGCCCCTGGGGGAAGCGGCCCACGCGGCCGGGTTCGCCGACTCCGCCCACATGTCGCGCACCTTCCGGCGCATGCTGGGCATGCCGCCGTCGGCGTTGCGAGGCGCTCGCCGTAGCCAGCTCGTTCAAGACGGGGGCGCCCGGCGCGCGTAGGTTTCCCCCATGATGGAACGCTCCGAGAAACTCCTCCCCTGGCAGTGGAACCTCTACCCGGACAACCACGCCGCGCGCCGCAACCTGCTGCTGCACGGGGTGTCGGTGCCCGTGTTCCAGCTCGGCACGCTGTGCCTGGTGGCCGCGCCCTTCACGTCAGTCGCCTGGGCGTTGCCCGGCGTCGTGGCCATGGTGGGGGCGATGGCGGCCCAGGGTCGCGGTCACCGGATGGAGAGCGTCGCGCCCGTGCCCTTCCGGGGCCCCTGGGACGTCCTCGCGCGCATCTTCGCCGAGCAGTGGGTGACGTTCCCCCGCTTCGTGCTGTCGGGAGGGTTCGCCCGAGCGTGGCGCGCGAGCGGCCCTGCCTCCGCGCCTCAGACGTCCGCGTCCTGAGGCCGCAGCAGCTTGCGCACGGTGGCGCGGGTCAGCGAGGCCAGGTTGTCCGGCGTGAAGCGGAACCAGAAGCCCACGTAGCTGCCATTGGTGCGGAAGTCGGGATTGATGGCGGCGTAGGCCCGGGCGGAGGGCCGCTCGAAGTAGGCCGGCGGATAGCGGCCGAGCGTCTCGGGCGTCATGAAGATGCCGACGAAGAAGACGCCACTGTCCTCATCGACCTGGAAGTGGCTCTCCCGGGCCAGGGCCAGGAAGGCGTCCCGGAGGGCCTGCTCCTCGAGGGTGCGGGGCTGGGGCTGGAAGGGGTGGTAGCGGGCGAGGGCCTCGGTGATGGACACGAAGCCGAACGGGCTGGCGATGGACAGCCGGTAGTGGCGGCTGCGCGGATGCTGGAGCTTGTCCTGGAAGAAGAACGTCAGGCCGGAGAGCAGGTGCAGGCCGCGCTGGCGGAACGTGGGCTGGATTCGCAGCTTGCCCCCGACGATGGCGCGGGCGCGGGGCAGGCTCATTGGCACCGCCTTCCAGAACTGGAAGCCCACCGCCACCCCCGTGTCTCGCCGGCGGAACACATGGACGAGATCGTTGGTCAGGGCGTGCACGCGGAAGTGCTCCTCGTCCTCGGCCATCAGGCCGTTGGCGAGCGCATGCAGTTCGCGAAGGAACTCGGGGGAGAACGCCTCCCGGGAGACAGTCTCCATGTGTACCGCGGGGGTGTGCCGTGAGAGGCGAAGCAGGTGGGAGAGCATGGCGGGATTACCTGGGGACCTGCTGCATGAACTTCTCGAGGAGGCCCGAGCGCTGGAGCCACAGCATGAGGGTGAAGTTGAGGGTGTTGAAGGCCGCGTGGGCCAACATCACGGAAGGTAGGCGCGCGCGGTGGACGAAGACGAGGCCGAACCAGGCTCCGAGCACGGCCGTCTGGAAGACGGCGAGGGTGCCCTCGTAGACGTGCCCCAGCCCGAAGAGCACGGCGGCCACGCCCACCGCCGTGTACCAGTGGCCCAGCACCACCCGGAGCCTCGGCACGAGGAAGCCCCGGAAGGTGAGCTCCTCGAAGCCGGTGACGAGCACCATCATCAGGGCGAAGGCGGGCACGCCCAGCCCCGTCTCCAAGAGCCCGGTGGCCACCTCCTTGCGCGCGGCCATCTCCTTGCCGGACAGGTGGAGGAGCGCGCCCAGGAAGGCCAGGGGCAGGGACGCGGCGATGTGGACGGCATACGTGCCGACGAGCACGGGCAGGCCCCAGAGCAGCTCGCGCCCCAGCCCCGCGCGCACGAGCCCCACCTGGGCGGGCCCCTGGCCGTTGCGCCACAGCAGCAGGGCCACGAGCAGGCTCATCCCGAGCGCCCGCACGCACAGCCACGTCATCGCCTCGCCCTGGAAGGGCCGGGGCTTGGGCGGGGTGGGGCCCACGGGGACGCTCACCTCGTGCGTCTCGCCCGCGCGCTCCAGGGTGAAGCGGAGGGTGGTCGGCTGGCCGCCTCCGGCCTCGCTCACGTGTGTCTGGAAGTCCAGCTCGGGCTCGTTCGTGGACAGGGGCGTGCCGTCCACGGCGAGGATGCGGTCGCCCACTTGCAGCCGTCCGTCGGCTGGCAGTCCCGGCTTCACGTGGGTGAGCTCGAGGCCCGCGCCGGAGGCGGGCCGGGTGTGGCTCACCCCGAGGCGGGGAGGAGGTGTGGGTCGCTCCATGAACCAGGCGCTCCCGAGCGAGGCGCCGAGCGCCAGGGGCCACAGGAGCAGCGTGCCCACGGCCCGTCCCCGTTGCCCCGCGCGCCACTGCGTCCAGGGATGCAGCAGGGCGAGCCCCCAGAGGGCCAGCAGCGCGGTGGCGGCGATGAGGGCCCCGCGTCCGAAATCGGCGAGGTTGGCCGGGAGGAACACGGTGGCGAGCACGAGCGCCGCTTCGGCCAGGGCCCGCCTGCGCGAGGGGGCATTGTCACAGAGGGGCGCGGCGTCTCGCACGGTCCATCTCATGGGTAGGGAGCCCGGTGCATGCGGGGGGCTCCAAGTGTCCCGGGGCACGTTAGTGGAGAGTCCACGTTTTTGGACATGGTTTGCTGGCACAGTGCTGCCTGACAGATGCCCTGGCCGGGAGCGGCTGTCCCTCAACCGGGAGGGGGTCGGAGGAGGGGGCCGCGCTGCTGTTTCTCGCCGCCCGAGGACCCTCAGTGGCCACACGGCGTGGTGCGGCCCATGTCCCGTCTCTTCTGGTGGATGGGAATGGGCGGTGTGGCTTGCTTTCCGCTTTTGTATTGCCTCGCCATTGAAGCGCTTTGGTTCGTCTGGAGGAATGGTCAGTCATATGAGTTCGAGAGCTATCTCAATGACGTCGAAGCCAACGCTCCCCACCGAGTCATCGCCGCCTTCAACACGCGTGACGAAGCGGACGCCTGGCTCAACAGTCAGGCCGAGCCCCCGGCCCAGACCGTCATTCAGACAGATTGGCGGCGAGCACTACCTCGCGGTGTATTACCGGAACATCAATCACCGAGCCATGTTCCCTTTCTCTCTCGTGGAGAGGCTCCATGCGCGACGCAAGAGGAGAGCGGAGGGAGGGCTGGAAGAATAGGCGCCTGGCCTGGCCCGGGGCGCTTGCTGTTGACGCAGTTCCTTCCGGGCTCTATAAGTTGGTCGACCAACCAGGAAACAGGGGCCCATGAAGACCGCGCTGAAGTCCTCCATGAAGCTCGGACTGCTCACGAGTCTCTACTTCTCGCAGGGACTGCCCTTCGGCTTCTTCACCCAGGCGCTCCCGGTGCTCCTGCGCAAGCAGGGCCTGTCGTTGCCGGCCATCGGGCTGGCGAACCTGCTCGCGCTGCCGTGGGCGCTCAAGTTTCTCTGGGCCCCGGTGATGGACCGGTATGGCTCGGAGCGGCTGGGACGGCGGCGCGGCTACATCCTCCCGCTCCAGCTCCTCTCGGCGGCGCTGCTCTTGGGGCTCGCCCTGCCCGAGGGGAGCGCGAGCGTGCCCACGCTCCTGGTGGCCATGCTGCTCGTCAACCTGCTGGCGGCCACGCAGGACGTGGCCACGGACGGGCTCGCGGTGGATCTGCTCGAGCCCGAGGAGCTGGGTTGGGGCAACGGCATCCAGGTGGCGGGCTACCGGGTGGGGATGATTGTCGGCGGCGGGGTGATGCTGCTCATCTTCGATGCGCTGGGCTGGCGGCCCACCCTGGTGAGCCTGGGCGTACTGCTGCTCGTGGCCACGGTGCCGGTGGCGCTCTTCCGCGAGCCTCCCTCGCGCGCGCCGCGGAGCACCGAGGGGAGCCTGGGACGCTGGCTGCGCGAGGCCCTGCTGTACTGGGTGCGCCGCCCGGGCGCCGGCACGTGGTTCCTCCTGCTCGTGCTCTTCAAGGCGGGGGAGAGCCTGGCGACGGGAATGCTGCGCACCTTCCTGGTCGACGCGGGGCTGGGCCTGTCGCAGGTGGGCTGGATGCTCGGGTTCGTGGGCTTCACCACCGGGCTGCTCGGCGCGCTCGTGGGAGGGGCGCTCGTCCACCGGCTGGGGCAGCGGCGCGCGCTGCTCGTCTTCGGCACCCTCCAGGCCGGCGCGGTGCTGCTCTACGCATGGGCCGCGCGCGGGGGCGCGGGCCTCGCGGTGCTCACGCTGGTGTGTGGCGTGGAGCACCTCACCAGCGGCATGGCCACCGCGGCGCTCTTCACGGGGATGATGGGCTTGTGCCGCGCGGAGCATGCCGCGTCCGACTACACGGTGCAGGCCTCGCTCGTCGTCATGGCCACCGGAGGCGCCGCGGCCGTGAGTGGCTTCAGCGCCCAGGCGCTCGGCTACGCCTGGCACTTCACGCTCGCGGCGGCCCTCTGTGGCGTGGCGGTGGCCTGGGTCGCGCTCACGTTCCCTTCGCCCCGGAGGCTCGCTCCCAGCCCTCCGGGCGCAGTGACGACCCGCCCGATTACTGGGGGATGAACTGGAAGTCGCGGATGACGATCTCCACGTTCTGCCCATTCGAGGGCGGCGCGCCGAAGCACCACAGGTTCATGCCCAGCGGCATGGCCCGCTGGGGAATGTTCGTGGTGGGGCTCGTCGGCGCGTAGGTCCAGCTCTTGATGAGGCCGCTGGTGTCCCCGTTCGCCTTGAAGCCCTCCTGGAACGAGAACGCGATGTTGCTGCTCTTCCAGACGAAGGTCGAGGTCGTGTAGGTGCTTCCCAGGGTGAAGTTGAAGGTGCTCGATCCGACCTTCGTCCCCGAGTTGGGATAGATGGTCCAGTTGCCATTGGGCCAGGCGGAATTGCCCCAGCGGGCGTACTCGATGTCGATCTCGTTGGTGCCGTCCCCGCCGATCCCCCCGGCGGGACCGTAGGGGAACAGCCCCAGCACGACGTTCTTGTCCAGCTTGTCCACCGCGCCATCGATCTGCCACCGGTAGGTGCCAAAGCCGAGATTGGTCGTCGTGAACAGCTCGGCGGCCGTCCACGAGCTACCGGACTTGGTGATCTTCAGGTGCAGGTAGCCATTCGCATCCACGAAGACGTTGCTGGGGCTGCCGGGAGCAACGCCGGCCATGCCGCCGTTGGTGACCCGCCACGTATAGCCCTTCCAGGAAATCGTGCTGGCGAGCTCCGCGGCGACCTGCCCCGTGGACTCGGGGCTGTTCTTCGCGTCCGACAACTCACCCGGGCCGCAGGAGGACAAGAGCAACCCAGCGACGGTGCCCAACACGCACCCCAACGACTGCTTCTTCATGACACCGAGGAAGTTCATTTCATCTCCTTGGAAATTAAGAAGCCGGGTGTTTGAAGGTGCTGAAACAAAACACCGCGGCATCTTTTTCGAGGAACAGCGGAGCTGTCATCCAGCGTAGTCGAGGGAAACCACTGAATCAATGAAATTCGAGGAAAGCAAATTTAGTTTGTTTTCCAAACTTCGAGGGATCCTCCTCGTTGGACTCGTACGACCGGGAGCCTTCGACGCCACGAGGGCGGAATGGACTGTCTTCAACCCGCGGGCGTGAAGGGTATTGGATTGCCCATTCCCAGGCGGAGGAAGATGGATGGCAATGAATGGCATTACGGCCGCGAGCGCCAGGCAACCCCTGGGCGGCGCGGGCCCCGCGTGACGAGGCCCGCCCCGTCCTTCAGTTCCGGATTTCCGTCGGCGCCACGAGGTGCTCCGGCTCGGGCCGGGCGCTCTTCTGGCCGGTGTGATGCGAGTTGAGGAAGCGCCGCACGCGGGTGCGCGTGAGCAGCCCGCAGGTCTGGCCACCGGGCGGTCCCTGCACGGGCAGGGCGTCCACGTCCTCCTGATCCATCAGGAAGAGCGCCTGCGCCAGGTCCGTGTCCGGCGATAGCAGGGGCACCTTGCGCGCCACGTCGCTCGCGACGAGCACCGGGTAGAGCGTCTCGTCGCGCCAGATGTCCTGGAACTGGTCCGCCTGGACGATGCCGTAGAGCTTGCCGTCGCCATCGAGCACGGGGAGCGTGCCGTTCTCGGTGGTGAACACCTGGTCCATCAGCGGGCGCAGGTGCATGTCGGCGGGCACCGGGGCCAGCTCGCGCATCAGCGCGCGCACGGGCGTGGTGGACAGCAGCTCCGCGTCCGTTTGCGGCTTGGGCGCGCGGCGCTCGATGAGGTAGTGGCAGAGCGCGGAGGAGATGGTGCACGTCACCATGAGCGGCAGGATGATGGCGTGGTTGCCGCTCAGCTCGTAGAGCATCATCATGCCCGTGAGCGGCCCGCGGGTGAGCGCCGCCATGGCGCCGCCCATGCCCACGATGGCGTAGGCGCCACTGGGCCCGGTGCTGGTGGGAAAGAAGTAGTGCACCACGGTGCCGAAGGCGCCCCCGAGCATCGCCCCCATGAGCGCCGACGGGAAGAAGGTGCCGCCCGAGCCGCCCGAGCCCAGGGTGATGGCGGTGGCCACGAGCTTCACGAGGCACGCGGTGACGAGGAAGACGAGGCTCAGCTGCCCGATGGCCGCCATGTTGATGTAGTCATGCCCGCTGCCCCACACGGTGGGGCTGATCATGGCGAGCACGCCCGAGCACAGCCCGCCGAGGGCGGCGCGCTTGGGCAGCGTGCGCTGGCCGAGCCACGCCGACAGCCGTCCCTCGAACCGGCCGCCGAAGAAGTCCTCCGCGTGGTGCAGCAGCCGCACGAAGGCATACGCGAGCAGCCCGCAGAGCAGCCCCAGTCCCACGTAGCAGATGACCTCCCAGCCGCTCACCATCTGGTAGCCGAGCCGGTGGATCATCGACTCGGTGCCCACGGTGCCCCGGCCCACGAGCGTGCCCGCCACGCTGGCGAGGATGATGGGCGAGAAGACGCGCAGCTCGAACTCGCGCAGGATGATTTCCATCGCGAACACGGCGCCGGCGATGGGGGCGTTGAAGGACGCGGCGATGCCCGAGCCCGCGCCGCAGGCGAGCAGGATGGCCAGCTCGCGCCGGGAGAAGCCCAGGGTGCGGCCCACGGTGGAGGCGAACGCGGCGCCGCCATAGACGATGGGGCCCTCGCGCCCGGCCGAGCCTCCCGTGCCGATGGTGAGCGCGCTGGCGACGAGCTTGAGCAGCCCGAACCCACCGGGCAGCGCCTGGTTGCCCTTCACCGCCTTGATCACCTCGGGCAGGCCGTGGCCGCGGGTGTCCGGGTAGTCGCGCAGCAGGCGGCCCACCGCGAGCCCACCCAGGGTGGGCATCAGCAGGTAGATCCACCAGGGCAGATGGGCGAGCACCTCGGGGGTGGACTGGCCGTGATTGAAGACGCGGTTGAGCGCGGTGAGCGCCACCAGCGGGTAGTAGAGGGCGAGCGCGCCGAGCACCAGCAGGGCGAGCAGGCGCAGCCGGCGCTTCACCTCGTCACGCGGGCCTCCGGGCTCGATGACGCGCGCGAGCAGCAGGGCGCCCAGCACCAGGGGCGCGCCGATGATGATGTACTCCAGGTGCCAGCGCGCCGTGCGCAGCATGTCCCAGGCGGACAGCAGCATGCGCGAGCCGGGCTGCCGCATGGCATCCATCAGCCAGGCGACGTTGAAGGCGGCGCCGCGGATGACGCCAATCAGGTTGGAGAAGATGCCCGCGGCCAGTCCGCTGTACAGGCCCACCACCGCCCCGGCCACCGGCAGCACCGAGGGGCCTGGAAGGCGGATCCGGTTGAAGGCCTGCAGGGAGGCATGCGTGAAGCGCTCCAACTGCGCGCGCAGCGCGAATCGGGAAACCGGCGGGGGCTCGTCCTTCATTGGTGTTCCCAATAAACGTCCACCCCCCGGTGGTTTCAAGGTGCTTCGCGTACAAAGGAACACTCTCCTCGGGCGAGCGGGGAGACGAGGGCCCTGGACGGGAAGGACGTGGGCCGTCCAGGGGCGTAGGGAAGCCGCCTACCTCACGGTTTGAACAGGCCCTGGGGCTCCTGGGCGGAGGGCAGGCTGTCGGCCGCGGCGGCGAGGGCCTCGCGCACCTTCTCCTCGGCGGCCTTGACGGTCTGCCCGGCGGCCTTCCGGCGGGCGGCCAGGGGAGCCGACCACGAGAAGACGGGGGTGTTGAGCGCGGCGCGCTCCTCGGGGGTGTACTTCAGGTAGACGTTCTTCACCTGCTCGGAGGGGGTGCGCAGCTTGCTCACCAGCCCCACCCAGGAGAGCACCTTGAGGGAGTAGTAGCTCAGGTCCACCTCCCACCAGAACCAGCCCTGGTTGGCGGTGTTCTGGTAGTAGTGGTGGTTGTTGTGCCAGCCCTCGCCCAGGGTGATGAGCGCGAGCAGCCAGTTGTTGCGGCTGGTGTCCGTCGTCTTGTAGCGGCGCGAGCCGAACACGTGGCTGAGCGAGTTGATGGTGAAGGTGCCGTGGTAGAGCAGGGTGGTGCTCACGAAGAAGCCCCACACGAGCATCGAGAAGCCGCCGAGCAGGTAGAGCGCCGCGGCGAGCAGCACGCCCGGCAGCACGTGCAGCTTGTTGAGCCACACGAGTTCCGGAAAGCGCGCGAAGTCCTTGATGCTCTCGTAGCGGGTGTCCCCGTACTTGTCGCAGAGGATCCACCCGGTGTGGCTCCACCAGAAGCCCTTCTGCAGGGGCGAGTGGATGTCCTGCTCCTGGTCCGAGTAGCGGTGGTGGTGGCGGTGGTGCGCCGCCCACCACAAGGGGCCCTTCTGCATGGCCAGCGTGCCCACCAGCGCGATGAAGAACTGGAAGCCCCGGCCCGCCTGATAGGCGCGGTGGCTGAAGTAGCGGTGGAAGCCCGCGGTGATGCCCCACATGCGCAGCACGTACAGCCCCACGCACACCGCCACGTCCACCGGCCGCGCCCCCGTGACGAACACGAAGAGGCACATCAGGTGCACGCCGATGAAGGGGATGGATGCCACCCAGTTGATCTTCTCTTCTTGAACGGACGCGGGAGAGGAAGCAGTCAAGGGAGCCCTCGGACCAGGAGTCAGACCGAGCCGGAAGGTGCTCAGTCTCGAGCCCCATCAACACTCCCCCGTGTCATGGCCGTGTCAGGCGGGGAGAGATTTCCGCAGCTCCCCGAGCCAGCGTTCGAAATCCGGATGCCCGTGCAGGGGGGCCAGGTCCTCGTCGGACGCCGCGTAGTGCACGTCCTGGAAGCCCAGCTCCGTGGCCCGCCGCAGCATGCGCACCGCGTCGAGCGGATGACGCGCCCTCGCATGGGCGCATGCCGCGTCATAGGCGAGGCGCGCGGCTGGCGCGTGCTCGAGTCCCGCCTCGGCGATCGCCGCCGCCTCCGAGTAGGCCCCGCGCGTGAAGAGGGGTCGTCCGGCACACAGGAACGCCGTCTCGGCCTCCACGCCGGGCAGGCGCAGGGCGCTGTGCACCCGCGCGGCGCGGATGAGCGAGCCGGCGTACTCGTGCAGCACCGTGCGGTCGCCCGTCTCGTTCCAGGCCATCTCCCACAAGGCGAGCGCCCGGGGCTCGTCGCCCACCAGGGAGAAGGCCGCCGCCACGGCGTGGGTCTCCACCGGCTGGCGCCTCGCCTGGGAGAAGTGCGCGAGCGCCAGGCGCCCCTGTCCCTCCTTGAGGGCCACCCAGCCGAGCAGATGGTGGGCGCGCGAGGCGAGCTCCGCGGTGGTCTCCTTGGCCTCCAGCACGCGCGTGCCCCGCTGCCGCGCCTCGTCCAGCCGTCCGTCGTCGAGCGCCGCCCGGGCCTGGTTCAGCTCCTCGACGAAGGGCCGCGGCGCCACGCCCGAGGACACCTGGAGCTCACCCCGCGCGGCGGCCAGCAGCAGCCGCAGCGCCTGCAGACCGTAGAGCCCGAAGAGGATGCCGAGCACGGGCGCATGGCCGAGCCCATAGGCGAGCAGGGCCACGCACAGCACGAGCGCGAGTCCTTGCGCGCCCAGGAAGCCCGACTTGCCGAACAGGCGCGTGGCCAGGGCGCTCACGAGCACGCCCCCGTCGAGGCTGGGCACGGGCAGCAGGTTGAAGAGGCTCCAGAGGATGTTGGTGGCGAAGAGCCCGTCGAGCAGGAAGCGCGCCACCTCGGCGCCGGGGGGCACGCCGTGGTGCCACAGGGCCAGGGCGCCCAGCCCCACGAGCAGTCCGGCGAATGGCCCCGCCGCGGTGGACAGCACGTGCTGATGCCAGGGCAGGGGCGAGCGGCCCCGGGGGCGCGTGTGGCCTCCCAGCCAGACGAGCTGGATGCCGGGCCGGTGGCCGAAGGCCCGGAGCACGAGCGCGTGGCCCGCCTCGTGGACGAACACCGTCACGGAGACGATTGCCATCCAGGCAAGCGCGACGAGCAGCGCCGTGCGGGTGTGGCCCGGGCTGCTCGCGTCCTGGAGTTCACGGTAGGGCCAGACGCCCAGGTCGCTTCCTGGCAGATCCCTCGCCAGCAGCATGCCCAGGAGCGCGGAGAAGAGCAGGTGCGAGAAACGGATCTCGACGGGGATGTCTCCGAGCCTGAAGCGCAGCATGGGGCGGAACCTTAACCAAAGGTTCGTCCGCGCGCAGTGTCCGGCCGCCCCTGGAACAATCCATTCAATCCGCTAGGTTCTCGCCCCCATCATGCCGCGCCTCGGTCCCTACACCCTGCCCAACCCCTACATCCTCGCCCCCATGGCGGGGGTGAGCGAGATGCCGTTCCGCGTCATCGCCTTCCAGCTGGGCGCGGCGCTCTGTCCCACCGAGCTGGTGAGCTCCCAGGGCCTCATGCGCGCCAACCAGCGCACCCTCAAGTACCTGCGCTTCAACCCGGAGGTGGAGCGGCCCTACAGCCTTCAAATCTTCGGAGGAGAGCCGGAGGCCATGGTGCGCGCGGCCCTCGTGGGCAAGAGCCATGGGGCGCAGATCATCGACATCAACATGGGCTGCCCCGTGAAGAAGGTGACGCGCAACGGCGCGGGCAGCGCCCTGTTGTGCGAGCCCGGGCGGGCGGCCACGCTGGTGCGCGACATCCACGCGGCCACGGGCCTGCCGGTCACCTGTAAAATCCGCTCGGGTTGGGACGAGCACCAGCGCAACTACCTCCAGGTGGCCCACGCGCTCTTCGACGCCGGGTGCGCGGGGCTCGCCATCCATCCGCGCACCCGTGCCCAGGGCTACTCGGGACAGGCGGACTGGAGCGTCATCGCCGACCTCAAGCGGCACTTCCCGGACCGGCCCATCATCGGCAACGGCGACGTGAAGACGCCCGAGGACGCGCGGCGGATGCTGGAGACCACGGGGTGTGACTTCGTGATGGTGGGCCGCGGGGCGCTCGGCAACCCGTGGCTCTTCCGCGAGCTGCTCGGCGGCGCGCCCCCGGAGCCCGAGGAGCGCTGCGAGGGGGTGCTCCGGCACTTCGCCGCCCACCTGGACTTCGTGGGCGCGGGGCTGGAGCTCGCCGCGGTGCGCTCCTTCCGCAAGCACCTGGCCTGGTACGGCCACGGCCTGCGCGGCGCCGCCCTCTTCCGCTCCGAGGTCAACCAGCTCGACTCGCCCGACGAGGTGCGCGACGCGGTGCGCCGCTTCTTCGGCTCGGCGAGCGCGGACCCCGAGGGGCCCGGCGAGGAGCAGGACGTGGACTACCGCGCCGCGCTCGGCTGAATGATGAGGTTGTTGGGCTGGGCGACGGGGCCCGGCGGGACGAGGCTCGGCAGTCGCCGCGTGGTGGCCACCTCCCGGTAGAACTGGCAGGCGGGGGTGGGGCGGCGCTCGAGCGTCTCGAAGTCCACGTGGTACAGGCCGAAGCGCGGCCCCCAGCCCTCGAGCCACTCGAAGTTGTCCAGGAGGCTCCAGTAGAGGTAGCCGCGCACGTCCACGCCCTCGGCGCGCGCGGTGAGCACCTGCTCCAGGTGCTCGCGCAGGTAGGCCGGGCGGCGCTCCCCGCTGCGGTCATCGATGCCGTTCTCCGTCACCCACACCGGCAGCCCGTAGCGCTTGAGCTCGCGCAGCACCTGGCCGAAGCCCTCGGGCCACACCTCCCAGCCGATGTCCGTGAGGCCCCGGCCGTGCTTGTCGCGGAACTGGAAGGAGAGGAACGGGGCGCGCGGCAGGAAGCGCAGGTGGGCGCGCGTGTAGTAGTTCACCCCGATGAAGTCGCACGAGTCCTTCGCCCCGGGGATGTCCTGCTTCGTGGAGCCGATGCCGGGCATGTTCACCCGGAGCTTTCCGGACACCAGCGCCTCGTGGAAGGAGTGGTTGTAGGCCTGGGCGCCCAGGCGCACGAGCGCGCGGTCCAGGGGATTCCAGGCGCGGTCCGGCGCGAAGGCGAGCGTGTTCTGCGAGATGCCGATCTCCACGTGGCCGAGCGCCGCCTGGAGCTCCTCGCGCGCGACCACGTGAGCGCGTACCATGTTGCCCAGGGCCGCCATCGTCTTGGCCCCGTCGCAGATGCCCGGCGGCATCAGTCCCTGCAGGTAGCCGCCGAGCAGCAGCACCATGGGCTCGTTCAGCGAGATGACGAGCGCGTCCAGTCCCCGGAGGATGGGGGCGCAGGCGCGCACGTAGGCACGGAAGGCCTCGACGCTCTGGGGCAGGTGCCAGGGGGTGTCGCGGTGGAACCACGTGGGGTGGGTGAAGTGATGGAGCGTCACCACCGGCCGCAGGCCCCGGGCCTTCATCTTCAAGAGCCGCTCGCGGTAGGCCTCGAGCACCGCGCCGTCGATGCGCCCGCGCTCCGGCTCGATGCGCGCCCACTCCAGCGACATGCGGAAGGCGCTCGCGCCCACGTCCTGCGCCAGGCCGTAGTCCTCCTCGTAGCGGTTCCAGTGGTCCACACCGCGGCCGCAGCGCACGTGCGGCTCCTTCAGCTTCCCGGCCCGCTCCCACTCGGCCCAGTCGTTCTCGATGCCACCCTCCACCTGGTACGCGGATGTGGCGACACCGAAGGTGAAGGAGTCAGGAAAGGTTCTCACGTGAGCATTCATCGCGAAGGCCACGGTAAGCACGTACGTGCCCGCTCGCACCGTCGAACTCCGCGAAGTTCGCGCTGTTTCGCGCGCGAGTGCGCGCGGGGTGACACTGCCTCGGGCGCCGCGAGCACGCCCGGAGCGCGGCGGAGGCCGGAAAATCGGCTCCGGAGCGCCGTGGTCGCGGCCTGTAGCACCGTCCGGAGCGTCCTGCATCGCGCGCGAGATGCCGAAAAATCGGCTCGCCACGCGTTGCACTACATCACCATGCGTTGACACACTGGCAAGGCATCTCTACTCTTCACCACAAGCACTCCCCATGCGAGTGCAGGCCCCACTCCTAGCGAGTGGCGGTAACCCACGGAGGCTTTAGATGGCCGCGAAGAAGAAGACCGCGAAGAAGGCCGCGACGAAGAAGACCGCCGCGAAGAAGACGACCCGCAAGAGCGCCGCTCCCCGCACCGCCACGAAGAAGGCGGCGGGCAAGACCACGGCCAAGAAGGCCGCTGGCAAGAAGACCGCCACCCGCAAGGCTCCGGCCCGCAAGCGCACGGCCAAGACCACCACCGAGGCCGCCCCGTCCGAGGACGAGGGCTAGACTCAAGCCAGTCACCTGGCGCAATTTGAACGGCTCGGCGGACTTCCCGCCGGGCCGTTCGTGTTTTTCGCGCCAGTGAGGAGGCTGAGGTGTCGCTGCGTCCCTCGGAGTTGGAGCAGGTGGTGACGGAGGTGGCCGCGCGGCTGACGGGCGCGGTGGTGCAGAAGGCGTGGTGTCCCCTGCCGCGCCTCGCCTACCTGGAGCTGCGCGTGCCGGGGCGCTCGGTGCTCCTGTGCCTGTGCGCCGAGGGAGAGCTGGCGCGGGTCTCCGTGGCTGCTGATCGCTTTCCCACGCCGGGCGAGCCCGCCCCCTTCCAGCGCTGGTTGCGTCAGGAACTGGTGGGCTTGAAGCTCGCGGGCCTCGCCTGGCGGGACACCGAGCGACTGGTGGTGCTCGAGCTGCAGAGCGACGAGTCCCGGCGGCGGCTCGTGCTGGAGCTGGGCTCGCCCGGGGGCCTGGTGCTGACGACGGAGGCGGGAAGGGTGTTGATGCTCTCGGGCGAGGGCCTCGCGCAGCGGCGCTCGCTGCACCCGGGCGCCCAGTGGTTGCCTCCCGAGCCTCTTTCCTCCGAGGTGCTCGAGCGGACGCGGGGCCAGCCCTCGCGCCTCCTGCCCGCGGAAGGCGACTTCCTGCCCCTGGCCGAGGCGGCCGAGCGGCTGCTGGGCGCGCGGGACAAGGCGAGCCGCGCGGAGACGATCCGTCGGCGGCTGACGCTGCCGTACCGGGCGCGCCTCAAGCGCTCGGGGCGGACGCTGGAGAAGGTGCGCGCGGAGGCCGCGCGGGTTCCGGAGGCCGAGCGTCACCGGCAGGTGGGCGAGCTGCTCACGCAGAACCTCCACCGCCTCAAGCGCGGGGTGGCCGAGGTGACGCTCACCGCGTACACCGAGCAGGGCGTGGAGGAGGTGAAGGTGACGTTGGACCCCAAGCGCACGCCGAAGGAGGAGGTGGACTGGCACTTCCACCAGTACCGGCGCCTGCTGCGGGGCGTGGAGCATGCGCGGCAGCGCGAGGCGGAGCTGGCGCGGGAGGTGGAGCACGCGCAACTGGCGCTGCGTCAGCTGGAGGCGCTGGACGAGGCGGCGCTGCTCGCGCAGGTGGAGGTGCTGCGCAAGGGCGTGGGCGAGGATGGCCCGCCCGAGGCACGGCCCTTCAAGGAATACGTGGGGCACGGGGGCCAGCGCATCTGGGTGGGCAAGGGCGGCGAGGACAACGACACGCTCACCTTCAAGGTGGCGCGTCCGGGCCACCTGTGGCTGCACGCCCGGGGACTGCCCGGCAGCCACGTGGTGGTGCCCCTGGAGAAGGGCGTGGAGGTGGCGCAGGAAGTCCTCCTGGACGCGGCGCACCTGGCGCTGCACCACTCGGGGGCCAAGGGCGAGCCGCGCGGCGAGGTGAGCTGGGTGCCGGTGAAGTTCGTGAAGAAGGTGAAGGGGGGCGCGCCGGGGCAGGTCCTCTACAGCCGGGAGAAGACGCTGGTGGTGCGCCTGGAGCCGGAGCGCCTGGAGCGGCTGCTCAAGACGCGCGGGGGCGAGGCGCCCGCCGTCCCATGACGGACTCGCCTCCTCCCATGGGCCCGGTCTGCGCCCGCTGTCCGCGGCTGCTGGGCAGCTCCTGCTGCGAGGTGAAGCCGGGGGAGCAACTGGCCACCCTCACGCGCTCGGACGTGGAGCGCATCGCCGCGCACACGGGACTGTCCCCCCGGCGCTTCGTCGCCGAGGAGTACCTCACCGAGGAGGACGCGGCCGGCTACGAGGCGCGCCGTCCCCTCTACCGGGGCTACTTCCGTCGCGGGCCGGTGCGGCTGACGCTGCTCGTGCGCGCGGGGGCCTGTGTCTTCCACGAGCGGGGCCAGGGGTGTGGCCTGCCCCCCGAGGTGCGGCCCCTGGCGTGCCGGCTCTACCCCTTCGAGCGCTGGCCGGATGGGAGCTGGAGCGTGCAGATGGGGCGCTATGGGGACCTGGAGCAGGCCCGGGCGGGGGGGGACGCCTGCCTGGCCGTGGAAGAGGCGGGGGATATGGAGGCGGTGTGGGCGGCGTTCAACACCACGCCGGAGACGGTGGAGGCGTTGGGGGCCCGGCTCGCGGAGGAGAGCGGACGACACGGCCGGGGTTGACGGGGCGACGCTGGGCGGGCGGGCAGGTGCCGCCGGTCTTGAGTCCCGGGAGCCGCCGGGTACGATACCCCCCGCGTGTCGTCGCTCCCGACCCAAACCCTCTATCTCCTTCCGCGAGCGCCCTCCGAGCAGGGCGCCGAGTCGCAGCCCGCGCGCCATCGGGCCGTGGAGGCCTCGCATCGGCTGGCCACGCTCCCACGCGAGCAGGCACCCCTCGTGGCGCACGTCCCGCCCGAGGCGGTGGTTCCCGAGGAATGGCCGATTGCTCCCCATCCCACCCGGGACGAGCTGTGGGCCCGGGCGGAGACGCTCGCCTACTGGCTGTCGGCGAACCTGCGCATTCCGGTGCGCCTGTCGGTGACGGACAACCGCTCCACCATGGTGTCCTTCCGCCGCACCGCCCATGCGCTGCAACTGCGGCTGCACCACATGTTCCTGGATGCGCCGGAGGAGGTGGTGCGCGCGGTGGCGGACTACGCGGGCCGCGGCAACCGCATGGCCGGCGTCGTCCTGGACGACTACATCCGGGGCCAGCAGCCGCGCATCCGCCAGGAGCGCCACGCGGCCGAGGCCGACCTGGATCCCCAGGGCCGCTGCTTCAATCTGCAGGAGATGTTCAACCAGCTCAACCGCACCTACTTCCAGGACACCATCCGGGCCCGCGTGGGCTGGGGCCGCCTGCCTCCTCGCCGACGCCGCAAGTCCATCCGTTTGGGCGTCTATGATCATCAGACGCGGGAAATTCGCATCCACCCCGCGTTGGATCGCCCCGAGGTGCCCGCCTTCTTCGTGGAGTTCATCCTCTTCCACGAGATGCTCCACCAGCTCTTTCCCAGCTCCAACGCGACGGGCCGCCGGGTGCACCACCCGCGGGCGTTCCGGGAGCGGGAGAAGGCCTTTCCGCTCTACGCTGCCGCACTGCGTTGGGAGCGCGAGAACCTCAACCTGCTGCTGCGCGGTTGAGGGGGGCTGCTTTACGGATTTACCGATCGACGCGGTCACGCTGTCGCTGCTTGACCCTATGCGTGGCTCGGATTGATTCTCCCGCGCCATGCGACGCGCGAAGATTGTTTGTACCCTGGGCCCTGCGAGTCAGAGCCAGGAGATGCTCGAGGCCCTGATCGAAGCCGGAATGGATGTGGCCCGGCTCAACTTCTCTCACGGCAGCCACGAGCAGCACGCCGAGAACATCGCCAAGCTCCGGGCGGCCTCGCTCAAGTGCCGCAAGGCGGTGGGCATCCTGGGCGACCTCCAGGGCCCGAAGATCCGCACCGGCCGCTTCATCACCGGCAGCACCGAGCTGAAGCAGGGCGGCGAGTTCCACATCACCACGGACGAGAGCGTGAAGGGCACGGATGAGATCGTGTCCACCACCTACGCGCACCTGGCGTCGGACGTGAACCCGGGCGACCGCATCCTCCTGGATGACGGCCTCTTGGAGCTGCGCGTCATCGAGACGGACAAGAAGCAGCTCATCCGCACCAAGGTCATCCACGGCGGCACGCTCAAGAACAACAAGGGCATCAACCTGCCGGGCGTGGCGGTGCGCGCGGATGCGCTCACGCCCAAGGACCGCGAGGACCTGGTGTTCGGCATCAAGGAGGGCGTGGACTTCATCGCCCTGTCCTTCGTGCGCCAGCCGGCGGACATCGACATGGCGCGCGCGGCCATGGCGCAGCTCGGCCAGTCGGTGCCCATCATCGCCAAGCTGGAGAAGCCCGAGGCCATCGCCCGCCTGGACGCCATCCTGGACAAGACGGACGGGGTGATGGTGGCGCGTGGTGACCTCGGCGTGGAGATTCCGCCCGAGGAGGTGCCCTCGGTGCAGAAGGACATCGTGCGGCGCTGCAACTCGCGCGGCCTGCCGGTCATCGTGGCCACGCAGATGCTCAACTCGATGATCGACAACCCGCGGCCCACGCGCGCCGAGGCCAGCGACGTCGCCAACGCCGTCTTCGACGGGGCGGACGCGGTGATGCTCTCGGGCGAGACGGCCAGCGGCAAGTTCCCCATCGAGTCCGTGCAGATGATGGACCGCATCGTGCTCGCGGCCGAGTCCACCATCCGCGCGCAGGACCTGCTGCGCGCGCCCACGTCGCCCGTGGGTCTGCCCACGCACTTCCCGGACGTGATCGCCGCGAGCGCGTGCCAGGCGGCCAAGCAGGCCGGGGCCTCGCTCATCGCGGCCTTCACGCTGTCGGGTGTGACGGCGCGCCTGCTGGCGCACTACCGGCCCCCGGTGCCCATCGTGGCCTTCAGCCCCAACCAGGAAGTGCGCCGCCGGCTGGCGCTGCTCTGGGGCGTGGTGCCGCGCGTGCTCGAGCCCATCCAGGAGACGGAGGCGATGGTGCGCCGGGTGGAGGAGGAGCTCGTCGCCCGTGGCCTCGCGCGCAAGGGTGACCGCGTCGTCATCGTCTACGGCGCGCCCGTGGGCCAGCCCGGGAAGATCAACAGCCTGCGGCTGCACGTCATCGGGAGCTGAGGCGCACGGCCCTTGCCCCGGGCGACCGGGGCCGGGGCGTGGCCGGGTTACTCGGGCTTGGGCTGCTGGGCACGCTGGGGCACCTCGGCCTCGACGAAGATGCGGAACAGCTCGGCGTCGAGCTGTCCGCTCTTCACCTCGCGCTGGAGGATGTCGAGCGCGAGCGGGTGCGGCACGGCCTTCTTGTAGGGACGGTCGCTCGCGGTGAGCGCGTCGTAGATGTCCGCGATGGCCATCATCCGCGACTGCACGGGGATGCCGGCGTCGGGGATGGCGCGCGGGTAGCCCGTCCCATTGAGCTTCTCGTGGTGCGCGTAGGCGATCTCCGGCACGCGCCGCAGGGTGCGCGTCCAGGGAATCTGCGACAGGAAGCGGTAGGTGTGCTCCACGTGGCTCTCGATCTCCTGGCGTTCCGCCTCGGAGAGCGTGCCCTTGAGGATGGAGAGTGACTGGATCTCCCGCTCGAGCAGCAGGGGCTGATTCTGGTCGAACCCGTCCTGGAAGCGCAGCAGCTTGAGCTCGTGCAGCCGCTCGAAGTTGCCCTGGGCGAGCACGCTGGGCCGGTTGCAGGTGAGGACGAACTCGAGCACCTCGTCCAGCTGCTTGGACTCCTGGGCGAGCCGCGCCTCCTCCTCGGCTTCGATCTCCGCCAGGTGCGGGGTGCCGCGCAGCTTCACGGCGGCGATGCGCCGGCGGTAGCTCTGCAGCTGCAAGTCTTTGCGCGCGAGCTGGAAGCGGGAGCGCAGCCCCTCCAGCTCATGGGGGTAGAGCTTCTCGGCCTTGACGAGCACCGGCTCGCGCACACCCACCTTGCCGAAGTCGTGCAGGAGCGAGGCGTAGCGCACCTCCTGCAGCTCGGTGGCGCTGAAGCGCGTGTGGGCGTAGGGCCCGGTGTGCACGTGCTCGAGCGCGCGCGCCAGGGAGACGGTGAGGTTGGCCACGCGGCCCGAGTGGCCCGCGGTGGTGGGATCCCTCGACTCGATGGCCACCACGGAGGCGGAGACGAAGCCCTCGAAGAGGCTGTTGATCTCCTCGTGGAGCAGGGCGTTCTCGATGGCGCCGGCCGCCTGGGCGCCGAGCGCGAGCAGCAGCTCCTCGTCCTCGGAGTCGAAGGCGCCGCCGCTCAGCTTGTTGAGGGCCTGGATGACGCCGGTGACCTCGCCGTTGGCGTCGCGCATGGGCACGCACAGCACGCTCTGGGTGCGGTAGCCGCTGATGCTGTCGAAGGTGCGGTTGAAGCGCTCGTCGGCGTAGGCGTCCGGCAGGTTGATGACCTCGCCCGTCTCCGCCACCCGCCCGGCGATGCCGCTGCCCATGGGGAGGCGGATTTCACTCTTGGAGCCCTGGGCCACCTTGCTCCAGAGCTGGTTGCGCTCGCGGTCCAGCACGAAGAGCGAGCAGCGATCCGCCTCCACCACCTTGCTGGCCTCGTAGAGGATGAGGGGCAGCAGCAGATCCAGATCCCTCTCGGCGCTCATCGCCTTGGTGACGTCCAGGATGGACGTGAGCTTCTTGAGGCGCCGGTTGAGATCGACGGGCTCGGATGGCTGGGTCTGTGGAAGCACCAGGGAAGGCTCCGGAGAGGAAACGGCGCGCGGACTGTAACGGTGCTTCTTACCACGGCCTCGGGAGCCACTGCTTCCTCCCGGGCCGGATGCTTCCCCTCCGAGTGAAACCCCTTCTTCGTCTGTTCGCTCTCCAACCGAGCCAGTACCCATCAGGTGGGGAAGTGGCTAAGTAGCGCCCATGACCCGCCGTGTGCTCGTGTCGCCCTCGCTGCTGTCCTCGGATTTTGGCCGCCTGGCGGAGGAGGTCCGCGCGGTGGAAGCCGCGGGCGCGGACTGGATCCACGTGGACGTGATGGACGGGCGCTTCGTGCCCAACATCACCCTGGGGCCGGTCATCGTGCAGGCGATCAAGAAGGTGGCGACCCGGCCGCTCGACGTGCACCTGATGATCGTCGAGCCGGAGAAGTACGTCGAGGCGTTCGCCAAGGCGGGGGCGGACATCCTCACGGTGCACGTGGAGGCGTGCACGCACCTGCACCGGGTGTTGCAGCAGATCCGCCACGCGGGGGCCCGGCCGGCGGTGGTGCTCAACCCGGCCACGCCGCTGTCGGCGGTGGAGGAGGTGCTGGGCGAGGTGGACATGGTGCTGCTGATGAGCGTGAACCCGGGCTTCGGAGGCCAGGGCTTCATTCCCCATACGGTGGACAAGGTGCGCCGGTTGCGCGCGATGCTCGAGGCGCGCGGGCTGACCACGCACATCCAGGTGGATGGGGGCATCAACTCCGAGACGGCGCGCCTGGTGGTGGCGGCCGGGGCGGACGTGCTGGTGGCGGGCTCGTACGTGTTCGGCGCGAAGGACTACGCCGCCGCCATCCACTCCCTACGCTCCTGAGCACAGGTCCCCGGGCGAGACGCTCTTGAGGCCCGCCATCCTCGCCACCCGGGTCATGAAGGTGTGATCGAAGGGCTTCACCTCGTAGGCGTCCGCGCCCAGCTCGAAGCACACATGGCGGGTGAACTGGTCCTCCACGCCACTGAGGATGATGACCTTGCAGTCCCGTGTCTGGGGGTCCTGCTTGAGCTGGGCGAGCAGGTCCCTTCCATCCTCGTGCTGGTGGATGTCCAGGATGATGACCGCGGGGCGGTGCCGCCGGGCCAGCTCCATCACGTGCCGGGAGGTGGTGTCCGCCACGGACGTGAGGCCAGAGCGACGGGCCTCCCGGGCGAGCGCGGACACGACGAGCGGCTCGTCGTCGGAAATGAGGACAACCGGAGAAGGCATGGTACCCTGGTGGATGGCGCGGTTCGGTGGATGCTCGAAGCAAGCGGCGTTCCGGCGCGGATTTCCTGCAAGATGAGGGGGTTGGAGGGTGGAGCCATGGGTGTTTCATGACCTATGGGTCGTTGGGGACTCCAGGAGTGCACGAGGGAATGGAAAGCAGTGCGTTGGGCGTTGACTCAGCCGGGTGGGTCGGGTACATCCCCGCCCACTTCGTCGGCCCGAGAGCAGTCCCGGCGGAGGTCGTACCGGTAACGGGGAGTGGCTCAGCCTGGTAGAGCACTTGGTTCGGGACCAAGGGGTCGCAGGTTCGAATCCTGTCTCCCCGACCATTAAAAGCCCTGGAGTTTCGCGGACCTCCGTTGAAACTCCAGGGCTTTTGTTTTTTTCCCGGAGCCCTCCGGCCAACCAGCAGATCCTTCTTCGCCTGCTTGGGGCGAACTCGCTCACTGCTGACGCCTGAGCAGGCGAGCCAGTCCACCCAGGCGCGCCGAGACGCTCGGCGGCTTCCCCGTATGCCCGCGTCCGGGTGGAACGCGCATGCGTCGCGCCGTGACGCTGGCCGGAGCACCGCCCCCACGCTCGCCGAGGGCGTCTCCCTCGGAAGCCCCGCCTCGGGTCGCGTGGCATGAGGGGTGCTGAGTGCCCCCGCGCCGCGGCCTTGATGCCCGGCCCAAGTCAGCGGGGGTACTCATCCGTGAGCGATACCGAAGTGGAGGTACTGACCGAGGAGCTGTTCGCGCTGCAGCCCGACGAGGTCACCAATCCCGTGGGCGTGGCCAGCCGTGAGGCGCTCAAGAGCCGCCTGCGTCACGCGGTGGCCGAGGGCGGCGCGCACCGCGCCACCTTCACGGGCGGGGCGATGGACTTCCGCTCCTTCGCCGACGTCTTCTTCCCCGAGCGCGCGCGCTTCGGCAACCAGGACGCGGTGCCGGACATCGGCGTGCGCATCGAGGGCATCGAGGTGGGCACGCCGGGGTGGACGGTGTACGCCTCCTCCGTCATCTGCGAGGGCATCCTCGCCGTGACGCAGAAGGCCCGCGAGAAGCTGGCGCCGGAACTGGTGACTCAGTGGCTCCAGAGCTGCGCGGAGGCGGCCGCGCCACGCCTCGTGAGCGTCTACGCGACGATGCTGCCCCGCGCGCACCCGCGCACTGGTGAGGTGCTCGCCCGGCTCCAGCGGCTCGGCGCGCTGGAAGCCGCGCGCTCCCGCTACGCCCAGGCCCTGCTCAGCGACAACTGGACCACCTTCAAAATCAAGCAGATGACCCCGCCCAACCGCTGGGAGGGGGCCGCCTGGGAGATGTTCCACCACTGGGTGAAGCTCAATGCGCTCGGCCTGGCGCACTTCGAGATCGATGCGCTCGCCGACAGGGTGAAGGCGCGCCTCAACTACCCCTCCGAGGTGGGGTCGGCCGCGTGGCGCGTCTTCGCCCGGGCCCCGCTCAACCAGCCGCTGCGCTTCCAGGACTTCGAGGGCGAGCTGACGCTGGGCCTCAAGGCCGAGGGCATGTTCTCCTTCGGCGGACAGGCGACGCCGGACCCCGAGCGCTGGTCCCAGGCCTTCGTCGCGCAGCAGGGGGGGCGCTTCCAGCGGCCTCGGCCGACGCCTCCGCCCAGCAGCTGCTTCGGCGGCGAGAGCCGGGTGCGCATGGCCGACGGCACCACGCTCCCCATCCGCGACGTGCGCCCCGGCGACCGGGTGGACACGCCCGCGGGGCCGCGCACGGTGCGAGTGGTGGCCTCGGTGGCGCGCGCCCGCCGTCCCTTCTTCCGCATCGACGGGCTGGACTTCCGCTTCAGCGGCTCGCACCCCTTCGCCGCCCACCCCGGCGCGCCGGACGCCCCCGGCTTCCTCGCCGTGCTGCCCGAGGCGGCCCGGCTCGCCGTGCCCACGCTGGTGCGCCACGGCGTGGGGCCGCTCGCGCCCGGGTGCGCGCTCCAGGCCCGTGAGGCCCACGGCCTCGTGCCCTGGCGCGTCCAGCACCTGGTGCCCGAGCCGTCCGGGGACGCCAGCGAGCCGGTGTTCGACCTCATCCTCGACTTCGAGCGCGAGGGCTGCCCCGGCTACTTCATCGGCACCGCGGAGCGGCAGTTCCTCGTGCAGCCGGAGTTTCCCGAGCTGGCCCCCTGGCCGCGCGCCACCACCGCGCTCACGCACGCGCTGGCCACCGTGCTCGCCCGGTTGGAGGTGCTGCCGGAGGACACCGTGCTGGAAGCCGCCGCCCCCGAGCTGATGGAGGACCTGGTGCCCAAGGCGCTCGCCCGCCTGGCGCACGCCCCCGCCGAGGCCCCCGCCGCGCTCCCCGAGGAGCCGCTGGAGGCCGCCGCGGCGCTCGCCTCGCTCCTCCACGCGGAGGGCCCGTATGAGCGCCGGCTCGGCCAGCTCGTGCAGTCGCTCGTGGGCTACCTCATGGCGGACCTGGAGACGGCGCTCGCCCTCTTCTGGCGCGCCGTGCCCGCGCGGGCGGAGCCGGCCCCCGAGGTGCTCGCGGTGACGCTGGGCGCCCTCTGGGGCGCGCGGGGGCTGCCCGGCTCCGTGGCGCTGGAGGTGGCGCTGCCCGGCGCGCCCTTCGTCCCCGTCACGCCCGCCAGCTCACGCGCCGCCACCGCCTTCTTCCAGCCCCTGGACCGCGTGCTCTACGCGCCGTGGCCGCGTGGCGAGGGCGCGCCGGTGCTGCGCGTGCGCGATGGCCGGGGCGCCACGGCAGAACTGCCGCTGTCCGCCGGGCCCACGCGGCTGCGGCGCGCGGACGTCCCGCTGCGCTCCGGGGACGGCCGCACGGTGGCCACGCTCTCCCTGGACGTGCGCGGGCTGTCCACCACCGACGCCGGGGCCGAGCAGCTGCGCGCCACCGTGTCTTCCGGGCCCGCTCCAGCCGTGGCGCTGGGCTCCGCCCTGGGCGCCGTGCTGGCCGAGCGGCTGGCGCGGCTCGCCGCCCACCTCCTGTCGTCTTCCCTTCACCCCCACGCGAGGTCGTCTACCCATGAGAATGCCTGACCATCACCCCCGCTTCGGCCGCGAGAGCGCGCAGGAGCGCACCGACAACCTGCTGTCCTCCCTTGCCGGTGGCGCCCGCCGCTACCGCCTCCAGAGCGCGGAGTCCACGCACGACGCGCGGCTTGGCACCCACGCCGTGACGGTGCTGTGGCCGAACCGCGCCGGGCAGAAGCCACGCCTCTTCGTGGACGCGGTGGAAATCCGTCCCGAGCACCTGCGGGTGGCCAGCGATGGGCTGGGTCTGTCCTGGGCGCAGGGCGCGGGCGAGGCGCGCCGGGCCGGCAGCCTGCGCTTCGCCTCCCACCGCGGCAGCGGCATGGGGCACGTCACCTTCGGCGCCACCGAGGCGCCCGTGTCCATCGTCACCGAGAGCCACTTCCGCTGCACCCTCTCGCGCAACGCGGGCGCCGTGCTCCAGCGCGAGCAGTCGCTCTTCTGGAGCGAGGACAGCGCCGCGTGGAAGCAGGCCACCTGGAGCGGCGAGGCCCTGCGCTGGACGTTGCGCGTGGTGGACTCCGAGGAGGTTGGCGCCCACACCCGTGAAATCGACATGAGCTTCAGCGACCTGCAGACGCAGGTGGGTTGGAAGGCGGGCAGGGACGGCGAGGACTTCGCCTCCACCCTCGTGGATGAGACGGTGAAGGTGGGCGAGCGCACCATCAGGCGGTTGCGCTTCGACTTCAGCATCGATGACGTGGAGGCCATTGCCGAGGACGACCGGAGCGGGCTCGCCCCGGACGACCGCGGCATCGCCACCGTTTTTCCCTTCCTGGGCGCCTTCCACATCAACCAGTGGGCGGACAAGCTCAGCGGGGCCATCGCCTGCAAGGTGGACGGGCAGAGCGTGGCGTACGCCGTGCGGGGCGTGGCGGACAACGACGCGATTGTCGGCCTCTACCAGCTGGAGGGCACGCGGCTGCCCTTCCTGGTGCATGGCGAGCATCTCGAGGTGGCCGGCGCCCGCGCCGCCGTGCAGCGCCTGGGCGACGAGCTGCACTGGACGGGGCTGCCCGGGCACCTGGCCCAGCTGGCGGGCCTGCCCGCCACCGGCATGCTGCGCTTCTCCAATGACGGCGAGACGGTGCTCGAGGGCGGCAACGGCCGCCGGTGCTCGGCCGTGCTGTCGCTCGTGGCGGAGCGCAACACCGTGCTCGCCGCCGCGGACGGGGCCACCGTCGCGGACACCGCCATGGCCACGGTGGACTGGACGGCGCGGCGCCTGGCCGCCGCCACCGCCGCGCCGCAGCTGGACCTCGACGCGCTGATGAACATGATGCCCTACGCCGCCGACGACAAGGGCATCACGCGCGACGTGGTGCAGGAGGAGGTGCGCGGCGACCTCTTCCAGATCATCCACTTCTACATGGAGCCGGCACTGCGCGAGCGCTACATCAGCCAGGCGCCCATCGAGTTGGAGGGGGAGCTGCGGCTCATCGCGGAGAAGGGCGGCAAGAAGGACGGCGAGGAGGGCGTCAAGGAGGTGCGCGAATTCTACCGCGGCCTGGGTACGCCCTACCTCGCCGCGGCGATGCGCTCGCAGAGCAGCGACAAGGGGCTGCGCAAGCTCAACCTGCTGCGCGCCGAGCAGATGCTCAAGTCGCGCATCTCCCAATCGGACATCTACGCGCAGCAGGCGCCGCTGCTCTATGCGCGCCGCTTCCGCATGCGCTTCAAGGAGTTCGCCGACTACCTCAATGACCAGGAGCAGAACGCCACCGCGCATGCGGCGCACATCGCCACCGACGCCGCGAAGTGGGCCGAGGAGATCACGCGGCGGCTCAAGGCGGCTCCCGACCAGCCCACCCGCGACGCCTTCCAGGCGATGCTCGATGACATCAAGGAGGTGGCGGCCAAGGGCCAGGACAAGCGCTACTGGGCCTACGTCGTCTACCGCCGTGTCACCCGCGAGGGCTTCCTCAACCAGCTGCGGCTGCAGCTCAAGAAGACCAAGAGCATGGAGTCGCTCTACGCGGTGCAGGGCGTGGTGACGCTGCTGGGCCTGCTCGACCCGAGCGGCTACTTCGCCCGGAAGTTCTCCGAGACGCTCCAGCTCTTCAACCTGCTGGAGGTGCTCACCGGCACCATGGACCTGTCGGCCAACGTGGACAACCTGCGCAAGGTGATGGTCGACCTCATCCACAAGTACTGCGAGAACCCGGGCGCGGTGCAGGATGAGAAGGTGAAGGAGGTGCTCCAGCACCTGCAGGAGTACGTAAATGCCAAGGGGACGGAGAAGGCCGCGACCATCGTCTCCGGTGTGATGGAGGTGCTTCTCACCTTGATGGGCGCAGGCCAGGCCGGCACGGAGCTGGGCAAGAAAATCTGGGAGGTGACGGGCAAGCGCATCCAGCTGCCCCGGGTGCTCTCGGAGCTGGCCGGCTCGGTGGCGGCGGTGGGCTACTTCGTGGCGTGGGACTTGCGCAACCGCTTCCCGAGGTTCGCCAGCTTCTCCGAGAGCGCGCTGCGCACGCTGTGCACCACGATCTCGCGCGTGGTGATGGTGGGCATGGGGGCCGCGGGCTTCGTGGGCGTCATCGTCAACGCCGCCACCGGGCAGTGGAACACCATGACGGAGCGACAGAAGGCGC
The DNA here is from genome assembly GCF_000335475.2 of Cystobacter fuscus DSM 2262. Lineage (NCBI taxonomy): Bacteria > Pseudomonadati > Myxococcota > Myxococcia > Myxococcales > Archangiaceae > Cystobacter > Cystobacter fuscus. The sequence continues at coordinate 910,832 of NZ_ANAH02000001.1, read as the reverse complement.
AGGCGCTCGCGGTGGCCGTGGGCATGTTCGCCCCCGTGATGGTGGAGGTGGTGCTGGGCTCCGTGGAGCTGCGGGCCGCCTACCGGGTAACGGGCACGGCGGGCGGCGCGCTCAAGCACTGGGTGGGCATCGAGAAGGTGGATGCCCGGGCCATTGAAGGAGCCTACGCCAACAGCATGGCGCGCTACCTGGTGGGCACCACCCGCGCGTCGCAGGCCGCCGCGAGCGCCATGGCCACGGTCCCCAGCTTCTGGGCGAAGCACATGGTGGAGCCGGGCGCCATCAAGCGGCTGCTCGGCGCTGGGCTGCGGCGCGTGGCCACCTGGGTGGTGGGCATGGGGCTGGCCATCTTCAACCTCGTCACCAGCGCCATGGACCTCAAGGATGCCAAGACGACCGAGGAGAAGGTGCTGCACAGCTTCATGGTGGCCGGCGCCATCCTGGACATCCTCGCCATCAGCTTCGACATCGCCGCCTTCGTCGTGGGGGCCACCACGCTGGGCACGGTGCTCAGCGCGATGTCGATGGTGTTCGGCGCGCTGGCCATCCTGGCGGCGATTGGCGGCATCATCACCCTCATCATCATCTTCACGCGGCCGCGGCCCACGGCGGTGGAGGAGTTCCTCGGCGAGCGGGCCCGCGCGGTGGGCCTGGAGATGCCCCACGAGGCCTCCATCGAGAACCTCGCCATCAAGGAGTCGCTGGACCGCAAGCAGGTGCTGGTACGCGGCCTGGGGCTGCAGGTGGTGGGGGACGCCAACGGCTTCGTCACCATCTCCGACACCCCCGTGCAGCCGGCGCAGCCGGTGGAGCCTCCCCCGCCGCCGCGGCGCGCGGCCAGCCTGGGCGCGGCGAAGAACGACCACCACACCGTGCTGGGCTTCCTGGCCGAGGGCGACAGCGGCGCGCTCCTCTACGCCCAGGCCCCGCACTCCGGGGCGCTGCTGGCCAACTTCCTGCTCACCGCGGAGGCCGACGGGACGGTGGGCTTCGTGGGCGAGCGGCTGCCGGGCAATGACGCCAGTCGCCAGGTCTGGACGGTGGAGGTGACGGGTGGAGTGGAGATGGACCAGGACAAGACGGCCCGCGCGGCCCAGGCGCACATCTCCGTCCAGGTGGGCGGGCAGGTGCGCTTCCTGTGCCGCGAGGGCGACGCGCTGAAGGTGTCGGGGACGCCCTTCCTCTGGTGCGTCAGCGTGCAGGACAGCAAGCCCGAGGCGCTGACGGTGCCCGCGCGCCTGGACCTCCAGGTGAGCGACCGTGAGCTGAACATCCCCCTGGGCCTGGAGCGCGGTGACAAGGTGAAGTGGATCATCCGCCCGGCGCTGCCCTCCTTCCTTCGCTTCCTGGAGGACAGCGGCACCATCACCCAGGTGCCCGACACGGATCCCTCGCCGATGCCGGCCACCTCCTACACGGTGACGGTCTCCAACGAGCTGGGCTCGCTCGACGCGAGCTTCCAGCTCTCGGTGGCGTAGGGGAGGGGCCCTGGCGCACTTCCTCGGGAACGTGGAGGTGCGTCACGCCGCCATGGCCGGGCAGAACGGCGCGTCCACGCCACTCGCAAGGCGAGGAAGGCCCGCGCCCGGTAGCGGGTACGCGCGCGCAACCCGCTACCTTCACCTCCGCGGCGCCCCTACGCTCGCGGGGCGGACTTCCCGGCGGAGTTCCCCTTCTCGCTCGTGGTGTGTTTGCGCGCGGTCTTCCCGGCGGGGGCGCTCGCTTGACGGCTCACGCTTCCCCGCTGCCTGGGCGGATGGGACGCCTTCGCTCGGTGGGCGCTCGCGCCATTGCGGCGTGGCTCCCCGTTTCCCGTCCTGGGGGTGACATCACTCGCCGCCTGTTCCGCCATGCGCCGGGCATTCCGGCTCGCGTCGCGCGCCATGCCCCGGGTCTCCTCGAGCACGTCGCTGGACACCTTCAGTCCCCGGCCCGGGGCCTCGAGCGTCCACTTGCGTGCCTTCTCGCCCACCTCCTCCGCGCGCTCGCGTCCCACCTCGCCGAGCTGCCGTGCCCACTCCAGGCCGCGTTCCACCAGCTCGGTGACCAGGTCCCGGCCCCGGTCGAACACCGCCACCAGCGGCATCACCAGGTTGCCGGGCGGCTCATCCGGGAGCATCGGGTGTGGGTGCGTCGGCACCGCGCGCTTCGCGAAGGTGAGCGCGTCCGCCATGGCGTCGAGCTCCCCCTGGGTGAACGTCTGGTGGATGCGGGCGAACAGCCCGTTCTCCTCTTCCTCGATGTGATGCAGCACGTTCTGCACCAGCACGGTGAACCGGGCGTCGAACCGCGGCTCCTCCGGGCTCATCCGCTCGATCGCGGCGAGCTCCCACTTCGCGACCCGGTGCTCCTCGAGCGCCTCGTCGATCCGCTCGATCCACCTCGAATCGTGAGCCTTCACCGAGGGATAGAAGACCTGCTCCTCGATGGCGGCGTGGATGGAAAGCTCCAGGATGATGCGCCGGGAGATCTCCTGCTTCTTGCTGACGTCCCCTCCGTGTTTGAGCGCTTCGTAGCGCTTGAACAGCTTCCGGAGGGTGGCGTGGTCCTGTTTGAGTAGAGAGATGGCGTCCATGGCGCAATGGGTAAGCATCATGACGCGACGCGCCAGGGCCGCCTGCTCGTACGCTTCGTGCGGGTATGGCTAGACGCTTGGTGGTGCGTTCCTGGCGAAGGGTGCCAGGTGGTCGGCCATCGCCTTCCGGTACGCGGGCCGTGCCGCGCACCGTGCGTGGTAGGCCTCGAGCACCGGTTGCTCCGCGACCAGTTGCGTGTGACGCAGGATGCTCAACACCGTCGTCATGAGCAGGTCCGCCGCGGTGAAGCGCTCCTCGAGGTAGTCGCGCCCCTCCATCCAGCGCGCCAGGTCCGCCAGCCGCTGCCTCACCGCCTCGACCGCCTGGGGCCGGTGCTGCTTCGCCCACTCCTCGCCAGGGTGAAACAAATCAATCTCGGCGAGCTTCTGGATCGCCGGTTCCACCGTGTTCAGCGCCGCGAACATCCAGGTCTTCGCGCGCGCCCGGGCGTGAGGCTCGGGGGGCATCAGTGCCTCGGACCGCTCGGCGATGTGCAGCACGATGGCTCCGGACTCGAACAGCACCAGCCCGTCCTCCTCGTAGGCGGGCACCTGCCCGAAAGGCTGAAGACGACGATAGGCCTCGGTCGGTTGATCCTCCGGTCCGATCAACAGCTCTTCATAGGCGAGGCCCGCCTCCTCGAGCGCCCAGCGCACACGAAACTCGCGCACCACTCCCTGCGCGAAAGGCGGTACCCAACGAAACGCGCTCACCCGGATGCGGGCCATCTCTTCATCCTTTCACGGTCAGACGATCAGGAGGCTCGGACCTCCCTCTCCCCGGGAGAACCCGGGGCCCATGGCTCGCTCGTCCGACGCTATCACCTGGTGCGTGAGCGGTGCCCCCGGCCAATGGACACTGACGGGGCGGCTGCCGCCCACGGCTCTAGCCGCCCGACGTGATCTTGTAGGCCAGGCGCGAGGTGATGCGCTCGATGTAATTCTTGAAGATGGGCTCGTCCAGACCGGGCGCGCCGAACTTCGCGCCCCAGCTCAGCGAGGCCCCGACGTAGACGTCGGCCGCGCTGAACTGCTCCCCGAGGATGTAGGGGCCGGGGACGAGCATCTTCTTGAGCGCGTTGATCGTGTCCTCGTAGCTGCCGTAGCCCAGGGCACCTTTGCTCTCGACCGGCGGACGCTTGAACATGGTGTCGAGCAGCGCCGGCTCGAAACAGCCCGCGCCGAAGAAGAGCCAGCGCAGATAGGTGCCGCGGCGCGGGTCTCCCGGCAGCGGGGCGAGCCCGGCCTGGGGGAACGTGTCGGCGAGGTAGGTGATGATCGCGGCCGTCTCGGTGATGACGGTGCCGTCGTGCACGAGCGTCGGCAGCTTGCCCATCGGGTTGATGGCGAGGAACTCCGGCGTCTTGTGCTCCTTCTTCTCCATGTCGATGAGCACGGTCCGGTAGGGGACACCACCGAGCTCCTCGAGCATCCAGTGCACCATCTGCGCTCGCGACTTGGGGTTGTGGTAGAAGACGATCTCGTCGCTCATGTGCCGTTCTCCTGGGGTAGGGGGGCGGGGGAGAGTACGCTGGGTGCTCGCTCGCCAGCATGGAAATCTCCTGGCGGCGGCAGCGCTCGCTGCGCACATTGCCCTCCTGTCGTGAGGGCCTCGCGACTACCCACCCTTCTGGGACTTGTCCTGCTGGGACCCACCCTTGGAGGGGCCGTCCTCGCCGGGCTTCTTCTTGTTCTTGAGCGTCCCCAGGCTGGAACTCCACCACTCCGGGCCCAGAAGCAGGAAGACGCCACCAAACGCCAGGATCCCCAACAGCGACACGATGATCACTTCCATACGTTCCTCCCGGGCCCGGGGCCCCGTCTATCGATGCGCTCGGCGGTGGCCCGGAGCAGCTCGATTTCGAGGAACGCCATGGGGTCCGCCGTTCGCGCGACCAGTGGAGAGCCGGGGGGTCTGGGCCGTGAACAGGTGCCACCCGGGCGCCCTACGACCGGGCAGTGAGTGCCCGAGCCGCCATCGGAACGCCAAGTGGCCAGAAGGGGCGCGACCTTAACGTGAACCCCGGAGGGGGACAACCCGAGGCCGTTTCGAGCCGATGTCTTTTTCCCGCCGAGCTGAAGCAGCCGGGCGAGTGCCCGCTCAAGCCTGGAGGGGAACCCGTTCCTACCTTCGGCGGATGAACCTGAACCACACGTTGCGAAGCCTCGTCCTGGGCATGCCCCGGATGTTGCGCGGACGTCCCGGCGAGCGAGCGGGGGAAGAGCGGCTCGCCCAATACCGGCTGGACTTGAGCCAGGTGGCTCCCCTGGTGGTGATGAGTCCCGCCTTCGTGAAGGGGCGCGACATCCCCGTGCACTACACCGCCGATGGAGCGGGGCTCAGCCCGCCGTTGCGCTGGGGCGCGGGCCCCGCGGGCACTGAATCCTTCGTGGTCTGGATGGAGGATCCGGACGCGCCCACTCCCGAGCCGTTCGTCCACTGGCTCGTCGCGGACCTGGACGCCGGGCGCGACTCCCTGCCCGAGGGCATCCCGGCGCAGGGGGTGGACGTGGCGGTGCAAGGTCGCAACAGCTTCCTGCGCGTGGGCTACACCGGCTGCGCTCCGCCCTGGGGCGACATCCCGCACCGCTACCACCTCCAGGTGCTGGCACTCGACCGCCGCCTCGAACTCGAGCCGGGCTTCGGACGCCAGCAACTCTTCCGGGCCGTGCAAGGGCACGTGCTCGCGTTCGGCGAGACCGTGGGCGTCTACGCACGTCCCGGGTGAGCCCGCCGGGGTGGGCGCATGGGCGCCTCGACCGGGGCGCACGTCTCCTCCAGCGGGGCGGCCGCCCCCTCGCCCGTACCCGCGAGCAGGCGTTTCTCGTTGCTCCGTCCCCACTCGATCATGAGGAGGATGATGGGCTCGAGGCTCTTGCCGAACGGGGTGAGCGAGTACTCCACCTTGGGGGGCACCTGCGGGTAGACCTCGCGGTGCACCACCCCGTCCATCTCGAGTTCGCGCAGCTGGTTGGTGAGCATCTGCAGCGTGATGCGCGGCATGAGCCGCCGGAACTCGTTGAAGCGCAGCGTTCCCTTCTGGATCAGATAGAAGAGGATGACGCTCTTCCACTTCCCGCCGATGACGTTGAGGGTCAATTCCACCGGGCAGCAGAAGTCCGAGGGTTTGCGTTGTTTCTTCATCCGTCCTCCACACTCTACTTTTACTGACTATATGCGAAAATCATGAGTACTTGAATCCAGCAGAGAGTGGGTGAATAAGAGGAGCCTCCAACCGAGAGGTCTCCATGAATGTCTTCATCGTGCACGCGCACGCCGAGCCCCAGAGCTTCAATGGGGCGCTCACCCGTCATGCCCAGAAGGTGCTGAGCGCACAGGGGCACCAGGTCGTGGTGTCCGATCTCTACGCCATGGGGTGGGATCCCGTGTCGGATCGCCGCAACTTCGTGTCACGCAAGGATCCCACCTACTTCAAGCAGCAGTTGGAGGAGTTGCACGCGGCGGAGAGCGGGGGCTTCGTGCCGGAGATCAAGGCCGAGCTCGAGAAGCTCCTGCGGTGCGATGTGCTCATCTTTCAATTCCCCCTCTGGTGGTTCTCCCTGCCGGCCATCCTCAAGGGGTGGGTGGAGCGGGTGTTCGCCATGGGGACCATCTACGGCGGCGGCCGGTGGTTCGACACCGGGGTGCTGCGTGGAAAGCGGGCCATGCTCTCGTTCACGACGGGAGGCCCGGAGAGCCAGTTCTCCGAGGGCGGGTTGTCCGGTCCCCTGGAGCAGTTGCTCTTCCCCATCCATCACGGCATCTTCCGCTTCACGGGGTTCGACGTCCTGCCGCCGTTCGCCGCCTGGAGCGTCGCGCATGTCGCGGAGGAGGCAAGGGCCCGCTACCTCGAAGCCTATGGCCAGCGGCTCGTCTCGCTGGAGACGACGGAGCCGCTGCGCTTCCCGGCGTTCTCGAAGTTCGAGCCGAAGACGTTGTCACGCGAACGGGCCTGAGGTCCACGAGGGGCCGATGCGAGCGATTGCCGGAGTGGTCGCTTCGACCCGGTTGACGGGAGCGGGGGGCGTCTCACTCTAAAAGGGGAGGGAGGGAGTGTGTGTCATGGTCGCCGGAACCCCTGGACGTGCTTTCTACCCTCCATCCCATGTGGCGTATGCCATTGGATACGCCCTCTCCGTGGTGGCGCTCTTCGTGGGACTCCTGGCCGACTCGGTGCCGTGGCTGGCCCTGGGCGCCTGGCTCGCGATCAGCCTGACGGTGCTCGTCATCGACCACGCGGTCGGCCGGAAGACGCCGAGCGCTGGACGTGAGGACGTGGAGGGGTTCGGCACCGCCTTCCGGGGCAGTACCGAGGCGCTCATCATCATCTCGGTGCTGGCCGTGCTCGCCCTGCTCACGGGCATCGTCGTCCGCCCGGCTGGCTGAGCCATGGGGAGGGTGAGCAGGGGAGGGCCTGGCTTTCCGAGCGGCGGTGTCAGCGCTTCACGGGCTCGGCCAGGCCCTTGCGGATCGCGTCGTCCAACAGGGTCCGCACCTTCTTCTGCGCCTCCTGGTTGGCCAACTCCATCTGCCGGCCAAGCTCTTCCATCGGCTTGCCGAGCTCCTCCATCTGCCGGCCAAGCTCCTCCATCGGCTGGGTGAAGACCTCCATCTGCCGGCCGAGCTCCTCCATCTGCTTTTCGAGCGGCTCCATCTCGCGCTCCAGCTCCTGCTCCCGGCGCTCGAACTCCGGGGACGCCGGCGCGTTCGTTCTCTCCAGCCGATGCCGCTCCAGGGCGAGATTGGCTCGTTTCTGCGCCACTGCCGCCATCTTCATTCCGATGGTCGCCTGCTTCTGGCCCAGCTCGGATTGTTTGTGGCCCAGCTCGGATTGTTTGTGGCCCAGCTCGGATTGCTTGTGGCCCAGCTCGGATTGCTTCTCGCCGATGGCCCGCTGCGTGTCGAACGACTCCAGGGTGGCCTTCAACGTCGCCGCGTCCCGGATGATGTACTCCTGGCCGTCCCGGCGCACATAGAGGAGGGGCTCCTTTCCCCCTCCCGCCAGCGCGCGTGCCACCCTCAAGTCCTCCGTCGAGCCGGACATGGTCGTGTGGTGGGGAGGATCGATGAGGACATACGAGAGTGCGGAACCGTCGTCCCCTCGCGGGGCGCTCAGCGCGGGAAGGGGCACGGCGAGGTTGCCCGAGACACCGGGAGCCGTGGCGGTGACGGGGGCCTCGCGGGCGACCACCTGGAAGGGGACGAGCGCCACCAGGGCGAGTCCTCCCAGCACCCAGCGGGCCCAGTGGGGGTGACGCTTCGAATCAGTATCCGCGTGTTCCAGCATGGCGATTCTCCGTTTCAGGGCCGCGAGGTGTGACGGTGCACCGGATGCCGCCGCCGCGGCCGGCGCGCGGGCGACACCAAAGAGGAGCAGAAGGCGTCCATAGTCGTGGGGCTCGGCGCCGGTGGCCTGGAGCGCGGCGGCGTCACAGGCTTCCTCACGGGCGAGCGCGTACTCGTGGCAGGCCCACCGCACGAGCGGGTGGAAGAAGAACACGGCCCGCGCGAGCGCCGGCACCCAGCCGAGCCACAGGTCCCGGCGCCGCACGTGGGCGAGCTCGTGCGCGAGCGCCATGCGCTGCTCCAGGGGAGAGAGCGACTCCAGCGCGCGGCGCGGCAGGATGATCTCGGGGCGCGGCAGGCCGAGCGCGAGGGGGCTCGGCGCCTGCTCGGAGACGAGCAAGGGGGGAACCCGTGCGAGGCCCAGCTCCCGCCCCAGCGTCATCGCGGCCTGGTGGAGCGCGTCGTCCTCGAGCGGCCGGGCCTCGCGCCGGATGCGGCGCAGGCGCACCAGTCCCTGGAGCAGTTCCCGCCCCTGCCATGCGAGACCCCCGAGCCACAGCAGCAGCACCCCCTCCTTCCAGGGCGGACCCTCCGTGGGCGTCTCCTCGCGCACGGGCGCGTGCGGAGCGTCCACCGGCCGCGCGTCGTCGTGAGGCAGCGCGAGCCCGGGGGCCACCGCCTCCCCGCGCGCCGTGGACGTCTCGGGCGCGGGCAGCAGTGGCAGGCGCACCGCTCCCACCGCGCACAGGCCCACCAGGCACTTGAGCGCCACGAGCCACCACAGCGTGGTTCGCACGGAGGCGGGTAGCCTCGGCCACACGCGCGTGAGGGCCCACACCCCCAGCGCCCAGAGGGCCGCCTGCCAGGACACCTGCCACAGCGTCCGCGCCACGGCGAGCGCGAACTCCCTGCTCATGTTCCAGTCCAGCGCGCTCATGACTCCCCCTCCTTCTTCGACTTGAGCCGGGCGACGGCGTCCTCGAGCTGGCGCAGCTCCTCGTCGCTGACCTCGTCGGTCTCCGACAGCCACGTGGCGAAGGGCGACAGCGAGCCCGCCAGCGACTTCTTCACGAAGTCCCCCACCACGCCCCGCAGGAGCTCCGCCAGCGGCATGCTCGAGCTGTACTGGTAGACGCCCTCCACCTTGCGCCGGGTGAGGTGCCCCTTGCCCCGCAGCCGCTCCATCACCGTGAGGATGGTGGAGCGCGCCAGCCCCTGCGGCTCGCCGAACTTCTCCGCCGCCTCCCCCACGGTGACGGGGCCGTGCTCCGCCACCCAGCGCAGCAGCGTCAACTCCTGCTCTCCCACCGGCTTCTTCATGTTCCCGCCCGCGTGACTACAAGTGTCGTCACGAAGCAAGGTACGCCCTGACTACGGTTGTAGTCAAGCCGGGGGGAACGTGAAGCCGTCGCGCCGGGGTGCTCGGTAGGCGACGGGTTTCCAACGTTGTCAGCTGAATGCTCCGACGACTTTTTCTTGTGGGCCGGTGTGCTTGTGGCGGGGAGCGATTCCGGGGCATTGGATGCTGCTCGCCATGAGCTCACTGCAGAAGCGGATCGAGAACGCGGAGTTGTTGGCCAAGGTCGTCCCGGTGGAAGAGGCGGTCAAGCACGTCACCGACGGCAACACCGTGGCCATCAGTGGTTTCACCAAGTCGGGCGAGCCGAAGACCTTCTTCCCGGCCCTGGCCCGGCACTTCACCGAGACCGCCCCCGCCTCGCGCATCACGCTGCTCAGCGGTGCCTCGCTCGCCGACGACGTGGAGGGGCCCATGGCGCCCTTCATCCGCAAGCGCGGGCCGTACATGTCCTCGGCCGCCTCGCGCAAGCTCATCCACTCGGGGGAGATGGACTTCACCGACGTGCACTTGTCCGCCTTCGCGCGCAACCTCATGTACGGCTTCTATGGGGAGATCGACGTCGCCGTCGTCGAGGTGTCGCGCATCCTCGCGGACGGCAGCGTCATCCTCTCCTCGTCGGTGGGCATCTCCGCCGAGGCGCTCTTCCGGGCGCGCAAGGTCATCCTCGAGGTGAACACCGCGGTGCCGGACTACACGGGCTTCCACGACATCGCCCTGCCCGCGGTGCACCCCAAGGTGGGCTGGCCGCTGCCGCTGCTCAACGTGCGTGATCGCATCGGCACGCCCAACGTCGAGTTCGATCACCGCAAGGTGGTGGCCGTCGTCGAGTCGCGCACGCCCGACCATCCGGTGCCCTTCAAGGGCACGAGCGAGACGGACCGCCGCATCGCGCAGAACGTCATCGCCTTCCTGCTCCAGTGCCGCGATCAGTTCGGCTGGGGCGAGCGCCTGCCCCCCATCCAGTCCGGCGTGGGCAACGTGGCCAACGCCATCATCGGCGAGCTCTACACGTCCCCCTTCCAGAAGATCCGGTTCTGGACCGAGGTCTTCCAGGACGGAATGCTGCGCTACCTGGAGGACGACGCGAAGTTCGAGAACGCCTCGGCCACCGCGGTGTCCTTCTCGGCGGACGGGCGCCGGCGCTTCATGGAGCTGTTCGAGCGCTGCCGGGACAAGCTGGTGCTGCGGCCCATGTGGCTGTCCAACAGCCCGGAGATCATCTCCCGCCTGTTCGTCATCGCGATGAACACCCCCATCGAGGTGGACATCTACGGCCACGTCAACTCCACCCACATCGACGGCTCGCGCATCGTCAATGGGCTGGGGGGCTCGGGAGACTTCTTCCGCAACGCCTACGTGAGCATCGTGCACACGCCGTCCACCCGGCCGCTCAAGGACGGGCGCACGGTGAGCTGCGTGATGCCGTACGTGCGGCACATCGACCACACCGAGCACGACATCAAGTGCGTCGTCACTGAGCACGGCTACGCGCTCAACATGGACATCCGCTCGCCCAAGCGCCGCGCCGTGGACATCATCGACAAGTGCGCGCACCCGCACTTCCGTCCGCTGCTGCACGCCTACCTGGACATGGCGGGCGCGGGCGACGAGCCCCGGCCCACCGACCTCAAGGCCCTGGAGGGCTGGTGGCGCGAGTACGGCGAGGCCTGCACCTCCTTCCCCAAGGGCGGCTGAGCCGCGCCTGACGCGTCAACACCCCGTGCTGACACGTCAGGCATGGGCCCTGACAGGCCCTGCCCCGGGGGGGGCCAGACACATGGGCATGAGGCTTGCTAATGTGCGCGGAGCCGCCGCCCCAAGGACGGCGGCCCCATCCTCAAAGGCATCCCCGTTCCCATGGAATCACTCATCGAGCAGCTCAAGACCCTGGCCCTCACGCAGGCCCTCCCCTTCTTCATGAAGCTGGGTGCCGCGATCGTCCTCTGGTTCGTGGGGCGCTCACTCATCGCCGGTTTCCAGCGCGTGCTGAACATCGCGCTCAACAAGCGCAAGCTGGACGCCACGCTCATCCGCTACACCGAGTCGCTCTTCTCGGGTGCCTTCACCATCCTGCTGCTGCTGGCGCTGCTGGGGATGATGGGCATCGAGACCACCTCGTTCGCCGCGCTGCTGGCGGCGGCGGGCGTCGCCATCGGCTCGGCGTGGGCGGGCCTGTTGGGCAACTTCGCCGCGGGCGTCTTCCTGCTCGTGCTGCGGCCCTTCCGCGTCGGAGACTCGATCTCCTCGGCGGGGGTGGCGGGCACGGTCCAGGAGGTCGGTCTGTTCGTCACCGTCCTCGAGACGCCGGACAACCTGCGCATCATCGTGGGCAACAGCCGGTTGCTCGGCGACAACATCGTCAACTACAGCCACCACGCCAACCGGCAGGTCTCCATCAAGGTGCCGCTGCGGCACGGGGCCGACGTCGCCGCGATCAAGCGGGCCCTGGAGGAGCGGGTGGCCGCGGTGCCGGGGGTGCTGGCTCAGCCCGCGCTCTCCATCGGCTTCGCGGATTTCACCGTGAAGGGCCCCGTGCTGATGGTCCAGGCGTGGTGCCAGAACGCGTCGTTCGGCCCGGTGTCGGGCGGCATGGGCGAGGCCATCGCGGAGGCCCTGATCCTCTCGGGCTACGCCGCTCCCCAGGGCAACGTCGCTCCGCAGATCGCCAAGGTCGGCTGAAGGCCAGGCGGACCCTCACCGCGAGCGCGTCCAACGACTCGCGGAGAGCACGCTCATCACCGCGGTGGAGTCGAGCAGGACTCGGGGTGGAGCCGGGGTTCATTTGAGGTGGCGCCCTGGCGGCCCACCCGCTAGGCAGGGCGGATGCGGACCACGCAACGCCCCCTGACTACCCTGGCCCTCGCCCTGTGTCTCTTCATGGCGGCCCTGGAGATGACGGTCGTCTCCACGGCCATGCCCACGGTGGTCAGCGACCTGGGCGGGCTGCACAGCTACGCGTGGGTCTTCACCGCGTACATGCTCGCCTCCACCATCACCGTCCCCATCTACGGCAAGCTCTCGGATCTCTACGGCCGCAAGCCCGTGCTCCTCTTCGGCGTGGGCCTGTTCCTCGTGGGCTCCATCGCCAGTGGCCTGGCCACGTCCATGGGCATGCTCATCGCCTTCCGCACGCTCCAGGGGCTCGGGGCGGGCGCCATGCAGCCCGTGGCGCTCACCGTGGTGGGGGACCTCTACACGCTCGAGCAGCGCGCCCGCGTCCAGGGGGCCTTCAGCGCCGTGTGGGGCATCGCCGGCCTGGTGGGTCCCCTCACCGGCGGGCTCATCGTGAAGTACCTCACCTGGCATTGGATCTTCTTCGTCAACGTCCCCATCGGCGTGGGCGCGATGTTCCTGCTCGGCGTCTTCTTCCATGAGCGCGTCGAGCGCAAACCCCAGCGGCTGGACATCGCGGGGGCGGTGCTGCTCTCCGCGGGCGTGGTGCTGCTGCTCATCGGGGTGCAGGGCATGGAGCACCAGCTCCCCGCGCTCCTGGGGGCGGGGGTGCTGCTCGCCGCCTTCGTGTTCGTGGAGCTCCGGGCGGCCGAGCCCCTCCTGCCGATGTCGCTCTTCCGGATTCCCGCCATCGCCATCTCCTCGGTGGCCGGAGCGCTCTTCTCCTCCGCGCAGTTCGGTGCCACCACCTACGTGCCGCTGTACGTGCAGGCCGTGCTGGGCGGCTCGCCCACGCTGGCCGGAGGGATGATCACCCCGATGATCGTCGGCTGGCCCCTGGCGAGCCTCCTGGCGGGGCGGCTCATCCTCCGGATGGGCTTCCGCCCGCTCATCATCGGCGGTTTCGGGATGGCGGGCGCGGGCACGGCGCTGATGGCGCTGCTGCTCAAGCCGGGCGCGTCCCTGCTCGTCCCCGAGGTGGCCATGGGGGTGTTCGGCCTCGGCCTGGGCTTCGCCTCCACGTCGCTGCTCATCGCGGTGCAGACGAGCGTGGGCTGGGAGCTGCGAGGCGTGGCCACCGCGAGCAACATGTTCTTCCGCACCATCGGCGGGGCGCTGGGCGTGGGACTGATGGGCGGGGTGATGGTGTCCAAGCTGATGGAGGATCCCCACATTCCCCTGTCCGCGGCCAATCAGATCCTCAGTCCCGATCATGGTCGGGGCCTCGCGCCCGAGGTTCTGCGCACGCTCGGTGATGCGCTCGGCCGCGGCCTGTCCCTCAACTTCTGGCTCATCTGCGCCTCGGCCCTGGGCGCCTTCTCCGCCGGGCTCTTCTTCCCCCGGACCCGGCGCCCCACGCCCACGACGCTTCCCTCCAGCGACGCGGTGGCGCCGCACTGAGGAGTTCCCCTCGCGCACATGGGAGTGGCACGCTTGCACCCATGTCCCGGATCATCCTGCTTCTTCGCGGCGTCAACGTGGGCGGTCATCGCAAGGTGCCCATGGAGCAGCTCCGTCAGACGTGCCGCGACATCGGCTTCGGCGACGTCGAGAGCTACATCCAGAGTGGCAACCTCGTCGTCACCGCTCCTGGGGGCGCGGATGAAGCCGCCGCGATGCTCGAGGCGGCGCTGCAACAGCGCTTCGGCTTCGCGGTGGATGTGATCGCCCGGACCGCCCGGCAGTGGGCGGCCTATGCCGCCGGCAGCCCCTTCCCGGACGCCGCCGAGAAGCAGCCGAACCTCCTGCACCTGGCGCTGTCCAAGCAGAAGCCCAGGCCGGGCGCGGTCGCCGCGCTTCGCGAGCGCGCCAGTGCTGGCGAGCTGATCGAGGCCGCGGGCGACGCGCTCTGGGTGCTGTATTCCAACGGCGTGGCTGGGACGAAGCTCGGCCCGGCGGTGCTCGACAAGGCCGTGGGCTCCCCCGTTACCGCGCGCAACTGGAGGACGGTGCTGAAGCTACACGAGCTGGTGAAGGGCTTGCCCGCCTGACCGCTCGCGGGGTGGGGGAACGGCCAGACACGGGCCCGTTCCCCGATGCGCTTGTCCCGGTTCCAGGCGCGTCCTCACCTTCCCTCAAATGGAGGTCATCGCGATGAAGCGTGAGCGTCTGCCGTGGGCTCTCGGATGGGCGAGCCTGGGAATTGGACTGACGGAGTTGGCTTTCGCGGAGGGCATCTGCCGCGTGCTGGGCCTGTCGAAGTACCGCGCCGACCGGGTGCGGGCCCTGGGCCTTCGGGAGCTCGCCAGCGGATGGGGCCTCTTGCGTGAGCCCCAGCGGCGGGACTGGGTCTGGGCGCGCGTGGCGGGGGATGCCATGGATCTCACGCTCCTGGCGGTGACCTTCGGCAAGCCGCGCGCGAGCCGCGTCTGGCAAGGCGTCCTCACCGCCGCGGTCGCCGGAGTGACGATCGTGGACCTCTACGCCGCCCTGACGCGGGCCGCTCCACTTCGGCGCTCGAAGGCCGTGGCGCCGTCGCTGGGGATGGACGTGGGCCGCGACGTCCCCGCGGAGAGTTGGCGGGGAAGTGGCCTGGCCGAGGACGTGGGCGTGAATGGCGCGCGAGGCGATGCGGGCGCGTCGGAAGAAGCCCGGCAGCGCATGATGGATGAGGCCGCGCGGAGACTGGGGCTGCCGGAAGTCTAGGGCACCCGACGCTTGCACCGGAGCTTCAGCTTAAACAGGTTTTACACGAAAAAAAGAAATAGATAGGGTTCATCCGCCATGAACCCTATCTCCACCCGTACCGTCGTCCTTCCATTGCTCACGGCGCTCGCCGTCGTCCTGCCGGGCGCGGCGAGCCGGGCGGGGACGGTGGCCGAGTACCCCGAGTTTCCCTATCCCTCCACCGCGTACTCCGAGCCCTATCGGGGCCAGTTCCACTTCAGCTCCCGGTGGGGCTGGATGAACGACGTCAACGCGCCGCTGTACTACCAGGGCACGTACCACCTCTTCTTCCAGCACAACCCGCACGGACTGGCGTGGGACACCATGCATTGGGGCCACGCCACCAGCCCGGACCTGGTGCATTGGACCCAGCTGCCGATGGCGCTCGAGCCCGGTGTGCATCCTGGGGACCTGTGGTCGGGTGGCGGGGTCGTGGACGTGAACAACACCTCGGGCCTGCGCACCGGCACCGAGCAGCCCATCGTCGTGTTCTCCGGGACCAACGGCGTCATCGTCCATTACAGCAACGACGCGGGCCGGACGTTCCAGACCTATGACGGTGGCCGCAAGGTCGTCACCCCCGCGGGCACCAGCCGCGACCCCAAGGTGTTCTGGCACGCACCCACGGCGCGGTGGGTGATGGTCGTCTGGTCCGACGCTGGAGGCAACGGGGTGGAGCTGTACACCTCGCCGGACCTGCTGCACTGGACGTGGAGCAGCCGGTACAAGGCGGACTGGCTCTTCGAGTGCCCGGACTTCTTTCCGCTCGCGGTGGACGGCAACGCGTCCAACACGAAGTGGGTCATGACGGATGCCAGTGGCGAGTACGTCCTCGGCTCGTTCAATGGCCTGACGTTCACGCCGGAGTGGAGCGTGCCCCAGCGGATGGACATGGGGCGCAACAGCTTCGATGGTTCGTTCTACGCGGGGCTCGTCTTCAGCAACATGCCCGACGGGCGCACCGTGCAGATGGTGTGGATGCCGGGCAACTCCGGAAGCACCTGGACGGGCAGTGCCTCCTTTCCCGCCGAGCTGAAGCTGCGGACGTTCCCCGAGGGCGTGCGGCTCACCCGCTACCCCGTCGCGGAGATCGAGTCCCTGCGCACCTCGAGCGCGTCATGGACCAGCCGCACCCTCACCACCGACCCGGCGACGGATCCGCTCACGGGCATCCTCGCCGACACCTACGAGCTGCTCGCCGAGTTCGATCTCACGGGCGCCACGGCGTCGCGCTTCGGCTTCAAGCTGCATGCCCGGAGCGATGGAACCGCGGATCGCGTGGTGGTGTATGACCGGGTCGCGCAGATGCTGGCCGGGGCCGCGATGTCGCCGGTGAATGGCCGGGTGAAGATGCGCCTGCTCGTCGACCGGGGACAGTTGGAGGTGTTCGGCAACGACGGCCGGGTGTCCTTGACCGAGAACATCAAGTTCAACTCGGCCACGACCAGTCAGGGCATCCGCCTCTATGCGGAAGGCGGCAGCGTGAAGCTGGTCTCGCTGCAACTCTACCGGCTGGGCTCCGCCTGGGCCGGTGGCGAGCCCACGCTCGACACCAACCTCGCCGGGATCTGGACGGCCGTGCGCGGCGCCTGGTCGGACGTGACGGGGGGCAAGCAGGGCACGGCGGCGAGCGCCACCGATATCTTCTATCTCAGCTCGCAGACGGGCACGGACTTCACCTACGAGGGCGACGTGCTCGTGGTCAGCGGGGTGGCCGCGGCGCTGACCTTCCGCTCGAACGCCGACGCGACCCAGCACTACACGGCCACCCTGGACACCCAGGCGGGGGTCAAGCTGTGGCGTCCGGGGCGGGACATCGCCGTGAATCCCGTGCCCATCGTTGCGGGACGGACGTACCACCTCAAGGTGGTCGCCCAGGGGTCCAACTTCAAGGTGTACCTGGACAACGGCGCCGTGCCCGTCATCGACGCCACCGACACCACCCATGTCAGCGGGCGCTTCGGGTTCAACGTCTACTCGGGCACGGGACTCCTGAAGAACATTCGCGTGAACGCCACCAGCTTCCGCTCCAACCTCGCCGGGCCGTGGAGTTCCACCGTGGGCACCTGGACCGAGCCGCTTGGTGGCAAGCAGGGCTCGGTGGTGGGTGACGGTTTCTACCTCAGCTCGCAGACGGGCACGGACTTCACCTACGAGGGCGATGTGCGCGTGATCAACGGGGGCCTGGCCTACGGAGGCGCGGCGGCGCTGACGTTCCGCGCCAACGCCAACGCGACGCAACACTACACGCTCAACGTGGACACCCTGGGCATGGTCAAGCTGTGGCGTCCGGGGAAGGACATCGCCGTGTACCACACGCCCATCCTGGCGGGGCGCACGTACCACCTGAAGGTCATCGCCACGGGCTCCCGCTTCCGGGTGTACCTGGACAACGGCACCACGCCCATCATCGACGCCACCGACACCGCCTATGTCAGCGGGCGCTTCGGGCTCAACGTCCACGACGCCACGGCCCTGTTCCAGCACATCCGTGTGAGCCCGTGACGCTGGCGGCTCTCAGGCCGGCAGGAAGCGGACCGGCATCTTCAACGGTCCGCTCGTGACGAGGCTCCGGTTCCACACCACGCCCTCGGGGAGGAGCGAGAAGCCGCTGAACCGGTCGAGCAGTGCGCCGAGGCCCGCCCGGGCCTCGAGCCGCGCCAGGAAGGCCCCGAGGCAGAAGTGGCTGCCAGCCCCGAAGGAGATGCCCGTCTGCTCCCGATCGAGGTCGAAGCGGTCGGCGTGGGGAAAACGGACCTCGTCGCGGTTGGCCGAGGCGATGAGCGACAGGACGCATGCGCCCCGCTCGATGCGCACGCCGGACAGCTCCACGTCGGCCGTGACGATGCGTGGCAGCCCCCGCACCGGGCCGTCGTAGCGCAGCATCTCCTCGATGAACTTCGGCAGCAGCTCGCGGTCGGCGCGCAGCCGTTCGAACACGTCGGGGCGCTCGGCCAGCAACGGCAGCGCGTGGGCGAAGAAGAAGCTCGTCGTCTCGAGTCCCGCTGCCAGCAGGGTGAAGGCGAGCCCGATGATTTCCTGGTCACTGAGCCGCTGCCCGTCGGGGCCGCCCCGCACGATGAGGCCCATCACGTCGTCGCTCGGCTGGGAGCGCCGCGCGTCGATGATCTGCTGCACGTAGTGCTTCAACTCGGCGATGGTGTCGCGCGTGCGGGTCACGTGCTCGTCGTTCTCGGGAACGGGCGCGATGCTGACGAGGACCTCCGTCCAGCGCTTGTAGTGGCGCTCGAGCGTGGGATCGATTCCCAGCAGGTCGCTGATGGTGCGAGCGGGCAGCGGGGTGGCGAACTCCTCCATGAAGTCCACCTCGCCCCGGGCGTGCAGGCCCTCCGCGAGCCGGGCAGCGTTCGCGCGGACCTTCTCGTCGAGGCGGTTGATGGCCACGGGGGTGAAGGCACGGCTGACCAGGGATCGCAGGCGGGCGTGCTCCTTGCCATCGGACGCGGCGAGGGATTGGGCGAGCGGGTTGTCTCCCGCCCACTCGGGCTGCCACGCGATCCGGAAGCCGTGGGAGGAGAAGAACTCCGGATGCTTGAGGACGTACTCCACGTCCTTGTACCGGCTGACGGCCACGAGTCCGCCGGGCTCGACCCGGCAGACCGGATGGTTGCGTCTGAGTTCCGCGTACAGGGGATAGGGATTCAGGCGGTGCGCGAGCGTCATCAGATCCGGAGTCGACTGCATCGGGCCTCTCCTGGGCCGGGACAGAGCCGGTGCGGTCGGCCGCACCAGCGGGCCTCACGGGAAATATGACGATGCCGTTCTCCTCGGGCCAGGCCCTCAGGGCACGGTGAGCACGGGCGTGTCGTCGAGGACGAGAGGCGACGTGGCGCCATCCGCTCCCCAGAACTTCCACTGCTCGGAAGCGGGGACGAGGGGCCGGTAGCCGTTGTCGTAGTCCCAGGTGGTGACGTAGACCTTCACGCCCTGGAGCGTCGACAGCCCGCCGAACAACTCTCCGGACAGGGTGAGGAAGACGGTGCGGGTGTTCTTGTCCACCTCGATGGCGGCGGTGGGAGAGACCGGGGTGCCCTCCTCGGTGGCGGAGGCGCCCTGGGGCGCGAACAAGGCGTTGGACCAGCCGTGGACGCGCACGCGGTAGTCCCACGCCATGCCGGAGGGAAGCGACGCGTTCTGCTGGGGCATCACGGTGAGACCCGAGCGTCCGGGCACGTCGATGTAGACGGTGAAGGCCACGTGGTCGAAGCCGTTCTGCGGATTCCAGATGGTGGTGACGGTCTTCGTCTGGAGCGCGAGCTTGAGCGTGTTGCCCGAGCCCAGGAGGGTGACGCGGCGCAGGTCTCCCTGGTGGTTGACGCCCCAGGTCTCATCGGTGGGGTAGTGATAGGAGCCCGTGGGGCCCACGTCATCGCCCTCGGGATCGTCGTGGGTGAGCAGGGCCGTGAAGACGCGCTCCACGCGGAAGGTCCACGTGTCGGAGAGCACCTGGTCCTCCCCGGCCCACGCGACGAGCGAGTGCTGGAGGGTGCTGTCCGTCATGCCCTGGGTGCCGACGAGGGTGCTCCAGGTGCCATCCGCCTTCACCGTCACGAGGGGAGCGCTCCCGAGTACGCCATCCACCACGAGGCGGAACGAGGACACGCCGGTGGCGGTGCCGGACAGCTCGAAGTCGCCCGGGACGGTGCCGCCGCTGGCGTTGGAGAGGGTGACACGGGCGCTCTGAGCGGGAGGCGGGACGACGTCGCCCGAGGGCATGTAGACCCGGGCCGCGCGGGCGGGGAGCTTCAGGGACAGCCGTCCGTCCGTTCCGGTGCGCACCTCCCGGGCCTCCGGATCCAGGCTCGCGAGCACCTTCAGCCCACTGCCTGCGGCGAGGCCCGTGGGCAGGTTGTCCAGCAACGCCTCCTCGTCCGAGGTGTTGAAGACGACGAACGCGACCTGTCCCGCGTCCTCCATCTTGTAGGCGAACACTCCGGCGCGTGCTTCGTTCTGCCGCAGCACCGTGGGGGTGCCATGCCGGAAGACGGCGTGCGTCTTGCGCAGTGCCGTCAACTCGCGGACGAGGGCGTACAAGGGCGCCGTGGTGTCGAAGCGGTCCTTGCCTCCCGCGCCGAACCCCTTCTGGAACATGGCGCCGCGCTGCTCGGTGAAGCCCTGCTCGGTGCCGTAATAGAGGACGGGAATGCCCGGCACGGTCATCATGAACAACAGCCCCTGTCGGAGCGCCGCCTCCGAGCCTCCCTTGAGGAAGCGGTCCACGTCGTGGTTGTCCAGGAAGGTGGGCATCAGGTGCGGACGCGGGAACGCCGTCCCCGAGCGCGTCATCCGGTAGCCGAGCTGGGACGTGGGGGCTCCCCGGGCGAACACATCGCCCGTCGTGCGGTAGAGCGGGAAGTCGAGCATGCCCGGCAGCAGGGCGTCACCCGTGGCCTCCTCCGTCAGGTACGAGGCGATCTTCCGGGTCGCGGTGTCCTGGAAGGGCAGATCGGTGGCGTAGCCCTCGCCGAACGCGAGGAAGCCCTCCTTGCCCAGGCTCCGGGCGAACGGGACGACGCCCGGGTGGGCCGCGTCCGTGGAGTAGAGGAAGTCCTTGATGCTGTCCTGGGGCACGTAGAAGACCGTGTCCATGCGGAAGCCATCCACGCCCACCTCGCGGATCCAGAAGTCGTAGCTGTCCCGGAGGGCCGCGCGCACGGCGGGGTTCTCGGTGTCGAGGTCATCCAGGTCCGACAGCTGCCAGTTCAGCTCCTGGTCGCGCACGCCGTAGTCCTGGATGGTGGGCGTCCAGTGGAAGACGTGGGCGTCGCGGTGGGCGGGACGGGTGGGATCCCACTGATCGAAGGGCGCCTGGGTGGGGCCACATGAGGGCCTGGCACCGGTGTTGAGCTCCACGTGGGCGGACACGTCCGCGGGGTCGTAGCGCGTGTAGCGGAAGCAGTTGGCCATGTGGTTGAGGACGATGTCCTGCACCAGGTACATGCCGCGCGAGTGCAGCTCCCGCGACAGGCTCCGGTAGTCCTCCAGCGTGCCCAGGTGCGGGTCCACCTGCTTGAAGTCCCGCGCCCAGTAGCCGTGATAGCCGCCGTAGTTGACGAGCGGATCCCACCACTGGTTCGCCACGGGCGGGGTGAGCCACACGGCCGTGGCGCCCAGGCCCTGGATGTAGTCGAGCCGCTCGCGCAGGCCCTTCAAGTCACCGCCGCTGTACTTCGCCCCATCCGCCGGGTCGTACTCGCCAGCGCCCTGGTCATCGTTGCCCGGATCGCCGTTGGCGAAGCGGTCGGTCATGACGAAATAGAGGATCTGATCCCTCCAGTCCGGAGAGGGCACGTGGAGCGAATCCACGGGTGGAGGCGGCGGTGGGGTGGGGGGCGTGACGGGGCCGGGCTGGGGATCGCCCTTGCAGGCGAGCCACGCGGCGGCGGCACCCACTGCGGCCAGACGCTTCGAGAAGAGGGAGGGCATGGCGTGGGAGCCTACCCGGGCACGGACGGCGTGGGAGGGCAGGGTTAATGTGCCGGGCGCGGCCGTCCATGGGGTGACGGTCCACGGAGACGCCCATGTACTGCATGCTCGAGCACCTTCACGAGGAACCGGACGCGACGCGCAGCCCGTTGGTGTTGCTGCATGGCTTCCCGGACTCGCCCCGGATGTACGACGCATACGTGCGGGCCGGGGAGCGCGAGCAGCCGTGGCTCCGGGGCCGTGACATCTACGCCATCGCCTTCCCCAATCGCCTCACCCATCCCCACTTCCCCAAGCTGAGCGAACTGGTGGGGGACGTGTTGCGCGAGGAGGTGACGCGTCTGTTCGATGACCTCGCCGCCGCGAGCCCCACGGGCAAGCTGGTGGTCATCGCGCATGACTGGGGCGCGACCTACACGTGGGCCTATGCCCGGGCCCGCCACCCCCAGGCGCCCATCGAGAAGCTGGTGGCCCTGTCGGTGGGCTCCTCGTTCCGCTACGACCTGGGCGAGCACGGCCTCCGGGCCCTGGGGTGGTTCTACTCCCTGTTCTTCAGCTTGCCGTATTACGTGCGCGTGCCGTTGCTCCAGCGCGCCGTGTCCGAGGCCCTCCAGCGCTCCGCGGGCTATCGTGGCGAACGGGCCGACCAGCTCCACCAGGACTGCTACCACTACTGGCACGGTCCGCTCTGGCTCGTGCGCTGGCCCTTCGCCTTGCTGGGCGCCGAGTACCAGAAGCCGTACACGGACTTTCCCTTCCCCGTGCTCTACATCCGCAGCCCCTTCGATCGGATGGCCTCCACGGACGCCTTCGAACGCGCGGTGCGGGAGCGCGAGGATTGCCGCTTCCGCCTCTTCGAGGACGTCAACCACTGGTTCCCCGAGCAACACGCCGAGCGCGTCCTGGCCGAGGTCCGCACGTTCCTGTAGGCCGCCCACTCCCTGTCCAACCGGTCAAATGAAATTTTTCCAGTTGCTCCTGGAGATTGAGGGCCACGGGGAATCCGGGTAGAATTCCTTGCATCCGTCCGGCGTGGATCGAGAACGTCAAACGACGCGCCCGCTGCGCTTTTCGACGGAATCTTCACGCGACCTTTTGCTTTTTTCGTCGCTGATGTGTCGTCCCATTCATGAACGACTGTTTTGACGAGGTGTTCTCGTGCTTCGACGACTCATTGTAGGGGCCGCGGTGTTCCTATCGGGGGTGGCCTTGGCCAAACCTCCCGCGGGCGGGGCGTTCTGCTCCACCTATCCCACGGCGCCCGTGTGCGCGGGCCAGCAGCCGGCCTGCACGTACTGTCACGTCGCGCCGCCGCAGCGCAACGTCTTCGGTGCCAGCCTGGAGCCCCACCTGGTGCCCCACGCGGCGCGTCCCCTGTCCGACGGGGACTTCGCGGCCGCGCTTCCCTCGGCGCTCAAGGCCGTCGAGGCGCAGGACGCCGACGGTGACGGCGTGCCCAACCTCGTGGAGATCCAGCGCGGCACCTTCCCGGCCGATCCCAACAGCGTGCCCACGGAGACCGGCCGCTGCCAGGCGGGTGAGAATCCCCAGTACGACGTGTGCCATTACGACGCGCGCTTCGCCTACAACCGACTCCTGCTCGACTTCTGCGGCACGCCGCCCACCTACGCGCAGCTCAAGGAGTTCAACGCGTTGAGCGCCGACGCGAAGCTCGCCCGGATGGACGCCGAGCTGGACCGGTGCACCCAGAGCGAGTTCTGGCGCGGCAAGAACGGGCAGCTGTGGAAGCTGGCGCACCCGAAGGTCCGCCCGGTGGGCTCGCTCAAGGCCGGGGAGGACAAGGGTGTCGTTCCCCTCGCCGACTACTATGACGACTACGCGCTCTACGCCTACGCGCAGCTGGACGACCACGACGCGCGCGAGGTGATGACGGCGAAGCACTTCGTGCTCCGGGAGACCCACCCCACCCGTTACTCGGTGACGCAGACGCTGCCGATGCAGGCCGTGGATGAGCTGCACCGCGCGGGCAACATCACCTCCGCGTGGAGCCTCATCTACTTCGTGATGTTCAGCGCGCTGCCGCGCAACGCCGCGTCCCAGGCCTACCGGGCGTACCTGGGCCTCGACATCGCCAAGCAGGAGGGTCTCTTCAGCATCCCCGGTGAGCCCCGCGACTACGACGGCAAGGGGGTGGACGCGCCCGCCTGCGCGGCCTGCCACGCGACGCTGGATCCGCTCAGCTACCCCTTCCGCAACTACGAGGGCCTGTCCTTCCCGCGCCACCCCGAGGTGCCCTGGGCGAGCTACGTGCCCGGCCGCATCGAGAAGCGCTTCCCCAACGCCACGCCCATCATCACCCAGATGCCGGAGACCGGTTACCTCTTCGGCCAGCCGGTGAGCAACCTCGTCGAGTGGGCGCAGGTCGGAGCCAACAGCGATGCCTTCGCCATCGCCGCCGTCACCGACTACTGGAAGCTGCTCGTGGGCCACCCCCCCACCGCCGAGGAGCACGCCGAGTTCGTCGCCACCTGGAAGCGCTTCAAGGGCACGCATCAGTACCGCGTGCAGCGCATGCTTCACGACCTGATCCGCACGGAGGCCTACGGTGCGCCCTGATTTCCTTCGCGTGTTGCTGCTGTCCTCCGCCTGTGTCCTCTCCGCGTGCCCCGCCTCCTCGCCCTCGGGGCCGGATGCCGGTACGCCGCCCGACGATGCCGGGACGGGTTCCACGGGGGAGGTGGCGCCCTCCTCGCGCAACAGCCTGCGCTTCAAGAATCCGGAGCAGCTCACGGCCCACGTCGCCGCGGCGCTGTCCCTGCCGCCGGAGCAGGTGTGCAACGAGCTGGGCCTGTACCCCTGCACCACGTACGTGCACAGCGTGGCCCTGGGCGGTGTCGAGCCCTACGGCGTCGGCCTCTACGAGCCCCTGACGTCCACGGGCGTGACGACCCCCATCGTCATCGATCGCGTGGCGCTGGCGGCCTGTGTCCAGCGCGTCTCGCTCGACCTCGCCACCCCCGGGGAGGCGAGCGTCTTCAAGGGACTCGAGCTCGACGCGCAGGGGCGCCTGGCGAACCGGGAAGGCGCGCCGGTCCGCGACGCCATCACCTCGCTCTACCAGCGCGCCCTGTTGCGAGACCCCAAGGAGACCGAGGTGGGCGCCCTGTCGCAACTGGCCACCGAGATCGAGTCCAAGGGCACCCAGACGCCGGGCCGCGACTGGATGATCGCGTCCTGCTTCGCCGTCCTTTCCTCCGCCGAATCCGTCTTCTTCTAAGGGAACGTCATGTCACTGCGTAATAATGGACGGCTCTCGCGCCGGGAAATGTTGAAGGCGTTGTCGATGTGCGCGGCGGGCTCCGCCATGGGGCCCCTGCTGACGGGCTGCCGGGACGGGCTCAATACCCCGGCGGCACTCGAGCAACTCGGAGGCGTGCGCCAGGCGCGCCTGGATGGCAAGCCCCGCTTCCTCATCGTGGTGGGCGCCGTGGGGGGCGCCTCCATCATCGACAGCATGCTGGCGGTGCGCTCCGCGGAGACGACGGCCGCGGGCGGCAACGCCGCGAAGCTCAACACCTTCGCCGACTCGCAGATCGAGCTGGTGGATGGCTCTCCGTTCCGCGCCGTGAAGGTGCAAGGCCAGTTGGGCAACATCCCCTATCCGGTGAAGACGGACCAGTCGGCCTTCGTGAAGAAGTACAAGGACTCGATGCTGGTGGCCACCACGGTGGGCACGTCGGTCAACCACGTCATCGCGCAGAAGCGCAGCCTCACCGGCAACGGCGCCTGGCGTGGCCGCACGTTGCAGGAGTGCGTGGCCCTCCAGTACGGCGCGGGCTTCCCCATTCCCAACGTGAACATGGGCAACTCGGGCTTCTCCGAGCGTGGCACCGACAGCTCCCTGCCCGCGCACTGTTACGGCGAGGTGGTGGCCAACCCCTCGCTCTGGCCCCTGGGCCTGGATGGCATCAAGGGCCTCAAGGGCGCGCCTTCCCGCGACGTGATGGCCCTGGCCCGGAGCGTGCGCAACTCGCTCGATGCCCAGTCGGTCTTCGGCAAGACCTTCGACGACGCGGCGATGCTCAAGCTGTGGAACGAGCAGCGCACCGTGGGGCAGCCCGCGCTGGAGGCGCAGGATCTGATCAGCCGCCTCAACGTGATGCGCGACGATCCGTCCAAGACGCCGCTGTCGGAGTACGGCCTGTCGAACTCCGCCGACGCGGAGCGGTTGCGCGCGGTCTTCCCGTTCTTCGAGACGGATCCCGTGGAGGCGCAGGCGGCGCTGGCGTTCCTGCTGCTCAAGCACCGGGTGTCGGTGACGGTGACGCTGGGTCCGTCGTTCAACGTGGGGCTGACCCCGCCGTTCACGTTCACCAACCCGCCGCTGGCCTTCGACTTCAGCCACAATGATCACCGCGCCATCCAGGCCTTCGTGTGGTCGCGCCTGATGGGCACGATCGACAAGCTCATCGAGCTGCTCAAGTCGGAGCCCTTCGACTCGAGCGGCGAGAGCCTGTGGGATCGCTCGTTGATCTACATGGCGACCGAGTTCGGGCGCACGCGCAACCGGACGGAGGGCGTGGAGGTCTTCGGCACCGGGCATGACCTCAACAACGGGTTCATGATTCTCTCGCCGAAGGTCCGGGGCAACACGGTGCTCGGCGGCGTGGATCCGAAGACGACGCTGACCTACGGCTTCGACCCGCGCACCGGCGCGCCCCAGCCCGGCAAGGTGGAGTCGAA
Source organism: Cystobacter fuscus DSM 2262 (assembly GCF_000335475.2). Classification (NCBI taxonomy): domain Bacteria; kingdom Pseudomonadati; phylum Myxococcota; class Myxococcia; order Myxococcales; family Archangiaceae; genus Cystobacter; species Cystobacter fuscus. Next base: position 884,900 of record NZ_ANAH02000001.1, on the reverse strand, counting down.
CGAGCCCGACATCTTCTCGGGCATCCTCACCGCGATGGGCGTCGACACCTCCGGCAGCGGGCTGCCCGACGCGAGCGCCTTCCTGCGCACCTGAGCCATCCGGGTCCGGGGGGAGCTTTCCCCCCGGCCCACGTGCGGGTTGGTTTGAGCCGCCATGGTGACGCGGTGCGTGTGGAGCATGCGCTCGCCGACGACCCGTGAATAGTCGCGGACTCCAGGAGGAAGATCAAGGTATCCATGTTATGCCGGGATTGCTGGTCCCGACCATCACATGAAAGGCGGTGCCTTGGTGATTTCAAGCAAGAAGATGCTGGGCGTGCTCCTGCTGTGTCCGCTCTGGGCGGGGGAGGCGTTGGCGCTTCCCTCGGACTACGTGAACACGGTGCGAGGGAGCAATTCCGGTGGCGGCTACTCGCGGGGGAACACGTTCCCGGCGACGGCGGTGCCCTTCGGCTTCAATTTCTGGACGCCGATGACGGATGCGAACTCGACGAGCTGGATCTACGACTACAACCGGAGCGCGATCCAGGCCTTCACCATCAGCCACATGCCGAGCCCCTGGATGGGGGATCGGCAGACGTTCCAGGTGATGCCCCAGACGGGCTCGGTGACGGCGGACCGCGCGAGCCGGGGCGCGGCCTTCAGCCACGCCAACGAGATTGCCCGGGCGCACTACTACAGCGTGAGGTTCAACAGCGGCCTCCAGACGGAGATCGCGCCCACGGACCACGGCGCGTCCTGGCGCTTCACGTTCCCGAGCACCAGCTCCTACGTGTTGTTCGACACGGTGGATGGCAAGAGTGGCTCGCTCACCATCGATCAGGCCAATGGCGTGGTGTCTGGCTACACCGACCACTCGACGGGGTGGGGTCCCGCGCCCCGCATGTACTTCTACGCGAGGTTCAGCAAGGCGATCGCGGAGTCCCAGAAGATGACGGGACAGCGCGCGGTGACGTCCTGGGTGCGCTTCAGCACCGCTCCGGGCGAGAAGGTGACGATGGCGATCGCCACCTCCTTCCTCAGCGTGGCCCAGGCCCAGGACAACCTGGCGCAGGAGATTGGCACCAAGAGCTTCGACACCGTCAAGCAGGAGGCGCAGAACGCCTGGAACGCGCTGCTGGGCAAGATCGAGGTGGAGGGGGCCACCGAGGATCAGAAGACGATTTTCTACTCCAACATGTACCGGACGTTCCTGTACCCGAACTCCGCCTGGGAGAACGTGGGAGGGACGCCCCGCTACGCCTCGCCCTACGCGAGTGGCCATCCGGTGAAGACGGGCAAGGTGTACGTCAACAACGGGTTCTGGGACACGTACCGCACGACCTGGCCCTACTACTCCCTGCTCATCCCCACCCGGGCCGGCGAGATGATCGACGGGTTCGTCAATGGCTACAAGGACGGGGGATGGGTGACGCGCTGGTCCGCGCCGGGCTACGCCAACATCATGGTCGGGACGAACTCGGACGTGATCTTCGCCGACGCCTACCTCAAGGGGGTGCGCAACTTCGACGTCGCCGCGGCGTATGACTCCATGCTGCGCAACGCGGCGACGTACAGCAGCGATCCGGCCCGGGGCCGCAAGGGAATGGATCGCTCCATCTTCCTCGGCTACACGCCGCAGGATCGCGTGGGCGAGTCGACGTCCTGGTCCCTGGAGGGCTACCTCAACGACTTCGGCATCGGCCAGCTCGCCCAGGCGCTGGGGAAGACCGAGGACGCGCAATACTTCCTCAACCGCTCCCTGAACTACGTCAACCTCTTCTCGCCCTCGGTGGGGTTCTTCCGGGGCAAGAACACCAATGGCACGTGGCGGACCTCGGACGCGGACTTCAAGGCGAACCGGTGGGGCTGTGAGTACACCGAGGGCAATGCCTGGCATTACAGCGTGCTCGCGCCCCAGGACGGGCAGGGGCTCGCCAATCTCTACCAGGGCCGGAGCGGGCTGGCCAACAAGCTCGATGCCCTGTTCTCGGCGGCCCGGGACTACGACGTGGGCTGCTACGGCGGCGTCATCCACGAGATGGTCGAGGCCTACGACGTGAACATGGGCCAGTACGGCCACTCCAACCAGCCCGCGCACCACACGCTCTACATGTACAACTACGCGGGGACGCCGTGGCGGACCCAGCAGCGCGTGCGGGACGTCTTGAACACCCAGTACAAGTCCGGTCTCGGCAACGGCCATGGCTACCTGGGCGACGAGGACAACGGCGAGCTGTCCGCGTGGTACCTCTTCAGCGCGATGGGCTTCTATCCGGTGAGCATGGGCCGGCCGGAGTACGCCGTGGGCGCTCCGTACTTCACGAAGATGACGGTCCACCTGGAGAACGGGAAGGACCTCGTCATCAACGCCCCGAACGTCAGCGACACGAACCGGTACATCCAGGGCGTCTCCCTGAACGGGCAGGCGTATACCCGCAACTACCTGCCCCACTCGGCCCTCGTGAACGGCGGCACGCTGGACTTCACGATGGGCGCGTCCGCGACGAACTGGGGCTCGGGCGCCAGTGACCTTCCTCCCTCGCTCACCACGGGCAGCGCCGCGCCGCAACCGCTGGCCGATGTCGCCAAGGGGGGAACCCTCTCCGCCAGCGCGGAGAACGCCGGGAGTGGTGAAGGCGCTGCCCAGGGCTTCGACGACGACTCGTTGACGAAGTGGCTCGCCTTCCAGTCCACCCCGTGGATCCGCTACCAGCTCACGGGCGGGGCGAAGACGGTGAAGATGTACACGCTGACGTCCGCCAATGACTTCCCCGGGCGGGATCCCCGGAGTTGGTCGCTCCAGGCCTCCAATGATGGCTCCACCTGGGTCACCCTGGATACGCGCACGGGGCAGGACTTCCCCTGGCGGTACCAGACCCGGGCGTTCGCCGTGAACAACAACACGGCCTACAGCCAGTACCGGCTGCAGATCAACGAGACCCACGGCGACACGATCACCCAGTTGGCGGAGATCGAACTGCTCGGTAGGTAGTCCGCCGCGTCAGGGCTGCGGTTGGTCTTGAACGGGACGTAACCGACTGGACGCCTACGTACCCGTTCGGGACATGACTCCATGCCCCCACCGGTTTTGAAGCCCCGCCGCCCGGCTCGGCGGGGTCCTCGTGGGGGTCGGCTTCCCTCTGGAGCGGGGTGGGCGCCGCGTCCGTGGGAGTCCACCCGCGTCCGGCCTTCTTGGGTACGACTTGGGTAAAGAGCCGAGGTCACAAGCGCTGATTCAACAGCCTATCCCGTTCGTGCTCTAGCGCATCTGCAAGGGCGAGCCCTGCGGCAATCAGGTAATCGGCCACTCCTTGTACACGCCCACCCGGATCTACGTCCCAGCCAGCGCTCAGTTTGGCATCGGGTGGCAATCGGTCCAGACCGAGAACGGCGGCCAGATGCGTGTGCACTGCGCGGGATTTCGGGCGGCGCTCTCCGCCTTCGAGCACTTCTGTACCGCAGAGGGCTTCAAGGAAGGCTCTTGCCTGCTCGTGCGTGAGTTGCGCCTGCTTCTCTCGCAGGATGCGCTGGGCCGCCCACTCCATTGCCCGGGCCATCGCATTCGCCTCCCACTCTCCTTCAATGAAGATCTCCAACTTGGAGCCGTGGTTCGGGCCGCTCTCCTGCACTCATACGCGCGCTTCTTGGTCGCTTCCGGACTCGAAGGCGATGTGCGTGTACGAGCTGTTCCCGTCCCAGACCGTCCCAACAGAGGCGTCCACAATTGTCCCGGTGTTGAACGACCGCTGTTGCCGTTCGACCTTTTTCTCGCCGCTCTCTTCCTTCGCCAGCTTGAACTCCATTTTGTCCCTCCTGATCTTCCCTGCCGATCTCGCCGTAATGAAGGGGCTACCAAGGGTCAAGGGCCCAGGTGCCTTCCTCCCACCACTTCAGTGCCTGCTGACAGCCCCGTGGTTCCTTCAGGAGATGAGCTTCGATCCGATGAAGCGCAGGAGCGACGAGAGCCAGACCAGGGCATAGGCGGTCGGGGGATGTTGGCCGGATGCGATCTTCTCCACCTCGTTCCAGTCATCGGACAACTGCCCCATTGTCAGCTCGGATTCGGGTGGGGGAGTGTACACCGAGTACAGGTGCTTCTCCGGGATGCTCCAGTAAAAGTCCTCGGTGACTTCGATCTCCGTACGGCCAGTTCGCTCCAGATGGTCGAACAGGGCATTTGCTGCCCGTCGCAGGTCGGAAAGCTGAATCTTCACGGTGCTCCTCCCAAGTCTCTGATGGCCTTCTCGAACGCCCTGATCTCGTCCTCCAGGTGCTTGATCCGGCCGTTGATGATCCTCTGCCGGACCTCTGGTGAGGGGGCGTTCCTCAAGATGCCCTGATTGTCGAAAGCATCGGGGTTGGCCTTGTAGTCCGCCAGCTTCTGGCGGTGCTCCGCCAGTCGTGCCTTCAGGGACTTGATCGACTCCGATGGGTTGGAGCTTGTCTGGCGCCCTCGCATCGTCATCGCCACCGCACCCGGCGCCAGGGCGATAGTGACGGTCTCGGCACTCACGGCGATCGTCTCCACTTCCCCCACCGCCGCGAGATGGATGCCCACCTGCGTCTCGGCTTGTACGGCCGCCTGCATGGAGCCGGGCAGTTTCGGCACCTTCGCGGCCAGCCCTGGCGCCGTGTTGCCGATGGCCGCCATGGCCAGCATGGCGAACGCTCGCGCCGCGTTCCGGCCCATGCGCTTGCCGTACCGCTCGCCCGTTGCGCGCAGCTCGTTGAATGTGGTGGCCCGGTCCGCCTCGTCCATCAGCCGCTTGAAGCCCACGACGAGGCCCCAGAAGGTCTCGACGCCCACGTAGGAAATGATCGTGGCGGTCATTACCGCCGCGAGGCCCTTGGAGATCGTCACATCGGGAATGGAAATGAGGACCATGTACGTGGTCCAGGTCCAGAGCACCGACGCCACCATGGCGTGGGGGTCAGCCATGTCCTTGAACGCCTCCAGCATCTCGTCCAGCACGGCGCCCTTGGCCATGGCCATGGCGAGCGCGAAACGACCGTCCCCGTTGATGATGGGGCTTTCCGTCAGCAGGCGGAGACAGTCCCCGGGCCTGCCAGTGCGCTCGCACCAGCGCAAGTAGGCGCGCGTCAACTCCACCTCCGCCGTTGTTGACTGCCCCTCGAGATGCTCGCCCGGCTCGAGCGGAGTGATGCGGTGGCCAGGTGGCTCGTACGTGTACGAACCGCTCCGTGCCTCCACCTCGAACAGCCGCCGCGCTGCTTCCTGGGGCCGCGTGGGGGGCCGCACATCCCGAGCCAGTTCCGACACGGCCTTCTTGAACTCGCCGTTGCCCAGTGCCACCGGTCTGGCGCCGGAACGAGGGGTGAAGACAATGGGGTCGGTCTGCCCCGTGTCCAGGCTCACGACCCGGGAGGCGGTGCCACACCCGACGAGAAGAACCAGCATCACAGCCGTGCCGCACAGCTTCATGGGGATTCCTCCCGGCCACCCCTCCTTGGGTAGCCAGTCCGGAAGAATACCCAATGGGTACGAAAACCACCGGAGCGGGGTTCACGGGAAGGTCACTCCGCCCCGGGTGACAAGCCGGTCGCCGTTCTCGTCCCACAGCTTGAGGGTGAAGGTGCCCCGCGCCTCCTGCGCCAGCATCTCCGTCTCCACCATGACGAGGTCCGTCTGGCCCGGCGGAATCGGCGCGAGCTGCCACACCTTCGCCTCCTTCACGTCCTGGCCTTTTCCCACCAGCAACGCCGCATCCTTCGCTGTCCAGGGCTCCGTGCCGCGGTTCTCCATGAGCATCGCCACGGCCACCCGCATCACGTCTTTGTCTTTTTCCCCGCGCGCGATGGTGGTGGAGCGGTAGCTGATGACGGTTCGCTCGATGAGCGCGTTGGCCGAGGGGCTGGTGCTGACGTTCATGAGGATTTTGGCCATGACGCCTTGCGCGTTCTGCTCGTCCACCTTCAACAGCCCGCTGGCGATCAACCCCGTGATGCCCAGCCCGCACCCTTCCGCCTGCATTCGCACCAACTCCGTTTGAAGCTGCCGGATTCGGGCCTCCTTCTCCTTGACCTCTTGCTGGTAGTCCTCAACGGTGCGCCGATTGCGGAAGACTTCCACCTGCCGCGCGGCCCGTGCCGGGTGGCTCACCAGCTCGAAGGTGGCGCTCCTTGGGGCGGCACCATCCGTGAATCGCACCACCAGTTTGAGCCGTTCCCCGGACCGGAGATCTTCCGGGGGGATGACGGTGAGGCTTCGCGTCCCCATTGACACGTCCTCGAAGCGTTCTCGCTCTTGCAACTCCACCCCACCCGGTGGCAGCGGCGAGTCGAACCGAAAGGTGGTGGGAAGGTCGGGGCTGACGCACACCTCTGGCACCTTGTCGGTGGGAGCCGCCAACAGCTCGAGCCGGTGTGGCGACGCCTCACAGTCCGGGAGAGATGGCTGCGTGGTAGCGCTGACATCCGCGAGGAGCGCCAGGAGCAAGAGCACGGCGGGGGACGAGGTGAGCACGGAGCGGGGACCTCCAGCAGATGGGGTAGAGACTGGAGAAGTGGGCCTCTACCACACCTTCCCGCCCGGTAGGGCAGGAGCGCTCCCAAGCCCCTGCCCGCGAACCGCTCGGACAGCGCTACTCGAAACGGCGTACCGCCTCCACGGCTATGGAGGAGTAGACCTTGGCGGTCTCTGGTCCGCCATCAGGCTTCACTGGGACGCCACTTCTACCCTCGGCCCCCGCCTCCAGGCAGACCTTGAACGTGTCCCCCGTGGGTGTTCGGGCCTCGGTGTAACGGACATAGGCGCGACCGTCTCCGAAATGGAGTCGGCCAGAGAGGATGGTCTTCTCTGGCAACTTCCAATGAGTACCTGGCACTGATCGGGGACTGCCCCCATAAACCAACCACGCGGATGTGACGCCCTCGCGTACGGTGATGGGTTGGGCGTCTTCGAGGGTGAGGGTGACGAGGCCCGTGCTCCCAATGCCGATGTCGAGCGTTTCCATGGTTTCGACGGCACCCGCCGGGCACGGCTCGGCTTCGGGGGCGGGACGCACCTGAGCACCAGGACACGCCGTGTTGGCGGCAGCGGCGGCACCGACACACCACCTGGCCACGGTTGAGAGGGTCCCCTTCTGCTTCTTGTCCCCCGGGGGGCTGGGAGCCTGCGGCTTCTTCAAGGCGTCGTCCTTGGGTCGCGTCACCAGCGAGGCGACGACCGCAGGGGTTTGCTTCGCCGGGGGCGGAGCTGCGGCCCGCTCAATCTCCGGTGGCGACCACGGGGGCGCCACTTCCTGACCAGGAAGTGATTTCCACGTTGGGGAGGGGGCGGAGGACGCCACGGATGGGGACTCGGGCGTCCACCGTCGCGCGAGCCACCCCCCGGCGAGGGCCACGCCCACCAGCACGGCCATCCACACCGCCGCACGCCGAAGCGCCTGGAGCGCCATGGCCTGCACGGGCACCTGCGCCACCGTGGCCGGAGTCGGTGTCGCCGGAGTGGGCTCCACGGAGGGCTCGGCCGCCTCGGGCTTCTTCCGCGCCGCGGCTGCCCGGCGGCCTCGCCTCGGTCCATGGGGGCCGTCATGCAGGGGCACCTGCCAGGACGCATCCGCACGGGCCTGCAGGTGCGACAGCTCCTTCACCAACTCCAGGACGCTCGGGTAGCGCTTCTCCGGCGTCTTCTCCAAGAGCTTCATGCACACGTCACTCACCACCAGCGGCACGTTGGGGTTGACGATGTGCGGCGGCAGGGGCTCCTGGTGGATGATGGCCTGCACCGAGGCCTCGTCCTCCCACGCCACCTCGAAGGGAAAACGACGGGTGAGCAACCGGTAGAGCACCACGCCCAGCGCGTATTGGTCGTCCGCCTTGCCGGGCCGGTAGGTGACTCGCCGGTCGTCCCAGTGCTCCAGGCCGAAACGCCACGCCTCCGGGCTGCGGTAGTGGGGCGTCCCCGGGGGGAACAGGCCCTCGGTGAGGGTGGTCTGCCCCTCACGCCTGGCGGCCCCGAAGTCCACCAGCACCGGCTCCCCATCCTCCTCGCGCACGAGGATGTTGGCTTCCTTCACGTCCCGGTGGACCACCTGCTTGTCATGCGCCACGGCCAGCCCGCGCGCCACCCCCACCACCTTGCCCACCACGGCCCACGTATCGGGGTTCTCTTCCCAGGCCCACACGTCGAGCGGGCGGCCCTCGACGTAAATCATCTTCAAGCAGAAGAACTCGGGCAGCACGGGCGGCCAGTAGCTGAAGCCCACCTGCTGCACGAGGTTCTTGTGTTGGAAAGGCATGGCGAGGATGCCCTCGCGCTCGGCCCACTGCCTGGCCCGGTGGAGCGGGACGAACTTGAGGGCGAACAGGATGCCCGTCAGCTTGTCCCGTGCCCGGTACACGGTGCCGTAGCCCCCACGTTCCACCAGCTCCTCGATGATCGCGCCGTTGACGTTCGTGCCGGGCGGCAGGTCCGGCGTGTCCCGCTCGTTCATGGCGCCACACGCTAGCAGCTCCGCGGGGCGCATACCTACCTGGTGAGACTCCCTCTCGGGTCCAACTTCTCGGACAGGGTGGCAACTCGTCGGGTCAGGGCCGCAGTTGGTATTCCAGGGCCTTCTCCCGGAGTTGCTCGTACTTGCGCAGCAACTCTGGCTGGGTCAGCGCCTCGTCCCCGAAGAAGAACCCCTGCTCCTCACGCAGCAGGGTGAAGTGTTCCCGGAGGGCGCCCAGGGCCCAATCGGCCCGCTGGACGGTGGTCGGCGTGCAGGATTGGCCGTGCAGGTCATCGAACAGGTCCAGCACGTGGGAGCGGAAACCCTCGACGAGGTACAGGCGCCGCAAGTCCTCGTCACCCCTCAAGGCCCGCTGCCAGCGCTCGTTGATGCCTCGCTGCCAGGACAGCACGTGTTCCCCGGTGCCCATGGCCTCCAGCCGCGCTCGCTTGTCCTCGTAGTGCCTGAGCGCGTACGTCTTCTCCTCCCGGTATGCGGACAGGAGCTGTCGCTCGTCCAGGCCCTGGGGATTGCGCAGGAGGTGGTCGAAGAAGTTGCGCGTCTCGAAGCGCTCGATGCCATGGAACAGGGGCGTCGCGAGCCCGTTGTTGTTGTAGTGCTGGCGCGGCTCGAACCGGTACATGTAGCCGAAGTCGAAGAGCGTCACCCGCTCGCCGTCATCCAGGACGTTGCCCGGGCAGAAGTCCCACTCGAAGAAGCCATTCAGCTCCAGGTTCACGATGGTGCCGAAGAGCTGCTCGTAGACCCGTCCGTCGTAGTGCTGGAGCCGCTCGCCCTCGATCCAGGGCGAGAGGATCACCCCCTCGAGCAGGGAGGCGTAGTGCGTCTCGACGATATGCGTGAAGAGTGGCGCGCTTGACGCATCGCGTTTGAGTTCAGTGAAGTCTCTCCGGCGCTGGACCTCGTTGAGGAACGAGGTCTGTCCATCCACGTTCTTCACCCGGCTCTCGGGCCGCTTGCGTTTGAGCGTCCAATGCTGGCCGCCCGTCTGGAGCCGATAGACGGAGGCGGTCAGTCCGGACTCGATGGCTTGCACCACGTGCGCGTCCTGGGCCGTGGTGGCCACCAGGGTTTCCAGGGGCAAGGGCAGGGTGGAACGACTGCCCACCTCGAGCGGCTGGCCGCTGGCGAGGAAGGAAAGCTGGGCGTGTTGTCTTTCTTCTTCCAGGGTCATTCGAGTGGGTTCCAGGGCAGAATGGCTCGCGCGGATTCCACCCCATGCAGGGGCGTCCGTGGGGAGCATGCGACATGGCGGAGCAATACGACACCGTGGGCAACAAGTACGAGCAATTCAAGGACACGGCGGCCCTGCCCATCCCGGAGCGTCATACGTTCTTGAAGCTCGTGGGGGAGCTGCACGGCCAGCGGGCCTTGGATCTGGCCTGCGGCGCCGGCTACTACACGCGGTTGTTGAAAAAACAGGGGGCCGAGAACGTCATCGGGGTGGACGTCTCCCCGGAGATGGTGGCGATCGCCCGGCAGCGGGAGCAGGAGCATCGGCAGGGCATCCAATACCAGGTCGCCAATGCCGCCCAGCTCCCCCAGTTGGGAGAGTTCAACGTGGTGACGGCCATCTACCTGCTCAACTACGCGAGCACCCGTGACGAGCTGCTGAGCATGTGCCGCGGGGCCTATTCCAATCTCGTGCAGGGCGGGCGCTTCATCGCCTTCACCATCGATCCGGACTTCGTGCTGGAGAAGGGCCACTGGGGAAAGTATGGCTTCGAGGTGCTCGGTGAGCGGCTCGAAGGGGAGCGCCACGTGGCCCAGGCGCGCTTCCACTCGGTTCCCCCCGCGGACATCGAATACTTCCGCTGGTCCACTTCCACCTATGAGTGGGCCATGACGCAGGCCGGCTTCCGGCAGCTCGAGTGGCGGCACTTCGAGATTCCTCCCGAGGCGGTGGAGAAGTTCGGCGCGGAGTTCTGGAGGGAGTACCGGGAGAATCCGCTGCTCGTGGCCCTGACTGGCCGCAGGTAGACAGTCCGGGACGCACCCTCGTCAGAATTTTCCCGGCCGCCTCCTCTCCCCGAGAGGCGGTGCGGGGGCCTCACTCGAAAACTTGTCGTCCCTTCCGGGACGGCGCCAGGATGCCGCTCCTTACCCCCCGAGGAGATCTTCTCCTCTGAAGAAGGACGGATGCACATGCATTCATCGTCGTCCCCGATTCGCACCGCCGGAATGCTCGCCGCGCTGTTGCTCGTGGCCCCCGCCTGCAAGCGCGACAACCCGGAGGCCAAGGGCACTCCCGCCACGGCCCAGAAAGAGGGCGAAGCTCCCGCCGCCGCGGCCTCGGGCGGGAAGATCGCCCTGCTGCTGCCCGAGTCGAAGACGGCGCGCTATGAGACCCATGACCGTCCGCACTTCGAGCGCAAGGTGCGCGAGCTGTGTCCGGACTGCGAGATCCTCTACAGCAACGCCGACCAGGACGCCGCCAAGCAGCAGAACCAGGCCGAGGCGGCCCTGACCAACGGGGCGAAGGTGCTCGTGTTGGATCCGGTGGACTCGGCCTCCTCGGCGGCCATCGTCGCGCGCGCCCGTCAGTCGAAGGTGGCGGTGCTCAGCTACGAGCGCCTCATCCTCAACGCGGACGTGGACTACTACATCTCCTTCGACAACGAGCAGGTGGGCAAGCTCCAGGGTCAGGCCCTGGCGGACAAGCTGAAGGCGGACGGCAAGGGCTCGGGCTCCATCGTGATGATCCACGGCTCGCCCACGGACAACAACGCGACGCTCTACAAGAAGGGCTCGCACAGCGTCATCGACGGCAGCGGCCTGAAGGTCGGCGCCGAGTACGACACCCCGGACTGGAGCCCGGACAAGGCGCAGCAGCAGATGGAGCAGGCCATCACCCGGCTCGGCAAGGAGAACATCGCGGGCGTGTACGCGGCCAATGATGGAACGGCCGGCGGCGCCATCGCGGCGATGAAGGCGGCGGGCCTCAATCCGCTGCCGCCCGTCACCGGCCAGGACGCGGAACTGGCCGCCATCCAGCGCATCCTCACCGGCGATCAGTACATGACCGTCTACAAGGCCATCAAGACGGAGGGAGAGATCGCCGCCGAGGTCGCCGTGGCGCTGCTGCGCACGGGCCAGCCCCCGGCGGGCCGGATCAATGGCAAGGTGAACAACGGCATGAAGGACGTGCCGTCCATCCTCCTGCCCGCCCAGGTCGTCACCAAGGACAACGTGAAGAGCACCGTCGTCGCCGACGGCTTCTGGACGCCCGCGCAGATCTGCGAGGGCGCCTACGCGGCCGCCTGCGCGTCCGCGCAGCTCCAGCCCTGAGGCTTCAGCCGCCCCGCCCCGGACGCGCCGCGTCCAGGGCGAGGGCGAGGGCGCCCAGCACCCCGGCGCGGTCTCCCAGCCCCGGGGGCACGATGTACGAGTCCAGGTGCTCGAGCAGGGCAGGCGCCTGGATGTAGCCGTTGAGCAGGCGGAGCACCTCGGCGCGCACCCGCGGGAAGAGGTGCCCCTGGGCCATCACCCCTCCGCCGAGGATGAGGCGCTGGGGGGAGAGGACGCAGACGTAGTTGGCGAGGGCCTGCGCGATGTAGTGCGCCTCGAGCGCCCAGGCCGGGTGCTCCGGAGGCAGGGACTCGGCGGGCTGGCCCCAGCGCTTCTCCAGGGCGGGACCGGACGCGAGCCCCTCGAAGCAGTCGCCATGGTAGGGGCAGCAGCCAGGGAAGGGATCCGCCTTCGCGTCGCGGGGCGGGCGGAAGTGGCCCATCTCCGGATGGAGCAGGCCGTGCAACAACCGGCCGTTGATGAGCGCTCCTCCGCCAATGCCCGTGCCGACGGTGAGGTAGATGAACGTGTCGAGCCCCTGGGCCGCGCCCCACTGTTTCTCGCCCAGGGCCGCGCCATTCACGTCGGTGTCGAAGCCGACGGGGATGTCCAGGGCACGGCGGAATGGACCGGCCAGGTCGGCGTTCCTCCAGCCCGGCTTGGGCGTGGAGGTGATGAAGCCGTACGCCGGCGAGTCCGGATGCAGTTCCACCGGGCCGAAGGACGCGATGCCCAGGGCGGCCAGGGGGCCGTGCTGGCGCGTCTGCTCCTGGAAGAAGGCCAGGGCCTGGCCGATAGTGGCCTCGGGGGTCGTGGTGGGGATGCGCACGAGCGCCCGGATGTCGTCCGGGCCCGTCCCCACGGCGCATACGAACTTGGTGCCTCCCGCCTCGATGCCACCCAACAGTGTCTTCACGGCGACCTCCTGGTCACGCCTCCCCCTCTACCTCGTGAGGGGGCGGCATTCCACAGGGAGGTGGCCCCGGGCGTTCAGCGCACGCGCGGCGCGCACTCGCCCTGGCCTCGGTAGTGACCCACCGTGCGGACCAGGGCGGTGACGAAGTCGCGCAGGTTGCGCACCTTCGAGGCACCGCCGGTGTTGTACTGGTCCGGGGGCAGTTGCGTCAGGTCCACCTGCGCCAGCTCCTCGAGGGTGATCTGCCCGTCCGCGCCGATGATGCCCACCTTGTCGGCGGCGGCGAGCGCGTCGAAGCGCATCTTCGCGTCCGACGACTGGAGGTCATCGAAGAACAGGTGGTCCCCGTGGATGGTGAACTGCAACATCTCCTCACCGCCGTTGGGCACGGTCACGCCCGCGCCGAGGTCCGGGTGCTCGCACTTCTCGTAGAGCGTGTTGGTCGGGAAACCCCACCCGAACCGCTTCGTCTCCGTCCCTTTCGTCGCCACGCCCTCCACGAACACGGACCAGCCGTTCGTCTTCATCAGCTCCACGTCCTCGGCGCTCGCGTTGCCCGCCTCCGCGCTCGTCGACGGGGCGATGGCATAGCTCACCGTGTCCCAGTCCGCCGCCGGCAGTCCGGTGAAGCTCTGCACCGTCACGGGGCCGGGCTTGTGCACGTCGAAGACCCTGGCCCCCATGGACTCCGCGGCCACCTTTCCATCGTGGGAGGCCACCTTCACCTCGCCGACGGTGACCAGGAACTTGGAGAACTTCACCGACCAGCCGTCCGCGAACGCCGTCGCGGGGATTTCCTTCTCGATGTAGTCCTCCCCGTAGGTGGTGATGGTCAGGTCTCCCGAGCCCCCACCGCACGACGCCAGCCCCAGCAAGCCCAATCCCAGCATCAGCTTCTTCATTGCGTTGCTCCTTCCACCCACGTCACGACGTAGGCACCCGTGTCCTCCACGCCTCGCACCAGGGCGTTCATCGCCTGGCTACCGGCGGGGAACGTGGACACGCCTCCGGCATCCGTGGGGGACACCGTGGCGAAGTCGATCCGGCCCAACCACGTGTTCAAGTCGACGGTGATGCGCACCCGGCCCACCTCCTCGGCCAGTGCCCGCTCGAAGCGGATGCCCTCGATGGGCTTGGGCAGGTCCAGGGCCGCGTCGAAGCGCACCCGCCGTCCATCCGTGTGCGTCGCCGTGCCGCGCACGCGCACCGCGTGGCCTCCCAGGGGCGCCTGCGCGTCACCCGTCGCCGGGGGAACCGGCAGCGTCAGCTCCATGGAGCCGTAGTCTCCCGTCACCGCGTTGGCCGCGCCGAGCACCGTGGGAGAGGCCGCCAGCAGGTCCACCACCGTGGTGCTCAGGACCTCGCCCATTGCGTCGCCGGGGAGGTAGTGCCCCGGGTGGGCCCAGGCCGTGCCGCCCAGCAAGAGGAAGGGATCGAAGCGGGGCGCGCGGCGGGAGAGCAGCACGTGCCCCTCGTAGAAGCGCACGGGGCCCACGGAGACATGGAGGGCCTCCGGGGTCACCGTCCAGCCCCGCTCGTTCGGGCCCGTCATCGGTTGGAGCGTCATCTCCACGGGGAAGGTGCGCCGTTGGGCTCCCGTGCCACAGCTCGCCAGGAACACGAGCAGGAGCAGCGCATGGGGAAGGGACACGCGTTTCACAGATGGACCTCCAGGGTGAGCGAGGCCGTTCGTGGCGGCCCCGCGGTGAAATGTCGGCTGGGGACGAGACTCGCGGGCGCCTGGGGATCGAAGCGCGAGCCGTACACGAACTCGCCGTCGCGCCACCGCGCATCCAGGACGTTCTGCACCTCGAGCCGCAGGGCCACGCCGCGCAGCCGCGCGCCCAGGAGCACGTCCGCGAGGAACACCGTGCGGCTGTATTCGTCGAAGGGCAGGGGCTTGGGCCCGAGGAGCGTCATGCCGAGTCCCGCGGTGAGCGCCAGGGGCTGTCCCCCTACGGACACGGTCCGGTTCCAGCCCAAGTCGCCCCGGGCCACCAGGGGCGCGAAGTAGGGCAGCAAGGTGTTCGTCGCGAGCACCCGCGCGTGCGCCACCGTCGCGCTCAGCGCGGCGAGCACTCCGGGAAGGGGGCGGGCCTGGAGCGCCGCCGACAGCCCCGCGCGTACCGTCTCGCCGGTGAAGGACGTGGTGCCCACCGTGTGGTCGAAGAAGACGTCATCCTCCACCTGCGAGCCGAACAGGCTGAGCTGCGCCGCCACCCGCTCTCCCTCCCGCCGGGCGCCCAGCTCCGCGCTGCGGACCGAGACGAAGGGGGTGCGCTCGCCCTCCGACAGGCTCCGGGCCTGCGGGGAGCGGAAGCCGTCTCCGTAGTTGGCGAACAGCCGCCAGTACTCGGCGAGGGCGAGCTCGAGCCCCGCCTTCGCGCCCAGGTGCGTGCCGAAGGCCCCGCGGGAGTAGCCCTGGCCGTCGGTGTAGCGGGGATCCTGGAAGGCGAGGGTGTCGAACACCTCCACGCCCAACGCGTCCGCCCGGCCGCCGAGCATCAGGCTCCAGGCGCCCAGGACGAGCCGCGCCTCCGCGTAGCCCCACGCGTTCGTCTGCACGAACTGCGCGTCCACCTCGTTGGCGAAGAAGGTGCCGTCCGTCTCCCGGTAGCGGCGCTGGGTCTGGGTGGCGCCATCCCTCCGGGCGCCCAGGCCCAGCTCCAGCGCCACGTCCTCGCCGAGCACCTCGACGTGCCGCCGGTGTTCCGCGCGCACGCCCAGCGTCCGCGCGTCATGCGTCTGCTCCAGCCCGTCCCCGCGCGCGTCCACCCGGAAGCCGGTGAAGTTGTTGCGCAGGCGCAGATCCGTCAGCAGACCGAAGACCTCCAGCAGCGTGCGCGCCGTGCCCTGCCGCGGCAGCTCCATGCCGAGCAGCAATTGGTGCCGGGTCGCCGCGCCACCCTGCCGGGCGAAGGGGGCGTCGAAGAAGCCGCTCTTGCCCGAGAGCAGGTCGTCCTCGCGCACGACGCCGGGGGAGTCGAAGCGCGTGGTGTAGCTGCCCGCGAGCGCTCGCAGCCGCATTCGGCCCGCGCCCGTCTCCACGCTCGTCACCGCCTGGGCGAGCAGGGAGGCCCGTCCGAAGGTCCGCCCCGGTCCGAAGCCCTGGCCCTCGCCCAGCTCCACCGCGGCGAAGGTCTCCGCGTCATCTCCCGGGCGGAAGGCGGCCACCACCCGGTGCTGGCCGTACTGGCCCAGGCTCCCCGACAGCAGCACGCCGGGCTCCTCGAGCCCCAGCTCCAGCCGCACCGTGCCCGCCACCGCGAAGTCTCCCTGGGCGGCCCGGTAGGAGCCCTCCGTCACCCGGAGCTCGCGCACCACCTCGGGGATGATGAAGTTCATGTCCGCGTAGCCCAGCGCGTGGATGTGGCTCACCTCGTTGACGGGCAGGCCCCCCACGTTCAGCTCCACGTCCTGTCCGTGGAGCGCGTCGAAGCCGCGCAGGAAGAGCTGCTGGGCCTTGCCCTCGCCGCCATGCCGCGAGGCGACGAGCCCCGGCACCAGCCGCAGCACGTCCACCGCGCCCCTGCGGGGCGCCGCGTCCATCACCTCCCGGTCGATCGTGAGCTCGGACGCGCCATGCGCCGGCCGCGCCGCGCGCACCGTGGTGTTCGCGGCGGGCGGGGGCGGCGTCTCCTCGGGGGGAGGCTCTTCGAGAGGCGCTTCGATGGGCGGAGCTGGCGCCTCTTCGCGCCGCTCCTCGGACAAGGGTGGGACGTCTTCCATTCCTCCACCGTCCCAGGGGGACAGGGAGGCACAGAGCAACAGACAGAGTGGAATCACGGGGGGCTCGGACAGACCAATGCCTGACGCTCCCGCCTTCGCGGGGCGCACGCTTGTGACTGACTTCAGAAAGGGGGGCCGGGACTAGGGGCCTTGCGGCATCGCCGTCGGGCGGAGTGGCTCACCTGGCAGCGACAAGGGCCCCCGGGAGACTTCCCACCGCAGGGGCGTCCAGCGGACCGCGGGGGCGCGTATCTCCACGCGGGCCACGGCCAGCGCGAGCAGGTGCTCCACGGAGCCCACCGGGTGCTGGTGTTGCACGGCGCCCAGGACGGGTTGCCGCTCGTGGCCGCGCGCCTCCAGGGCCGCGGGGGCCTGGCGCCGGGAATGGGAGTGGCCATGGCCCACCGTCGCGTGGAGCACCGGCGCCAACGCGAGCCCGTACACCAGGACCACCAGGCCCAGGCATGCCAGGTCTCGGCGGTCTCGGGGGTCCAACACGGGGGGGCGGGCTCCGACGGCAAGGGGGCGGGGGGAGCGCCTCCCTATCCCTGTTCCACGCCGGGTGCAAGGCGCTCTTGCGCCGAGTTCATCGCTGGGCCGCCACGGCGCGCCGGGTATGAAAGGGAATGAGCAGGGTCGCGGTGGTGCCGTGGCCGAGCCCCTCGCTGTCCAGGGTGAGGCGGCCGCCCATGAGCTGCGCGGCGAGCGCGCTGGAGTGCAGGCCGATGCCATGGCCCTCGGCGCGGGTGGTGAAGCCCTGGGTGAAGAGGTGCTCGCGGATGTCCGGGGCGATGCCCACCCCCGTGTCCACCACTTGCAGGCGCACCCAGCCGTCCTCGAGCGTCGCGCGGACGGTGAGGTGGGGCTCCTCCTGGGGGTGGGCCTCCATGGCCTGACGCGCGTTGCTGAGCAGGTTGATGAGGATGGTGAGCACCTTGTGCTTGTCTGTCTTCACGGGCGGAAGCGCTGGCACCTCCTGGGAGACGGTGATGCCCGCCTGGAACAGGGCGCCCTGTTGCAGGCGCAGGGCCTCGTCCACCAACTCGCCCAGGTCACACTCCTCCATCAACAGGGTGGAGGTGGCATGCGCCTGCTGGCTCTCCACGATGGAGCGTACCCGCGCCACGTTGGAGTCCAGCGCCTCCAGGTTCTTGGAGAGCGAGGTGTGTTCCTGCTCCAGCTCCTCGGACAGGCGGATGAGGTAGTCCACCATGTGGCGGCCGCGGTCATCCTGGGTGAGGAACTCCGCGAGCTGGGAGCGGTTGTCCTCCAGCAGGGCGGTGGCCTGCCGGAAGCGGCTCACGCGGGAGGTGGCCGCGGCGCCGCGCATGAGCGCGGTGTCCACGACGATGCTGGTGAGGGCGTTGCCCACGTCATGCAGGACGCTGGAGGCGACTTCCGCCATGCCCACCCGGCGCGCCGTCTCCACCAGCCGGGCCTGGGCCTGCCGCAGCTCGTGGGTGCGCTGCTGGACGCGCGCCTCCAGCTCCTCGTTGGCGCGGCGCAGGGCTGTCTCTGCCTCGCGCACGTTCGCGTAGAGGCAGGCATTCTCGATGGAGATGGCCGCCTGCGAGGCGAGGTGCTCCAGGAGCGAGAGCCGGCCGTGGGAGAAGGTCTCGGAGGAGAGGGAGTTCTCCAGGTAGAGCAGGCCCTGGAGGGTGTCCTGGCGGCGCACGGGCAGGCACAGCACGGAGCGGACGGAGGACGAGGAGAAGTAGACGTCGGAGGAGAAGGGGTGGGGTTGGGTGGTGTCGTCGAGCAGGACGTGCTCGCCGCTGCGGCGCACGTAGGCCAGGAGGGACAGGGGCAGCTCGTGGGGCTGGGGGGCCTCGCCCTGGCGCTCCGACGAGGGCTGGAGCGCCACGACATGGAGCGCGTCGTCCTGGAGCAGGAGGAAGGCGCCGCGTTGTGCTCCGGCGCTCTCCAGGGCGACGCTCATGAGCGTGGCCACCAGCCGCTCGAGGACGATCTCACTGGAGATGGCCTGCTGGGCCTTGATGACGGCGAGCGCGTCGATGCGCTGCACGCCCGTCCCCGTGGTGGTGGTGTCCTGCCGGGAGTCGACGACGAGGAGCTGGGGCCACTGCTCCTCCAGTTGGCGGGCCTTTCCATGGGCGCCCCACTGGATGTAGCCCTCGTGGGCCTGACGGATGTAGGCGGTCGTGAGCGAGGGCAGGCCCAGGTCCTTGCAATAGCGGGCGGCCAGCTCGCAGATGAGGCCCACGAGGTGGTTCGAACCGTATTCGCGCGCGGCGGACAGGGAGGCTTCGTAGGCGCGCAGGGCCTGCTCGGTGTGGCCGGAGAGCCGGGCCAGCTCGGCGGCCACCAGCCGCTTGGCGGCGACGAAGTTCGCCGGGCAGCCGCTGGCCCAACCCGCGAGCTGTTGGCGGTGGGCCTCGATGTCGGCGAGGAACTCCCGTTTCTCCTCGGCGGAGGCGTTGCGGTAGCAGGCGGCGAGGGTGAGCGCTCCGTAGAGATGGTAGGCGAACGCCGCGGTATCTCCGGGGACCCGGCGCGCCTCCGGAGTGGCGAGGGCGCGCGCCTGGCGCGCCTGCTCGTAGTCGCCACACATGTAGCGGGACTGGAGCTTGATGAAGAGAAACATGTTGTAGTGCTGCGCCGAGCGGCCGCCGACGATCACCGCCTCGGCGCTCGCTTCATCGAACCCGTCTCCATCTGGAGAAGAGAAGGAGGGCGTGAGCCCTCGCAGTTGCTGCACGAGCCTTTCGTAATAGCGCGTCAGGAGTTCGAAGAGCCGGAAGTTGGACTTGCGCGAGTACTCGACGAACGCCTGGATCTCCTGGTGCGTCTCGGAGAGCTCACGGCCCTCGACCAGGAGGGTGCGGCTGATGGAGAAGCCGTGAACGCAGGCGGCCGGAGAGTCCCCCAACCGGAGCGCATACTCGAAGGCCGCGAGGCAGTACTTGTGGGTCTGGGAGAAGGGCTCGCGAAGACAGGCGAGGGCGGCGTAGAAGGCGAGGACCCGGCCACGGTAGATGGACGTGGGATGGCGCTCGCTCAGCTCGTGGGCGAGTTTGCCGAGGGCATGGGCCTTCTCGTATTGTCGGCGGACGATGCAATACCAGGTCGCGCAGAGGACATAGCCGTTCGCCGAGGCTTCCGCGTTGCCATGGTGGATGCTCAGGACCACGGCGCGCAGGGCGGCGATGGTGGCCAGGCTGGGCCTGGTGAACAGCGCCAGGGTGCACAGGCTCGCCAAGGCATTCAGGGTCGCCGTCACGTCGGGATCCGTCATGGCGGGCAGGTCGAGCAGGCTCTCGACGGAGTGCCGCTCCAGCAATCCTTCCAGCTCCGCTTCCGCGGCGTTCAGCTCCTCGGCGGAAGGGTCGAGCGGCAGCAGGAGTCCAAACTTCTCCAGACACTCCAGGAGGTTGCGCAGACTGGCCTGGGCGTCGCCCATGAGCAGCAGGAGGCGGCTCTTGATGATGTACGCGGAGATGGTGTCGAGGCGCGTCCGGGCATGGCGTGACGCCTCGTCCACCAACTGGATGGCCTGGGAGGAATGGCCCAGCACCATCTCGCTGGAGGCGTGGGCCAGGCGCAGGTTGAAGGCCAGCTCGGGGTGGGTCTCCCACGGATCTCCGGGCAGCAGGGAGAAGGCCAGGTCGAGATAGCCCACGGCGGATTGATGGGCCGTGGAGTTCCTGGCCCGGAAGCCCGCCCGGGCATTGAGGTGCGCCAGCCGCGTACGCTCCTCGACGTCGTCCAGCAACTTCACGCCCGCGTTGAGCTGGGACACCACGTCGAAGAGGCGCTCCTCGAGCTCCTCGGGGGACAGGCCCCGCAGCAGCAGGCGGCCGATGCGCAGGTGCAGGTGCGCGCGTTGCTCCTTGGGGGTGAGGCCATGGGCGGCTTGTTGGATGCGGTCATGCAGGAACCTCAGCTCTAGGGGACCGGCCTGGACCACCAGCCCCTCCATCAGGGCCGGCTCCAGACAGCGCTCCACGTCGGGGGCCTCCCGCTCGGACAGCAGGGCGAGGAGGGAGAGCGGAAAGGAGCTGCCCACGCCCGCGGCCAGTTGGAGCAGGTGCTGCGTGTCCGGTGGCAACTGGCGCAGCCGGTCCGCCATGAAGTCCACCACGTTGTCCGCGTAGCCACACGCCTTCACGCCCGCTTCGTTCCAGCGCCAGCCACCCTCGGGCGCGCGCGTCACCAGCTCTTCCTGGTGGAGGGTCTGCAACAGCTGCAACAGGAAGAAGGGGTTGCCCGCCGTCTTCTCCCACACCAGCGCGGACAGGGGCCGCACCATGTCCTCCTGGGCCCCGGGCAGGGCATCCGCCACGAGCTGGTGCGTCTGCTCGAGCGACAAGGCTCCCAGGTGGATCTCCGAGAACCGCGTCCCCTCCTTGCGCGCCGTGGCGAGCGTCAACAGGAGCGGATGCGTGGGATTCACCTCGTTGTCCCGGTAGGCCCCCACCCACAGCACGGGGGGCGTGTCCGGGTGGGTCATCAGGTATTGGATGAACGCGAGGCAGGGGGCGTCCGCCCACTGCAAGTCGTCCAGGAAGAGGACGAGGGGGTGCTCCCCCGTGGCGAAGACGCTCAGCAGGCGCTGGAAGAGGTGGTGGACGCGGTGCTGGGCCGCCTCGAGCGGCAGGTCCTCCACGGCGGGCTGTCTGCCCAGGACGAGCTCCAACTGGGGCACCATCTCCAGCAACACCTCGCCCTGTCCTTCCAGGGCCTCCAGCAGGCGTTGGCGCCAGGCGGCCAGCTCCGCGTCACTGCCGGCCAGCAGGTGTTGGATGAGGCCCCGCAGGGCCTGCACCAGGGGGGCGTAGGGCTTGTCCCGTTGGTATTGCTCGAACTTGCCCCGGAGGAAGAAGCCTCGGCTGCGGAGGACTGGCTGGTGCAGCTCCTTCACGACGGAGGACTTGCCGATGCCCGAGTAGCCGCGCACCAGCACCCACTCCGGTCGGCCCGTCCGGGCCACGCGCTCGAACGCCTCCAGCAGCGTCGCCACCTCGGCATGCCGGCCATACAACCGCTGCGGCAGCAGGAAGCGCGCGGGCACGTCCTTCTGCCCCAGGGGGAAGTCCCGCTCTCCGTTCTGGATGCGCTCCAGGTCGAAGCGCAGGCCCTCCGCTCCCTGGTAGCGATCCTCGGCGCGCTTGGACAAAAGCTTCATCACCAGCGCGGAGAGGGCTGGTGGCAGGCCGGGCACCATCTGGTGCGGGGGCACGGGGGCCTGGGCCAGGTGGGCGTGAAACCACTCCAGCAAATCCCTGCCCGTGAAAGGCAGACGCCCCGTGAGCAACTGGTAGAAGGTGATGCCCAGGGAATAGAGGTCGGTGCGGTAGTCCAGCGCCCGGTTCATCCGCCCCGTCTGCTCCGGAGACATGTAGGCCGGCGTGCCCTCCACGAGCGGGGCCGGGGCCGCCTCCACGTGCTGCGTTCGCTGGAGGGTGGAGATGCCGAAGTCGATGAGCCAGGGCTGCCCGGACGCGGACAGGAGGATGTTGCCGGGCTTGATGTCCTTGTGGATGACGCCCCGGCGGTGCACCTCGGCCAGGGTGGTGCACAGGTCCAGGGCGATGGGCAGGAAGCGCTTGAGAGGGAAGGGTCGGTCCAGGTGCTCGGAGAGCGAGGTGCCGCCCTCGTTGCCGAGGACGAGCACGGGTCGCTCCTGGAGCAACTCATAGGCGTGCACCTGGACGACACCGGGCGTGTTCCGCAGCCGCTGCAGCAGCGTGTACTCGTGCTGGAGGTGGGCGCGCTCGCGGGCACCCGGGAAGTCGGAACGGGGGGTCTTCAGGATGACGGGCTGGCCATCCACCTCGCGCAATGCACGGTACAGGAGGTTGGAAGAGGTGGACTGCAGGAGTCCAAGCAGGGAGTAGCCAGGGAACTGAAGCATGGGGACCCACCGATCATAGAACAACTCCGGACCCTCTCTCGTCGGCCGATCCCCCCCTCGACTCCAGGGGATCGACTACCAGGGACCGAGAGCCTGTCCGCTCAAATGCTGAGAGTGTGGAACGGGTGTGTTCCACCCCAGGGCGCTGGTTTCACCTGCGGGCGGACGCCGAGCGGTCGCGGACGCTCTTGAACTCCGAGCCGGGCTTCCACTGGGGCCAGCGATTGGACGTGGCCAGCTCCCGGCCGATGTCATGCAGCAACTGCACGTCCTGGGCGGCGCCGCGCAGATCCCAGTTGGCGCTCCAGGCATCGCAGGGTTGGTGGTAGCAGCGCGCGGTGTAGTCCGCGACCCATTTGTCGCCGGCCTCCCGGCCGCCTTCCACCAGATCGTGGCCGCCGCCCAACCCCATCAGCAGGAGCACCGGCACGCCGCGCCGGGCCAGGGAGAAATGGTCCGCGCGGTAGAACAGGCCCCGCTCGGGTTTCGCATCGGGGGTGACGGTGCGGCCCTGTTTCGCGGCGGCCCGGGCGAGGTCGTCCTCGAGCTCGTTCTGCCCATGGCCGACGAGCACGACGTCGCGGGCGGGCCCGGCGGTCTGCAGCACGTCCATGGTCAGGTTCGCCGCCAGGGTGGCGAGGGGCTGGAGCGGATGCGCGGCGTAGTACTCCGAGCCGAGCAGGCCCCGCTCCTCGGCGGTCCAGGCGGCGAAGAGGACCGTGCGCGCGGGCCTCGGTTCGCGCTGGAACGCGCGCGCGATCTCGATCATGCCGGCCAGCCCGATGGCGTCATCCACGGCGCCATGGCGCACCGTATCGCCGGAGGCATCGGCCGGACCGATGCCGTAGGCGTCCCAGTGGGCGCCGTACATGATGGCCTCGCGGGGGCGCTGCTTGCCGGGCAGTTTGCCCAGCACGTTGTGGCTGTCGGCGCGCGCGTGGGTCACGCGGTAGTCGCAGCTCAGGTGGGCGCCCGCGAGCGGGATGGGCTTGAAGTCCGCGGTGCGTGCCTCGTTCTCGAGCTGCTCCAGGTCCAACCCCGCGCGCGTGAACAGCGCGGTGGCGGCGTCGCGGTGGAGCCACCCCTGCATCAGCACCTTCTCCCGGGCGGGTTGGGCCCGGACGATGTCGTAGGTCTCTCCGTGGCCCGCCTGGACCGTGGACCAGCCATAGCCCGCGCCCGGGGTCTCGTGGATGATCAACGCTCCGAGCGCGCCCCGCCGGGCCGCCTCCTCGTACTTGTAGGTCCAGCGGGCGTAGTACGTGGCCGCCCGGCCGCCGAATTTGCCGCTGACGGGCTCTCCCTCGCGCGCCTCGAAGTCGGGGTCGTTGATGAGGAAGACGGCGATCTTCCCGCGCAAGTCGACGCCCTTGAAGTCATCCCATCTCCGCTCGGGCGCGGAGACGCCGTAGCCCACGAACACCAGCGGGGCCTTGTCGATCTTCACGCGGCTCACCGGGCGCAGCGTGTTGACCACCACCTCCTGGCCCTGGCGCAGCGGCGTTGCTTCGCCCCCGGCGAACAGGTTCACGGTGGCGTCCTCCCGCACCTGGAAGCGGACCAGGGGGACCTTCTGCGTCCAACCGCCCTTCTCGCCAGCGGGCTCCAGGCCCGCCTCCTTGAACTGGCGGATGAGGTACTCGACGGTCCTGGCCTCGCCGGGCCCTCCCGGTGCCCGGCCCGCGAACTCGTCCGAGGCGAGCGTCTTGGTGATCTCCGACAGCCGCGCCGGATCGATCGTCACCGGCTCCTCCGCACGGCCCTCCCTCGCGCCCAGCAGCAGGGCGAGCGCGGCGAGGAGGGGGGAGCGTGAAGCGTGTCTCGAGACTCTCCAGAAGGTCATGGCCGCACTTAAAACACGACCGGGATCCTTTTGAAGCCGCGCAGAGCGGCCCCCATGCTGAGTTCGAGCTGTCCGGCGGGGTCGGCCAGCCGCAGCTCCGGCCATCGGCGGAACAGGGTCTCGAAGGCCAGCTCGGCCTCGAGCCGCGCCAGGGGGGCTCCGATGCAGACGTGGATGCCCTTGCCGAAGGCGATGTGCCGGTGGGCATCGGGCCGCGAGATGTCGAACGCGTCCGGGTGGGCGAAGCGCCGGGGATCCCTGTTGGCCGAGGCGAGTCCCACCGCCACCTTCGCTCCGCGAGGCACGCGTGTTCCCCCCACGTCGAGGTCCTCCATCGCGATGCGTGGGCCACCGATGAAGTCGACCGGCCCCCAGTAGCGCAGCGTCTCCTCGACCATGCCCTTGACGCAGGCGGCGGGGTCCGCGAGGAAGCGGGCGTGCTGCTCGGGGTGGCTCAAGAGCGCGACGACGCCGTTGCCGATCAGGTTGACGGTCGTCAGGTGCCCGGCGAAGAAGAGGATGAACACCATCGACAGCAGTTCCTGGGGGGTGAGGATGTCTCCGTCCTCCTGGACCTGGACCATCTGGCTGATCATGTCCTCGGTGGGCGCCCGCCGCTTCCGCTCGAAGAGGGACTCGAGGTAGTTCGCGAAGGCGTTCAAGCCCGCGCGCGTCTCTCCATCCATCATGCCCTCGGGTCCCTTGGCCCGCAGGAGCCGCTCCGCCCAGGGATAGACGGTCTCGCGCTCCTCCACGGGAATGCCGAGCATGTCGCTGATGACGGTGATGGACAGGGGGTAGGCGAAGGACTCGACCAGGTCCAACCGCCGTCCGGGGGCCACCTCACCGCGCGCGGCCGCCTCGCGCTCGGCCTTGTCGAGCAGGTCCTCCACGATGCGCTGGATGCGGGGCCTGAGCGCCTCCATGGCGCGCGCGGTGAAGTTGGGCTGCACGAGCTTGCGCAGCCGCGTGTGGTCCGGGGGATCCAGCACCAGGATGCTGCGCACGATGGGGCGCAGTTCCTCGGGCAGGGCGGCCTCCATGCGCGCGCGCTGCTCGGGGGGCATGGCCTTGAGCACGTCCGACGACAGCCGCTCCTCCATGAGGATGGACACGGCCGCGTCGTACCGGGTCACGAAGTACTGCTCCGGGGTGGACCCGCTCGTCGGGGCGCGCTCCGCCTTCGCCCGGTCCACGATGCCGAGCCCGGAGGGAACACGCACGACGGGGCCCTTGTCGCGCAGCTCGGCGTAGACGGCATGGGCCCGGGTCATGAACTCCAGACTCTCCTTGTCCAGGACCGTGGGCCCCCCGAAGGGGGCCTCTGCCAGGGCCTGGGCAGGGGTCTGTTGCTGCTGCTCGTCCAGCGGGTTCGGCGCCATGGTGTCCTCCCTCGTCAGCGGGGAGCAACGATAGCCCAGGCGCCGCCGTGCCCTGGCCTACTTGATCTCCGCCTTGCAGAGGGCGCTGCACCCGTCGCCGCTGACGGTGTTGCCGTCGTCGCACTGCTCGCCGGCCTCGGGCTGGACGACGTTGTCGCCGCAGCGGGGACCGAACACGCACGCGCGGGTGCACTGACCGGAGCCGTTGCTCGCCCCCTCGTCACACTCCTCGCCCGGGTCCACCGTCCCATTGCCGCAGGTGGGCGTGCACTGGGTGCGGCGGGTGACGAAGTTGGTGAGCGTGAGCTGGTACGAGGAGGCCGAGGTGTGGCGCTCGGCCTGGAACACCACCGCCTCATAGATGCCGCCCACCTGGAGGCCGAGGTTGGTGGCCTGGTTCTTCAGGGTGATGGTGCCCGACTCCGCTCCGTGGACACCGCCGAGATCCAACGCCAGCCGGCCGTTGATGAACACCCAGACGTCATCATCCCCCCGGAAGGTGAGCACCTCGGTGCCCTTGTACTCGAACCAGTAGCGGGCCTCGCTGGTGAAGCTGAAGTTGTGAGAGACCCCGCCGTTGTCCTTGCGCGTGGGCTCCTTGCCCTGGGCGACCCAGCCCAGGTTGTCGAGCGGGAAGAAGCTCTGGTCGTCGAACACGTATGAGCCGTTGGTGGCGTCCTTCAGCAGCTCCAGCGAGCCCGCCACCGCCAGGTTCACGCCCTCGACGTCCCGGTACCATTGATCGAACGCCGCCCGGCCATGGGTGGTGGTGCTGGTCGCGCCCTCCTTCGCGTACACGGGCTTGCCGTCCGGAGACAGGGGCGAATAGAGCGGCCCACAGATGCCGCGCTCCTCGCCATTGGCGTTCTCGAAGTCGGCGTGGCCCTTCGGGTTCGTCAGATCATTGCCGCGGAAGTCGCGGTAGACGACGGGAATGGACACCTTCTCGGGCGTGGCTGAGTCGACGGCCTGGCAGCTGAAGCCCGGCTCGAGCGTGCACGTGGGCGAGCAGCCGTCGTTGGCGCGCGTGTTGCCGTCATCGCACTGCTCCTTCGGATCGTTGGGCAACAGGACGCCGTCCCCGCAGCTGCTCGCGCAGGTGCCGCCGGAGCACCGGGGCTCGGTGGTGCACAGGGGCGAGCAGCCATCGCCCAGGTTGTTGTTGCCGTCGTCGCACTGCTCCGTGCCCTCGACGACGCGATCCCCGCAGACCGTGCGGATGCAGGGCTCGCCGGCCGCCGGGCACTTGTAGCCGGACTCCAGCCGGCAGGTCGCGCCGCAGCCATCGCCAGGCAGGGCGTTGCCGTCCTCGCACTCCTCGTCCCCGGCGATGATGCGATCGCCACAGGTCGCGGCGAAGCAGCGATCCCCCTGCGCGGTGCAGCTCCAGCCCTCTTCCACCAGGCAGCGGGTGTCACAGCCGTCACCCGCGGTGGTGTTGCCATCGTCACAGGCCTCGGTGTTGTCCCGGGTGCCGTTGCCACAGGTCGTGCGGACACAGGCCTGGCCCGGCGTGTCGCATGCCCAGCCCTCCTCTACCGCGCGACAGCTCGCGGCGCAGCCGTCGCCGTCCGCCGTGTTGCCGTCGTCGCAGGACTCCGCCGACTGGCGTGCCCCGTCTCCACATTCGCCCCCTCCACCCCCCCCACAGCCGGAGGCCAGCATCGACACGAGAAAAGAGACGAGCACGAGGCCCGTGAATCGCACTCCACCAGGAAGGTCACTCCGCATGGAGACGGATGCTGGAAGTGGGGGAGGGGCGTGTCAACGCATCCGTACTCCCGGCGCGGAGGGTACGCCTTCGGAGCACATGCGAGGTCAGAACTCGATATCGTGTTGTTTGCAGTATTTCTGGACGAGGGCGCGCTGAGCGGTGGGCACCCGGCTCCATTGCGCGCGGGCGTTGGCGAGGTCGCCTTGCTGGCAATGGGCGCGCGTGAGCAGGGAGAAGGACGCCCCGGTGACCTTCGTGCGCTGGCTGAGGCGGGCGAGCCGGATGGCCTCGGTGGCCTGGTTCGCCTTCAACGCCTGCTCCGCCTGCTCCAGTGTCTCGCGCACACCGGCGGGCAGGACCTCGGGGGCCTGCGCCCGAGCCGCGGGACGAGCGGTGGGCTGGGGGGCGGTGGCCGAGGAGGCGGGCTCGGGGGTCTCGGCGGGAGGCGTCTCCTGAGCGGGAGGCGTCTCCTGGGCGGGCGGAGGCGCGGGAGGCGGGGTGGCGGTGGTGGTGGCGACTTCCGGAGGGGACCGCGTCACGGGAGGGGAGGCGGGAGGCGTTCCACGCGACAGGAACGCCACGACGCCCCCGGCTCCCACGAGCAGCGCGAGGACGGCGCCGACGAGGACGGTCCGCGAGGACTTCGGCGGCATCGCGCTACCCGGGAGCGAGGGCGCGGGCCCCACCATCGAGGGTGGGGGGGCCTCCATCATCGAGGGGGGCGCCTCCAGCTCCGAGGCAGGCGCCGCCCGCACCGCCCCGGGGCGCACGGTCGCGACCGCCTCCTGGGCGGAGGGCGCCTTGCGTCCGGGCACGGTCGCGGGCGTGGCGGCGACCACCCCCGCGCTCACGGGCGTCAGGGGGACGTCCTGGCTGGCCGGCTGGGGCTCGGGCCGCGCCGAGGAGAGGCTGGGGGCCGTGCCGGTCAGCTCCTCGATGAAGGCCGCGATGCTCGGCTGACGGTCGCCGGGCTGCTTCGACAGGGCCTTGTCCACCGCGGCGCAGACGGACGCGGGCAGGTGCGGACAGATGGCGGCGAGGGGGTCCACCGGCTCGTTCACGATGCGGTAGAGGATGCCCACCACGGACTCGTCGGCGAAGGGCGACTTGCCGGAGAGCATCTCGTAGACGATGACGCCGAGCGCGAAGAGGTCCGAGCGCGCGTCCACCTTGGTGTTCTGGCCCCGGGCCTGCTCGGGGGACATGTACCGGGGGGTGCCCATCAGCACGTCGTCCTGCGTGCGCACCGTCTGGGCCGAGACGAGCTTGGAGATGCCGAAGTCGAGCAGCTTCACCTGGTAGTCGGCGACGTCCCAGGACTCGGTGGGCACGAGGAAGACGTTGCCGGGCTTCAGGTCGCGATGGATGACGCCCGCCTGGTGGGCCGCGTGGAGCGCCGCGCCGATCTGCCGCGCGACGAAGAGGGCCTCGGGCAGCGGCAGGGGGCCCTTCTTGAGCCGCCGGGACAGGGTCTCCCCGCTCAGGTGCTCCAGCACCAGGAAGGGGGCACTGCCCTCTCCCTCCGGGCCGTGGAAGTCGAGCACCCCGACGATGTTGGGGTGCCCGAGCCGCGAGGTGATCTCCGCTTCGCGGCGGAAGCGCGCGTACTGGTCGGCCGTCACCTCCTCGTCACTGAGGAGGACCTTCACCGCCACCTGTTTGCCGGGCAGCCGCAGGTGCCGGGCGAGGAAGACCTTGCCCATGCCTCCGGTGCCCAGCAGGGACACGATTTCGTAGGTGTCGCGAAGGATGCTGCCAATGCGGATGTCGTCCGAGGCGGAGGTGCTCATGGGATTTCCGCGCGGACCATATCACCCGGAAGTCCCTCTTCCGGGTGACTCATGCGCCGCTCAGCAGTTGCTGACCAGCACCCAGACGCCCCAGTCGCTCTGGGTGGGGACCTCGTTCTGGGTCCACCACTGGGCGCGCCACAGCTTGCCGCCCGAGGTGACCTGGTCTCCCTTCACGTAGACCTTGGTCGCGTCCCACGCGGCCACGCCGGCGCAGGAGCCGCCGGTGCCGCTGGTGACGGTGATGGAGACGGCCGCCGAGGTGGTGGTCGCGCCGCCGTCGTCGGTGGCCACGGCCGTCAGCGTGTAGCTGCCCGCCGCCACGTTGAGCCAGGCGAGGCTGTAGGGCGCGGAGGTGACCGTGCCCAGCTTCTGGGCACCCGCGTAGAAGACCACCTGGGTGACGCGGCCGTTGGAGTCCGAGGCGTTGGCGCTCACGGTGATGGTGCTGCCGGGCGTGAAGGTCGTGCCGTTGGCGGGGGAGGTGAGGTTCACGGACGGCGCCGGGTTGGTGGTGCCGCCGCCGACGACCTGGGAGATGGCGTTGAGCAGCGACGTCGTGCCCGAGGTGTCCTGGGAGATCTCCCAGATCATGATGCCGCCGCCGCGCTGCAGCGCGAGCTGGGCCTTGGCCTTGATGGTGGGGATGCCGTTGTAATAGATGCCGTTGACCACGTCCTTGTTGGGGGCCTGGGGATCCATGGCGACGAGCTGCGCGTAGGTATAGGCCCCGTTCCCCGAGTCCTTGCCGTAGAAGGGCACGCCCAGCACCGCCTTGCTCGCGGGCAGCCCGCGGCCGAGCCAGTAGTTCATCGACTGCACGGCGATGTCATACGACGAGTGGGGATAGCCCATGTCGTAGGCCATGATGTTCAGGAAGTCCACGTCGGCGAAGGACGAGGTGGGGATGCCGTCGCCGCCCGTGGCGAGCACCGCGGCGGTGAGGATCTTGCCCCGCGCGTGCAGCGCGGTGCCGAGCTGGTTCATCAGCGCGCCGAAGTTCTGCGCCGAGGCGCCGGGCTCCGGCCACTCCCAGTCGATGTCCACGCCATCCAGTCCGGCCTGCTCCACGAAGGCCAGCACGTTGTTGACGAAGGTGGTGCGCGCCGAGGCGTTGGCGGCCATCTGCTCGAAGGGCGCGTCATTGCCATCCATCCAGCCGCCCACCGCCACCTGCACCTTGACGCCCTTGGCGTGCGCCGCCTGCACCAGCGAGCGCAGCCGCGCGTCCCCGCTGCTCAACCCCGTCAGCCCGCCCTGCGCCGTGGGCAACAGGAAGGAGTAGTTGATGTGGGTGAGCTTGTCGTACTGGATGGCGTTGACGTCTCCCTGCCATGTGGGGAAGTAGCCGACAACCCGGGTGGAGAGCGCTTTGGCCTCCTGGGAACGCATGGGCTCGTCCAGCACCTCGGAGGGATCGGGCTGACCCGCGCAGGCCACCAGGGTGGTGAGAAGGGCTCCGACCGCCAGACTTCTGAGTTCGAATGCTTTGTGCAAGACCGCTCCTTCGAGAACGCCCTGAAAGAGAGCGAATCCCAGAATTTCGGGTCAAAGAATCGGGGGCGGGGGCCTGATTTCGTGACGCCTGGGTGACACTTGCGACACGGGGCCGTGACCCTGTGACACTTTCGCGACGGGCCCCGCCCTTTGTTGTCGGGGTGCGGCCGATTGGGTACGGGGTGCGCCACACGCGAGCCCGGGGTTCTCCCGCCCGCGTGTCGAGCCCCGCCATGCACCTCACTGCTTCTTCCCGATCCGTCCTCCTGTCGCTGCTGCCTGGTGCCACGCTGTTCCTGTCTCCGCTGGCCCAGGCCCAGCAGACCGGCAGCCCCGAGACCCCGGCGGCCGCCGACGCTCCGGCGGCGAACCCCGAGCCGGCCTCTCCCAGCACGACGCCCACGAATGTCGAGCCGGCCGCCCCCAGCGCTCCGCCCGCCGCGGTGACGCCGCCCGCCGAGGCTCCCAAGAAGGAGACCCACTGGTACGAGAAGATCCGCCTCCGGGGCTACACGCAGTTCCGCTACAACCGGCTGCCGAGCTTCCGCGTCAACGAGGATCTCATCAACGACCAGGGCGACCGTTTCCTGGGCAAGAACAACGGCTTTGGCATCCGGCGCGCGCGGCTCATCATCTTCGGTGACGTGCACGAGCGGGTGTCCATCTACCTGCAACCCGACTTCGCCTCGGTCATCTCGGACCAGTACAACGTGGCCATCCTGCGCGACTGGTACGCCGACATCTTCCTGGACTCGGCCAAGGAGTTCCGGCTGCGCGTGGGCCAGTCCAAGGTGCCGTATGGTTTCGAGAACCTCCAGTCGAGCCAGAACCGTCTGGCCTTCGACCGCAACGACGCCATCAACAGCGCCGTCAAGGACGAGCGCGACCTGGGCATCTTCTTCTATTGGGCGCCGAGCGAGATTCGCAAGCGCTTCAAGGATCTGGTCGACAACAACCTGAAGGGCTCGGGCGACTACGGCGTGGTGGGCCTGGGGGTCTACAACGGGCAGACCGCCAACCGGCCCGAGCGCAATGACAACCTGCATGTGGTGGGCCGCGTGACCTGGCCCTTCCTCTTCGGCAAGCAGTTCGTCGAGGTCGGCGCGGGAGGCTATTACGGCCGATTCAACGTCACCGCCTCGCCGAGCGCGTCGGCGCCGTATGCGCTGGCCGGCGGGGAGAATGATCTCGTGGATGCCCGCGCCAACGTGAGCCTGGTCATCTACCCGCAGCCGATTGGCTTCATGGCCGAGTACAACGTGGGCCGCGGGCCCTCCACGGGCGGTTTCGGGGACTTCACCATCGACAGCCGCCCGCTGCGCGGCGGCTACGCGCAGCTCATGTACAAGCTGGACAACGTGGCTGGCGTGTCGCTCATCCCCTACGTCCGCGGCACGCTCTACGAGGGTGGCAAGAAGTTCGAGACGAACGCCCCCCGCTACGACGTGCGCGAGCTGGAGATGGGCGTGGAGTGGCAGATCCTCAAGGCGCTCGAGGTGACGGCGGCGTATCTGGTCTCGGATCGCACCTCGTCCCGCGCGCCCTACCAGCAGCAGCGCGGCGACGTGACGCGCATCCAGCTCCAGGTCAACTACTGACCCGGGCGGTGCGCGTGCAGGGGCCCCGGAATCGTCGCAAGATGCGCTGCACGCGCATGCCCGCCGCGGCGCGACGCCTGGAGGCCCCATGTCCTCGTCCGACCTGTGCCGTCGCTGTGGCCTGTGCTGCGACGGCAACCTCTTCAGCCACGTGCCCCTCGAGCACGCCGAGGTCGACGCGGCCCGGCGCCACGGGCTCGAGGTGGTCCGGCTCGCGGGGGGCGCGCCCGCCCTTCGCCAATGCTGTCCGGCCCTCCACGCGCGCCAGTGTTCCGTCTACGGAGCCCGCCCGGAAGGCTGCCGCCGCTATGGCTGCCGGTTGCTCGGCGCGCTGACCCGCCAGACG
The DNA here is from genome assembly GCF_000335475.2 of Cystobacter fuscus DSM 2262. Taxonomy (NCBI): domain Bacteria; kingdom Pseudomonadati; phylum Myxococcota; class Myxococcia; order Myxococcales; family Archangiaceae; genus Cystobacter; species Cystobacter fuscus. The sequence continues at coordinate 852,463 of NZ_ANAH02000001.1, read as the reverse complement.
GTCTCCCTCGAGGAGGCGCTCGCGGTGGTGGAGCGGGCGCACGCCCTGCTCGCGGAAGTGGAGCGGGGGCTGGAGCCCGAACCGGACCGGTTCTCGTCGGTGCTGGAGCGCGCGCGCTTCGCCTCCTGGGGGGGCGTGGACGGGTCCTCGTCCAGCACGAACGCCGCCCGGGAGCGGGCCGAGGCCTTCCTGGATGAGCACTTCCACGGGGGTCCGCGGCGCTTCGAGCCCCCCGCCGGAGGGTGAGGCGCTCACACGACCCCGCGTCATGGTACGGTGCGTCATGCACTACCGTCCCCCCCCTGGTGCCATGGAACGGAGCGTCGCTGGCGTCGAGCAGCCGCCTCCGGGGACCATGGCTGGCGGGTATCACCTCCCGCGCATGGGCTCGCCAACTTCCATCCTCGTGGATGACTCGCTCTGGCCCCTGCTGCGGGTGACGTTCCCGCGGGTGATCACGAACGAGCAGCAGGATGAGCTGTTCGCGCGCATCCGGTCCTATCTGCGGCGGGGAGAGCGGTTCGTCTCCCTGGTGGACATCCGCCAGCTCCAATCCTTCACCTTCGAGCAGCGCGAGCAGCAGTGGCTGTTCCTGCGTCAGCAGACAGGCCCGATGCGCCAGTGGTCGATGGGCATCGTGGCGCTCATCAACTCTCCGACCTTGGCGCTGATGGCGAGGGTCATCGTCCACCGCATCAAGCCTTCCGTCGTGCCGTACTCCATCCTGGCCTCGTGGCCGGCGGCGGTGTCGTGGGCGGCGGATCGGCTGGACAACAACGGTCTGGTCGAGCACTCCCAGCGGGTACGGCTGCGCCTCGGTTAGCCTCCGGAGGGGAGCGCGGGCTCCCCCCTCGGGGTCCAGCCCGTGCGATAGCGACTCGCACCGCGGCGGCAACCCGTCGTGCGGCTGGGGCCTGAGTCAGTCCGCCGCATCGAGCGTGCTGTTGTCGGGCTCCGCCTGGATGGACGGCGGGGGGCTCGCCGCGCTCGCGGCTTGCACGATGATGGACGTCACCACGTCATTCCAGCTGTCATCCACGAGCGAGGCATCGTCCGCCGTCTTGGTGAGGCTGGCGCCGGTGAAGTTGTCATCGGCGTAGAGGGTGACCTTGTAGCCGCTGGCGACCTTGAGCGAGGTGATGTCGTTGTCGCGCACGCCCCAGGCCTTCAAGGTGGCGAGGTTGTAGCGGCCCACGGGCAGCGCCGCCGCGTAGCCGCCATGGTTGATGTCCTGGTACAGGGTGGTGGCGTTGGGCCCCGGGGACGCGTAGGTGAAGGGGAAGCTGCTCTGCGCCTGGACGAACTGGGTCTCCCACTCGGCGGGCCAGCCAAAGGCGGAGGTGGCCAGGGTCTTCAGATTCACGCCCGCCGCGCCGCTCCAGAAGTGGATGAACTCGCCCCAGTTCAGGCCTCGCGCGTAGCTGCTTCCGTTCTTCGGGAAGTACTGCGCCAGCAGGGCGAAGTAGCGGTTGAGCACCGTGGCCCCGCCGTGATTCTTGTAGATGGGATAGAACCAATCCCTGAACCAGTGGGTGTTGCTCCGGGGGAAGCCGTCCGTCGTGTTCAGCATCAGGTTGTACCAGCGATTGGCATCACTGGTCCGGCCCAGCCCCACGTAGACGTCATAGACGAAGATCTCCGCCCACTTGCTGTCCCTCCACAGGCCGAAGGCGGGGGATTCACGGACGCCCTTGGAGGCTCCTTCCACGATGTGCGCGACCTCGTGGGTGACGATGTCCAGGTCGTTGCCGGTCCCGCTCGTCCAGGCGGTGGTGGACGAGGAGCCCACGTCGATGACGTTGCGGCTGTCATGGCTGGGGTCGAAGTACGTGGACGGATGGCCCCCGCTGTACTTGGCCGTGTGGAAGATGGCGTAGAGCTGCGCGTCCGTGCCGAACTGCCCGTAGGTCCTCCGGGTGTACCTCCACACGTCGCCGACGAAGCCGTTGGGCCAGGTGATCGACCGGTTCACGGCCGAGTCGAAATACACGGCCACGTCCTTGTCTTGATAGACCCGCGAGACCGTCTGGTTGTGCTCGAACCAGTGCTCCGTCCAGGTGGCGGGCGCGGTCTGCGCCCACGTCGGCGCGGAAGAGAGCAATGGCAGGGCGATGGCGAGGGCGGGTCCGAGAGTTTTCATGGGTCGTTCGCGGCTTTGGGGTTTATCTGGAAAATCCTGATATTCGCCAATCTAATGGCTGTCAAGGAGCGAATCACGGGAGGCCCTGGGTTTCCCGCGCGGTGGTCAAGATGACGTGCAAAGGAACAGCGTCACTGAATCCAGGGCGGAGGGGGTGGCATTCACGAGCCCCCGGAATGCGGTATCCTGACGGAGTCTGACTGCGCACCCCCTGTGGGGCCACTGGACAGCTTGCTCTTCGAGAGAGGCTCCGAGCGCCTCGTGTTTGAGTTTCCAGCTCGAATGGTTGAAGACAAGCGCGTCTTCGTGCTCGCGGCCCCGCTGTCTGGCCTCGGCATCGAAACATGACACACCCTGTCAATTTCCCTTCCCCGGCTTCCGAGAAGTTTGGAGACAAATGATGCGCTGGACTCTGCTGGCAGCGTGGTTGACGTTGTGTCTGGTGCTTTCGCCAGGTTGCGGCATCAACGATGACCCCGTGCGGCAAGCCGCGGGCGGGGCCGAGGATGCGGGCGTTGTCGAGGACGCGGGGGTTGTCGAGGACGCGGGCGTTGTCGAGGACGCGGGCGTTGTCGCGGACGCGGGCGTTGTCGCGGACGCGGGCGTTGTCGAGGATGCGGGCGTTACCGCCGAGGACGCGGGCGTTGTCGAGGATGCCGGTTCCGAAGAGGAGCTGGTGTTCCCGGACGCGGGGCCCATCGAGGACGCCGGCACCGGGGTGGACGCCGGATCGCCTCCGCCGCCGCCGGTGATCACGCGCTTTCTCGCCACTCCGTCGCAAATCGAGAGGGGGCAGAGCGCGGTGTTGGAGTGGGAGGTCGCGGTCGCGACGGAGGTGCGGATTGAACCGGACCTCGGCGTCGTGACGGGCTCCTCGCTCTCCGTGCGGCCCTTCGCGACGACGACCTATCGGCTGACGGCCCTGGGCGAGGGGGGAAGCGCCACGGCGACGGTGACGGTGGGGGTGATCGAGCCGGCCTGGGCTTCCATGAGCTGGGGGAACGAGCTGCCGGGTGGGTACAACTCGGACGTCTACCGGTGGTTGGATTCCAAGGGCGAGCAGCGGACGGCGGTGCTCACCCGCAACGACGCCAGGGATCCCGGTGGAACCAACGGCGGCATGCTGCGGCAGTTCCGCTACGGCTCGGGGGCGAAGGCGCGGGTCGCCACCGGCACGGGCGCCAGCAGCGGCGCCGTGAAATACAATGGGTGGGGCTACGTGGTGAGCCACTACGGGAGCGGCAACTCCCTGGTGGCCCGTTCCGCGGACGTCACGGGCCAGTACCGTCAGGCCCTGATGGGCCGGCATCACGCCCTCCACGAGTTCTCCTGGAACCTGCTCTTCAACGACGGCACCGCGCAGGTGCCCAAATGGGTTCCCATCAAGGCCACGGTGCAGTGGTTCTTCGCCACGGGACGTGACCATCCGGTCTATGCCATCACCTTCGACAGCAGCGCGGCGCTCCCGCAGGGGTTGAGCACCCAGCCGGATTCCCGTACCCCCTACGGGGACATCGCCTGGGATGGGGATGGCACCCTGGCCACGGTGGATGGCGTGAAGTGGGGAGACAAGTATCAGTTCTACACCCGGGACGAGCCCTTCACGTCCGCGAGCAGGTGGGATTACAAGACGCCCAACGTGGTGCCCTATGCCTCGACGTATTCCCGGACCGCCGACGCGGAGATGGGCATCGTGCAAACCCTGTCCTGGCTGCAACACAACACGGGAGGGACCTGGCTCAACAACAACTGGGGCAAGGACTCCGAGAACCAGATCGACGGCGATACGGCCGACAAGTGGGTGATGCCGCCCAACTGGAATTGGCCCTACCAGCTCTGCCAATACGAAATGAAGCTCAACCAGCCGACGACCAGCAAGCGTGTCGCCTGGGGATTGATGTCCGGCGCCGTGGGACGCGCCACCTACTGGGGCTATGGCTATGAGAAGCAGTGGTCGAGCCTGCCCTACCACAGCTACTCCGTCTTCACGGTGCTCGGACGGCCCAGCGAGGGGACGGTCCAGGCGCAGATCTCCGAAGTGGAACGCGCGCTCAAGGCGCAGCCGTCCGCGAGCCGTGGCCAGGTGGTGGCGTATGGGCCGGGTGGAGTGGCCCGCTCCGACAGCGAGAAGTACGCCGTGCCCGGCTACAACGGCGTCTACGGCGTCCACGAGTTCAAGGCGGATACGGATGGCAGCTTCTCCGTGGGTCTGAACGCCGCGGGCGGCGCGCTGCACAACCCCATCTTCCTCATCCGCGACATGTATGCGCCGCTCTCGCGCCTCACGTTGGATGGCGTGGCCCTGAGGGCGGACGTGGACTACTTCGCGTCCTACGATGACGTCACGAAGCGGGTGTGGATCACCCTCAACCGGGAGTGGAGCGGCGGCCACACCCTGAGCAATCTCCCCATCGGTCCGTGACGGGGGAGGGGACGCTCCGGCATGCTCCCCGGCGCATGCGTCCCCCGCGGAGGTCCCGTTGATCGAGATCGAGAGCATCGTGGCATTCGAGCAGCACCTGGCGGCTGGCAAGGGCCTCTCCAACGTCATCCTCCAGGGGCTGGATCTGTCGGGCCAGGGTCGCGCGCTGTTGAGCGCGGACCTGACCGGCACCGTCTTCCTGGGCTGTCTGCTCGACAAGGACACCCTGGCGGCGGTGGGCTCGCGGGGTGCCATCATCTTCCCGCCCTTCTCGGGTCTGCCCTACTTCCCCTACCGGCCACAGCTCTACACCCCGGAGGAACTGTACGCGGGCTTCGATCCGTCGCGCCCGGAGAGCTACGCGGACACGCCGGATGCGCGCATCTACGCCCACTGGCACTCGGGGGGCGGCGCCCACCCCACGTCGATGCTGGATGCGCTGGCGCAGCGGCTGCATGATCAGGCCATCACCGATGCGCTGGAGGAGGTGCTCGTCCACGAGGGCAATCCCCGCCGGGTGGTGGCCATCATGGGCGGACACTCCATGCTCCGGGGACAGCCCGACTACCGCGCGGTGGCGGAACTGGCGCGCGAGCTGGCGCGTCAGGGCTTCTTCCTGGTGAGCGGCGGCGGTCCGGGCGCCATGGAAGCCACGCACCTGGGCGCGTGGTTCTCCGGACGGAGCGACGCGGAGTTGGACGCCGCGCTCGAGGTGCTCGCCCTCGCGCCGTCCTACACCCACCGCGAGTGGCTCTCCCGGGCCTTCGAGGTGCGCGCCACCTGGCCGCTGCGGGACGAGGATCGCCTCCGGGCCGACAGCCTGGGCATTCCCACCTGGCTCTATGGCCATGAGCCCCCCAACCCCTTCGCCACGCGCGTCGCCAAGTACTTCGCCAACAGCGTGCGGGAAGAGGGGCTGCTCACCATCGCGCGAGGAGGCGTCATCTACTCGCCCGGCAGCGCGGGCACCGTCCAGGAGATCTTCCAGGACGCTTGTCAGAACCACTACAACACCGTGGGCGTCATCAGCCCGATGATCTTCCTGGGCCGCGAGTTCTGGACCCGCACCCGGCCCGTCTACCCCCTGCTGGCGCAGCTCGCCGAGGGGCATGAATACGCGCGCTACCTGCTGCTCACCGACTCCCGGGAGGACATCGTCCGGGCGCTCATGGACTTCGCGCGGGAGCTCGAGGCCCGCTCCTCCACGCCGGGGTGAGGCCTCGCCCGCGGAGTCATGTCTGGCTCCCCGCCCGCCGGGCGGCGGAGCGGGCTCCGGGTGATGGGCCGATGTGGTCCTCCCTCGATCCCGCTCCAGTCACGATGCAGTCATTCTCCAGTCATCTTCCAATCATGAGCAGTCATTTCCCAGTCATGCTCTGGTCATGATTCGGACGTCAGGTTTTGGGTGAAATCTTCACGGCTTGAGAGTGAAATGACGTGATGTTGGCTGTTGCTCGTTTTCCTTGGATGGATTGACATTGGGGCCGCGCATGGTAGACATATTTCCGCGAGTCCTCGCGGCTCTCAATCACTTTCCCCATCAATCCCTTCCAAAGAGAGACCCATGAGCAATCTCACCCTGAAGACCCTTGGCCTGATGTCGCTGACCTGCGCCGCCCTCACGGGTTGTGGAGAGGGAATGCCGGAGGCGGTGACCACGAGCACGGCCACCGCGGAGCAGGAACTGGCCTGGCCCTTCCCCTTCCCCACGCCCGAGGAACTCGAGCAGCGGGCTCGCTACCTCAACTACCTGTCACAGGCGGGCTTCACCAACCCGAGCGAGCTGCGGACGACGAAGGAAATCGTCGCGTGTGACACCTACGTGTCGCAGGGCGCGGGGACCTTCAACAGCGGCGTGACGCGCGACTGCGTCTACCAGGCGACCGAGTACGGCTGGGGCATCGAGAGCGTCCGGTTGGAGGTGCTCCAGAACCGCAACGGGCGCGGCAGCTACACGTACAACACGCTGGCGGAGGGCGGGCAGTTCAACTTCAACGTCCAGGAGATCGGCGACAAGTGGAATGTCGCCCTCGAGCTGGCCGCGAAGGCCGCCGACATCGAGGTCCAGAAGAAGCTCCAGATCGACTACCAGCGGCACATGGAGCGCACCCTGGCGCTCTCGGCGAACAAGAACACCGTGCACCTGCAGGTGACCGCGAACGGTGGTCTCTTCGAGAAGTCAGAGATCCACGTGAAGGTGTACGCGACGCTGGTGCGGCTGCAGTAATCCATTCACCGGACGAGCCAGGCGGGACGTGGGAGGCGCCCGCCGCGCCTTCAGGAGCGGGGCTGTTCGGGGGGCGCCTGGCTCGGGCCCGGGCTCACGGGGTCGCGAGGGTGGGCACGGGGGGCGCCTGCTGTTCCGTGCTCACGGCGTGCAATGCTTCCTCGCGGGGTCGCTGCCCGGTGAGCGCGGTGATGAGGTGCTCCAGGCGGCGGAAGAAGTCCAGGGCCGCCAGGGGCCGGTTGAGCCAGCCGGTGGTGATGCAGTAGTGCCGGGTATAGGGCTCGGTGTGGTGCACGTCGTGGTGCTCCCGGCCGAGGATGAGGCCCCGGGCCTGCAGCCAGGCCACTCCGGGGGGGGTGCTCGCCGAGTGGGCCCACTTGTGGAACTGGTTGGTCCCGAAGACGCCCAGGCACAGGGTGAGCACGAAGATGAGCGCGGCCGAGGCCAGCGGCGCTTCCGGCCCCGAGGGCAGCAGGAGCGCGAGCCCCAGCACGGGCACGCTCACCAGGCAGTTGTGTCCATTGGTGGCGATGAAGCCATGCCGGGTGATGTCGAGCGGATCCTCATGGTGCACCCGGAAGGGCGTGACGAAGGTCTTGCCCAGCACGGGCGTGGTCCGGCTGAACCACGTATCGAACAGCCAGTGCACCAGTCCGGACACGAGATCGGAGGTGACGAAGCCCAGCACCCCGCTCACTCCCAGCACCCAGAAGGTCTGTGCGCCCATCGCGAGCCCCACGCGCCGCGTGAGCAGCGCGCAGAGGAGGAAGAAGAGGACGACGCCGAGTTTCTCCTGCCACTGGCTGGGGCGGGGAGCGGATGCGGACGGGGCTGTCATGGGGCGGGGTTCCTGGAAGGCAGGCGGAACCCCTGGGGGGGAGCCCCCCCTGAGCTGTGTCCGTCCACTGTACCCCAGGACAGTGTGGCCCCTTGTCTTCACGAACACGCGGGGCTCGTTCCGCCTGGTGGGCGGGGGGTCGGGCTCAATTCCGGCGTGTCGCCGCTTCCTGGAGGTTGGACTCGAGCTTCCGGGCCTGCGCGACCATGGGGTCCGCCGGAGGGGCCTCGCGCTGGATGCGGCGCGCCAGCTCGAGGGCGCGCTCCGGGTGGCCGAGCCTCGTGTGGGCGAGCGCCAGGTTGTAGTGCACGAGCCACTCACCCGGCGGCACCAGCGTGAGCGCCTTCTCCAGCAGCGGGAGGGCCTCGGCGTTCTTGTCCCGCGCCTTCATCTGCAGCAGCAGCCCCGCGAGGTTGGCCAGGGGCTTCCATTGCGTCGGGGCGAGCGCGATGGCCTCGCGATAGGCCTGCTCGGCGTCCTGCTCGAGGGGCACCGCGTCGAAGAGGTTGCCCAGGTGGAACCACGCCTGCCAGTTCTTCGGATCGCGCCGCAGCAGCTCGCGCGCCGCGGACTCGCTCTTCTCGAAGTCCCTCGCCTGGAGCGCCAGGTGGGCCAGGTTGAGCCAGCCCTGCGCGTGATCCGGCACGAGCCGCAGCTCGCGCTCCACGTAGGCGATGGCGCCCGGGGTGTCCGAGAGCATCATCGCCGCCGCGAGCGCCTTCTCCAGCAACGCGGGGTGGTCGCCGCAGGCCGCGAGTGCCTGATCGAGCACCTCGCGCGCCGGCTTGTACTCCCCGGCCGCGAAGCGCACGTCGGCGAGCGTGGCCCAGGCATCCAGCGAGCGTGGGGCCAGGGACGTGGCCCGCTCGAGCGCCCGGAGCGCGTTCGCGTACTGGCCCGCCTGTTTGTAGGCGATGCCCAGCGCGGAGAAGCCGTCGGGGTTGCGCGGCTCGAGCTCGGTGGCCTGGAGGAGCGGCGCGAGCGCCTCGGCGGGGCGGCCCGACACGGCGAGCAGCCGCCCGTAGTTGTACTGGCACAGGAAGACCGAGGGTGACAGGGCCACGGCCTCGCGCAGGTGGTCCAGCGCCATCTCCTCGTCGCCCTGCGCCTCGTGCACCAGCCCCAGCAGGGCCCAGGCGAGGCCCAGGTTCGGCCCCAGGCGCATGGCCGCGGTGGCGTGGACGCGCGCGCTGTCGAGCTGCCCGGTGAGCAGGCTGATGCGCGCGAGGCCCAGGTAGACATCGGCGAGGCATGGATTGCGCTCGAGCACCTGCTCGAAGCGCTCGGCCGCGTCCTTCAAGTCTCCCGCGGCCAGGCGCGCCTCCGCCTGCCGCAACTGGGTCCTCGTCCCGGCGGCGGTGCCCGCGCGCTCCTCGTGCTCGCGGAACAGCTGCTTCGCCTCCTCGTAGTTGCCCGCCCTCAGTTGCTCATACCCACGTTGCTGGAGATCGCTCTGGGTCATGGGGCGGAATGCTCCCTCTGAATGGGGCTGAATCAGAAGCCGAAGAAGTCGGCGACCTTGTCCTTCGCGTCGTTCACGGCGTTCTTGGCGCCGTCCACGACGGTCTTCGCGTCATCCAGGCCGAGCTTGCCGTCGCCGTTGGCATCGGCCACCTTGACGGCCGTGTTCTTGGCCATGTTGCCGAGCTGCTTGACGTCGACCTCCACCGTACCGGAGGCGCCCGCGCCGAGGCCCACCGCCGCACCCAGGCCGCCGCCAATCTTGAGCTTGCCGTCCTCGTAGCCGATGACGCCGGTGGCCTTGGCCTCGGCGCCCGCGCTGGCGTACGCGTCCACCTTCACGGAGAAGGGGCCCGCGGAGGCCTTGATCTCGGCCTCGGCCTTGGCGACGGCGGAGGCGCCCGCGCTGCCCTCGGCGATGGCCGTGGGCGGGTTGCGCGTCACCTTCACCGTGCCCTCGGCCTCGGCGGAGACCTCGGCGGAGGCGCGCACCTTGCCCTCGACGGCGGCGTTCACGTCCACGCCCGCCACCTTCACGCTCTTCGTCGCCAGCTTGCCGGTGGCGGACGCCTCGACCGAGGCGCTCGCGCCGACACGCCCCGTCGCCTCCAGGCCATTGAGGTTGAGCTTGGCGCTGCCATCCACGCCGGCCTTGGCCTCCGCCTTGGCGCCGGCGGTGTAGGACGCCTCGCCGTACTTGCCCTTCGTCTCGCCCTTCGTCTCGGCGTAGACGCCCGCCTTGGCCTCGCGCTTGTAGGAGGCGTTCAGGCCATCGGTGCCGACGCTGAAGCTCTCGGAGCCCGAGGTGCCCACGCGCGAGCCCACGAAGGAGTTGGGATCCGTCGAGGTGTTGTGCTCGGTGACGTGGTTGAACTCGTTCTTCCACTCCTTCTTGGCGCCCGCCTGGGCCAGCAGATCTCCCCCCTTCTGCGCCGTGCCCAGCCGGTCCTTCTTGTTGGCCTGGGTGAAGCCGTCGTCCGCGGTGCCCGGCCGGATCTGCCGCTCACGGGTGACGTTGTGCTGGGTGTTGAAGGGGGTGTTCTTGCGCTCCGTCGTCCGGCCCAGGGAGAACGCATCGGCCGTGAACGACTGGTTGTCCCGCGTCGTGCGCTCGGTGCCACCGGAGCGCGTGGTGGACCGGGTGGTGGTCGTGTTGCCGGACGTGGTGGCCGTCGAGCTCCCCTGGGTCCAGGCGCGGTTGCCGCGCGAGTCGGTGGTGGTCGAGTGGGACGTCGTCTCGGAGCGCTCGCCCTGGGTCACCTGGCGGCTCTCGGCGCGCGTGTCCTTCTGGTTGCCGCGGGAGTCGACGGTCGTCGTGCGCGACCGGGTCTGCTTCACGTCGCCGCGCTCGAAGGACGACTCGCGCTGGTGGGAGGACTGCGTGCGGCCGAACACGTCGGTGCGCGCCGAGTACGTGTTCGTCGTCTCCCGGCCGCCCGTCTTCGAGTTCGTGGTGAACTTGAGCTGCGTGCCGCTGAACCGGCCCTGGGCGGTGGTGAGCTCCTGGGTCCGCGTGGTCTGCCCGCGCGTGTTCGACTGCGAGCGCGTCACCGAGCCGTCCCGGTTGGTGGCGATCGTCGCCCTGGGCGAGCGGGCCAGGCGCCGCATGTCGTTGCCCGCGCCCGAGCTGAAGCGGGAGGTGTTCCGCGCCTGCGACTCGAAGCTGTCCCGGCGCTGCGCGGTGGCCTGGGTCGGCCGCGGCTCGGGCCGGGGCGTGGGCACGGGGGGCGTGGAGTGGGTCGTCGACGGGGAGCGGGAGGACCGGGTGGCCCGGGTATTTCCGTTGTCGATGCGCACCGAGGTACTCCTTTGAGAAGCGTTTTCTAAGTTATCGGGAACTCTCACGCGCTGTTGCGTGAGGGGTGCGCTTTTTCCCGAAACCTGGGAGGAGCGAGCCGCTCAGGCGCGGATGTAGCCGAGCGCCAGATCGAAGATCATCATCTCCAGCCGCTCGCGATCCTCCTCGCTCACGTCCTCGAAGGAGAAGGAGACGCGCCGGGGATCCTTCTCGCCGGGCGCCCGGGCGACGATGCGCGCGCGCCCCACCACGGGCGCCTCGTTCTCGCCTGGCAGCCACAGCACGAATCCCCCCTGGCCTCCCGCGTCCGGCGGCTGGTTGAGCGTGCAGGAGAAGCCCCCCGAGGAGAGATCCAGGGTGCGGCTGCGCAGGGCCGCCTCGCGGAAGCACACGTCCACGGGCAGGCCCTTGGGGACCCGGAAGGTGCGCCGGGCGCTGATGCCCTTCACGGCCGTCTGTCCCTGCGCCTTGAGGAGCGTGCGCGCCAGTTGCTCCCGGTCTTCCAGGTAACGCGTGTACTCCTCGCTCGTGAGGAGCTTGCGGCGCGCGCGCTCATGCAGGTCGCGGAAGTTCGCCAGCCAGGCGGAAAAGTCCATGAACCCATTGTACCCGGGTCTTCACGTCGCGCCTCTCCAGGTCCCGGTTTTCCCGTGAAACGCCCGTCACCCGGGGGGCGGAACAAGTAGCGTTTTCCAGGGATTTATGGGTTGATAGGATAATCAATCAAAGTTCCGGGCTCCCCTGTTCTCGTCCCGGGGAGCACGAGGAGAAGCGCATGAAGATCGTGGTGGATTGGGATCGCTGTGAGGCCAACGGGGTGTGCGTGCGCGCGGCGCCGACGTCTTTCTCATTGGATGAGAAGGATCAGCTGCACGTGCTCGCGGAGACGGTGACCCCCGAGCGGCGCGCCCAGGTGGAGCAGGCCGTGCGCGAGTGCCCGAAGCAGGCGCTGTCGCTGAGCGAGGACTGAGCCCGGAGTTCCGTCCGCAACCCCATCCGTACCCCCGTGTTTCAGGAGGCAGTCCATGTCGCTCGAGACAACGAAGCAGAATTCTCCCGCCGTGCCGTTCAACCCCCAGGCCCCCGGCTACGACGCCAATCCCTACCCCATGCTCGACGAGCTGCGCACGAAGACGCCGCTCGTCTATTGGGAGCAGGGCCGTGGCTGGCTGCTGTCCCGGTACGAGGACGCCATCGCCGTGCTGCGCGACGCCAAGCGCTTCACCCCCAACAGGGACATGTGGGAGTTCGCCTCGGTGCTGGGCAACGCGGCGATGATCCCCGAGCTGGTGGAGCTGAGCAGGACGGGGCTGTTCGCGCTCTCCGGCTCGGACCATGCCCGGGTGCGCAAGCTCGTCAGCCCGGCGCTCACCCCGCGCGCCATCGAGCGGCTGAAGCCGGAGGTCCAGGCGCTCATCGACGAGGTGATCGACGAGGCGGCGGTCAAGGGCACCATCAACGTGGTCAGCGACATCTCGGACCGCATCCCCGCCCGGGTGATTGGCTCCATGCTGAAGATTCCCAAGGGGCGCGAGACGCTGTTCCAGCGCTTCACGGAGGCGTCGATCAAGAACTTCCTGCCCGGCCTGCTGCGCCCGGAGGAGGTCGAGGGATTGCGCGCCGACATCCGCGAGGGCATCGACCTGGTGCGAGAGACGATCGAGGACCGGCGCAAGAATCCCCTGCCGGACGACATCCTCACCACGCTCATCCAGACGGAGGAGCAGGGGGACCGGCTGAGCACCAACGAGCTGCTGTCGCTGGTGGCCGCGCTCATCGTGGGCGGCTTCGAGACGACGGTGCACCTCATCGGCTTCACGACGTACAACGTGCTGCAGCGGCCCGAGCTGCGCGCCCAGCTCAAGACCGAGCCGGAGCTGCTCAAGAACGTCATCGAGGAGGTGCTGCGCTTCGACAACTTCGGGAAGGTCGGCGTCGCGCGCTACGCACTCGAGGACGTGGAGCTGAGCGGGCAGACCATCAAGAAGGGGCAGATGGTGCTCATCCTGCTCAACAGCGCGCTGCGCGACGAGGCCGTCTTCCCCAAGGCCGATACCTTCGACGTGCGCCGCAACACGAACGCGAGCATCGCCTTCGGCCACGGCGTGCACTACTGCCTCGGCGCGAACCTGGCGCGGCTGGAAGTGCAGCTCGCCGTGGACACGCTCCTGCGGCGCTACCCGGACATGCAGCTGGTGAGCCCGCCCACGTTCGCTCCCCATCCGGTCATCCGCAGGATGGAGACGCTCGAGGTCGCGCTGCGCGCGCAGTAACGGGGACGTCCCGCCCTCGCCCCCTGGTGACTGTTGTCACCAGGAGGCGGTGACTGTTGTCACCAGGGGGCATGTGTGCATGGGGTTCGCGCGTTGGGGTGAGCGCGCGAGGTGGGGGCGGGGGTGTTTGGCACGCCAGACGCAACAGGGGATATTCTGGAAGTCTCCGTCTCCCGGTTGAAGAGGCCTGCCCCATGTCCGTGAACGTCCGAACGCCTCCCTCGCCCAACTACCCCACGACGCCCACCGCCTCGTCGTCCTCGACAACGGCCCCCCCGTCCTCGGCCAGTGCCCAGCTGACCGCGCTGGCGGTGGCGATGGAGACGCTCAAGACGGCGCTGGGGGCCCTGCCTCCGGCTGGGGGACAAGGCCCGGCGGTGCCGCAGGGGCCGGCGGGAGAGGCCCAGGCCGGCGTGTCGAGCTTCGCGCCCACGTCCGCTCCAGGCACCGTGTCGGCCGCCTCGGGTGTGCGGGGTGCTTCGGCTCCGGGTGGAGCGGATGCCGGGCTCGCGGCGACTCCCATGGGCCAGGCCCAGGGGGCGCTCGCCCAGGAGCAGCAGCGTCTGCAGCGCGAGAAGTACGACTTCCCTCCCCATATCAAGGAGGGGGCCGTTGAACACAACCAGAAGCTGGGCGAGAAGAACGCCAAGGTCCAGGAGAAGCTGACGAAGCTGGACGCGGACATCGCCGCGGAGCGCGCGGGCGGAGGGGACAGCAAGAAGCTCAAGAAGATGGAGGAGGAGCGCACGAAGGTCGCGGGCGAGCTCAAGCCCCCGTTCGACCCGGCGAAGATCACCTCCGAGATCGACGCGGTGATGAACGATCCCCAGATTCCCGAAAAGGATCGCAAGGGAAAGCTGGACGACATCCGCAAGAAGTACGACCTGCCGGAGCACGGCGGCTCGATGTCCATGGACACGATGACCCGCCATCTGTCCACGAAGACCAGCGAGAGCAAGGACCGTGTGGGGGACCTCCAGAAGTCCCACATGAAGCAGCTCGATGGGCAGATCAAGCAGGCCAAGGAGGTCTACGGAAAGGACAGTCCCCAGGTCAAGGCGCTGGAGGCGCAGAAGAAGGGCGCCGATGGCCTCTACGACCAGCAGAAGGACATGTTGAAGTCCCAGAGCGACACCCTCTGGAACTCCTTCCGCAAGGTCGGCTTCTTCGAGAAGGTCGGCAACTTCTTCAAGGGCATCGGCAAGGCGATCGCGGCGCCCTTCAAGGCCATCGGCAACGTGGTCAAGGGCGTCGCCGAGGGCGTCGGCAAGCTGTTCAAGGGCGACATCGGCGGGGCCTTCAGTTCCGCGTTCGGGGGCGTCAAGAAGGGCATCGGCAACCTGGTGGATGGGGCCAAGGCGACCGTGTCCAACCTCGGCAACCTGGTCTCCTTCGTGAGCCCCAAGCTGGGGGAGAAGATCAACGGGTTCACCACCGGTCTGGTCGATGGCGTGGGCAACCTGGCCAAGGGAGCCTTCGACACCGTGACGTCCATTCCCCAGGGGCTCGCCAACGGCGCCGGGAAGCTGCTCAAGGGCGACGTGGCCGGGGCCTTCGGCGAGGTGGGCAAGGGCGTGAAGAACGCCGCGGAGACGGGCTTCAAGACGGTCAATGACGGTCTGCCCCTCATCGCCACCGCGGCGGCCTTCGTGCCGGGCCTCCAGCCCATCGCCATCCCCCTCGCCGTCGCCTCCTCGGTGAAGGGCGCGGTGGAAGCGGGTCAGCGCGGGGATACCTTGGGCGTCGTGGCCTCGCTGGCGGGCGGTGTGGCGGGTGGCGCGGGCGCCATGGCGGCCCGAGGCGCCTCGGGCGCGGCCACGGCGGGAAGCGCGGCGGCTCGAAGCGCGCCGGCGGCGAGTGGTGGGGCGGCGGCGGCGGGAGGCGCGGCGGCCCGAAGCGCACCCGCGGCGGGTGGTGCGGCCGCGGCGAGCGGCTCGGCGGCGGCCCGAAGCGCACCGGCGGCGGGTGGCACGGCGGCGGCGGGTAACACGGCGGCTGGTGGTGCCGCGGCCTCGCGCTGGGAGAACGTGGCGCTTGGCGCGGGGCTCGTGGAGGCGGGTGCCAACACGGCGAAGGGCATCCAGGAGGGCGACTATTTCGGAGCCGTGGGCTCGGCGGCGGGAGGCGTGTCCAAGGGCGCCTCGGCCATGGGGGATCGGCGCAAGGCCCGGGCGGACGCGGCTCCGCAGGGCAGCACCGCGCAGACCCAGGCCAATGCCTCGGCTGGCCGCTATAACAACGTGGCGCTCGGCGCGGACCTCGTGGGGGCGGGCGCCAACACGGCCAAGAGCCTCCAGGAGGGGGACTACTTCGGGGCGGCGGGCGCGGCGGCGGGAGGCGTGTCCAAGGGCGCCTCGGCCATGGGAGAGCGGCGGACGGCCCGGGCGAACGCGGCTCCGCAGGGCAGCACCGCGCAGAACCAGGCCAATGCCTCGGCCGGCCGCTGGAACAACGTGGCGCTCGGCGCGGACCTCATGGGGGCGGGCGCCAACACGGCCAAGAGCCTCCAGGAGGGGGACTACTTCGGGGCGGCGAGCGCGGCGGCGGGAGGCGTGTCCAAGGGCGCCTCGGCCTTCAACAAGAAGGAGGCCACCACGGCTCCGGCCACGACCACGCCTCCGGCCACTCCGACGAAGCCGTAGCCCGCGGACTTCCGTCAGCCCTCGCCGGTGCGCCTGCCGGTGGGGCTCGACCTCCCCCCTCCCGACAGGTCTCCCGACAGCACCGCCGTGGGCTCCTCGCTCCTCGCGAAGAGGGTGCCCTCCCGCTCGGTGCCCCGTTCCGAGGGCTCCACCGGAAGCAGCTCGCGCTTGCGCGCCATCGCCTCCTGGACCAGCCGGGCCAGCGCCTCCTGGCCTTGCGGATAGGGGGCGAAGGGCCCGGTCAGTTCACACAGCTGCTCGCGCAACCTCAGCCCCCGGGGCGTGCGCCGCGCCACCTTCCAATCGAGCAGCCCCATGATGGCGGCGTCCAGCGCGGGGGGGATGTCCGGGCGGTAGCCCGAGGGGGGCAGGAGGAAGACGGGCGGCTCGCTGCGCATCGTGTCGGAGGCATCCTCCCCCGCGAAGACGCGTCGGCCCGTGAGGGCCTCGTGCAGCGACAGGCCGAGCGCGAAGAGATCCGCGCGCCCATCGAAGGACTCCCCGCGGGCCTGCTCCGGGGCCAGGTAGCCCAGCTTGCCTCGGACGCGATCCGCCCGGGTGAGGCGCACGTGGATGGCCGCGCGGGCCACGCCGAAGTCCCCCAGCTTCACCTCGCCGATGCGCGACAGCAGGATGTTGGGCGGATTCACGTCCCGGTGCACGAGGTTGAGCGGGGTGCCGTCGCTCGCGGTGCGCCGGTGCACGTAGTCGAGCGCCTGGCCCATCTCCGCTCCGATGAGGGCCACCGCGGCGGGCGGCAGGGGGCCGCACAGCTTGAGCAGCTCGCGCAGGGATACCCCTTCGATGTACTCCATGGCCATGAAGTAGGTGTCCTCGAAGCGGCCCACGTCGAGCACCTGGACGATGTTGGGGTGGTTGAGCAGCGACACCAGCTCCGCCTCCCGCCGGAACAGCGTCACGAAGTCCTTGTCCTCGGCATAGGCCGGGAGGATGCGCTTGATGGCCACCACCTTCTCGAAGCCGCCCTCCGGGCTGTAGGTGGCGCGGAACACCTCCGCCATGCCGCCCACGCCGATGCGCTCGTGCAGGAAGTACTTGCCCAGCAGATCCTTGGCGCGGATGGCGCGCAGGGCCTCCTCGGCCTTGCGCATCAGGTGGCTGGCCACGAGCGCCGCCATCCACCCGGTGATGAAGTAGTAGGCGGCGCGCTGCCCCATGAGCGCCGGCGTGAACATCAGCGGAATGGGCTCGCTCAGCCGGGGCAGGGCGACGAAGAAGTAGAGCGCCAGCATCTCCGCGGCCACCAGCCCGCCCGCGAAGAGCGCCAGCTTGAGGTTGGAGCGCAACGCCGCGAGCACGATGATGGCGCTCCACAGCACCGCCGACGGGTTGGACAGGGCCTGCTCGGCGTCCGCGAAGATGATGTCGAAGACGAAGAGGGCCCCGACGGCGGTGTTCTCCAGGCAGACGTTGAACCAGCAGATGGCCGGATGGAACCAGCCTCGGCGCAGCACCCGGTAGAGCAGCGCGTAGTAGCCGGAGTAGCTCGCGCACATGACCACGACGCACATGGCCCGCGGCCAGCCGAGCAGATTGCCGAGTCCCAGCCCCGAGACCAGGAAGACCAGGGTCACCACGCTGTTGAATTGCGCCACGGAGGTTTCCCGGGCGGCGGCATCCGTCCGGAAGTGCTCGGCGAGCAGCTTGCTGCCGAGGGGCGCGACGTGTCCTGAGCGGTTGGAGGAGAGCATGGACCGCCCCATTGTCTTGCAGCACGCGCGCCAAGGCGAATCCCCGGCCCCACTTCTCCAGTCATGGGCGGCTGCCTACTTCCCCTGGACGCGGGGCGCCGGAATGAAGCGTGTCACCACGCAGCGGGCCTTGCGTGCGCCCTGGGATACGCTCCGAGTGAAGTGGGGGCCCGCCATGTGCTGGTGTCCCAGGAGGTTTGCCCACTCGGATGGGTGGGGACCTCGGTGTCGGACAACGCCGTCAGGGGGGCGTGCGGGTCGAACGTGATGGGCAGCGCGGCGGCACTCCATTCGGCTTTCGCATGTTTTGATAAAATAAATCGGCGAGAGTCTTCCCGAACAGCGAGGCGACAGCGGGGTGGGGGTGAGCCATGGAGGGCGCCATCATGAACGACAAACAGTTTGGGAGTGACTCGCCTGTGTGTCTGAACGACATTCACCGCGAGAGCAGGAGGCCTGTCGAACCCTGACGGTAGGGCTGTTTTCTTCCTTTGAGCATGGAAGGTCACCCGCCGTCAGCGGACGAGGTACAATTGGTTTGTTGAACTCCCCTCTTCATGCTCGGTCTACCCCAAATGGTTAATACTCCAATTCGATCGCGATTCGCGGGCCTCGCCCTCGCTTCGCTTGTGTTGTCTCTCACGGCCTGTCCCGGTGTTATCGAGCCCTCGGATCCGGACTCTGGCACGCCGCCCACGAACTGCGACGGTGGTTCTTGCCCCGTCGACCCGGGCCCTGGTGGCCGGTGTGGAGATGGGCAGAAGACGGGCACCGAGGCATGTGACGATGGCAACACGGTGAGCGGAGACGGTTGCGTCGCCAACTGCGCGAACATCGAGTCGGGCTACGTGTGCGAGACCCCGGGCGCTCCTTGTGTCCGGGCGGTGGTCTGCGGTGATGGCAAGGTCGAGGGCGGTGAGACGTGCGACGATCGGAACGCCACGGGCGGCGATGGCTGCAATGCCAATTGCACGGTGGAGGATGGCTGGAACTGCCCGCAGAGCGGCGGGCGCTGCCAGGCCGCCAAGTGCGGTGATCTCATCATCGCCGGTGACGAGGAGTGCGAGGATGGCAACTCCGCCAAGGGCGATGGCTGCAGCGAGGTCTGCCGTCTGGAGGCCGGGTACAAGTGCGACACCATCAACAAGCCCTGCACGAAGACCGTCTGTGGCGACAAGGTTCGTGAGGGCACCGAGCAGTGTGACGATGGCAACAACGACATGGGCGATGGGTGCTCGCCCCTGTGCGTGCGTGAGCCCAACTGCAATCGCGAGGGCCTCTGCCAGGCGGTGTGTGGTGATGGCGTGATCCTCCCCGGGACCAACGAGCAGTGCGATGACGGCAATACCCGCTCCAACGATGGCTGCTCGGCGGAGTGCAAGTTCGAGCCGGGCTTCGTCTGCTCGACCATCGAGACCACTCCGCCGGCGAAGGTGGAAATCCCCTTCGTCTTCCGTGACTTCCGCGGCTGGGATCTGCAGGCCAACACCAGCCTCGGTCTGCCGAGGGGCCACGAGGACTTCGAGAACGCCAACGGCAGTGAGAAGGGAATCCTGGGCGCCCTGTACACCAGCCAGCTCGACAGCAATGGCAAGCCCGTGTACGCGAAGGAGGGTGTGAGCAGCTCCACCACCCATGGCAAGGCCGCGTTCGATCAGTGGTACCGCGACACGCTCAACGTCAACATCACGGTGGTCAAGACCCTGTCCCTGCCGAAGAAGACGGACGGCTCCGGCGCCTACGAACTCGACTCCACCGCGTTCTTCCACCTCGACAACCTGGGGTGGGTGGGCAAGGGGAGCCAGTACGAGCCCGTGCGCAGCGGCCACAACTTCAACTTCACGAGCGAGGCGCGCTACTGGTTCGAGTACAAGGGCGGCGAGAAGCTCACCTTCCGCGGTGACGACGACGTGTGGGTGTACATCAATGGCCGTCTGGCGCTCGACATCGGCGGCGTGCATGGGCCCGAGGAGCAGTCCATCACCCTGGACACCACCGCGGCCACCAACCTCAAGCTGGTGAAGGGCCGCATCTACGAGGTGGTGGTGCTCCAGGCCGAGCGCCACACCACGGGCTCCAACTACCGGCTCACGCTCAACGGCTTCAACACCAAGCGCAACGAGTGCCGCGCCACCTGCGGCAACAAGGTCGTCGACCAGGGCGAGGAGTGCGATGACGGGGTCAACGCTGGTGGCTACAACCAGTGCGCCCGCGGGTGCGTCTGGGGTCCCCGCTGCGGCGACAAGACCATCCAGAAGGACCAGGGCGAGACGTGCGACGATGGCAACAACAAGAGCGGCGACGGCTGCAGCAGCATCTGCAAGATCGAGCTCAACTGATTAGTCCACCGAGTCCGTGAGCGAGGCCGCTCGGGAGCACTGACTCCCGGGCGGCCTCGTCGTTTCAGGGCTCCACCGGCCGGGGGGTGGCCTCCGCCTGATCCGCCACCCCGGTCGAACGCCGGGAGAGGACCAGGAGCAGCGCGAGCACCAGGGCCGCCGCGACACTCGCCTGGATTCCCGAGGACAGGCCGGGGTCGGTGAACTCGAAGTCGACCTGGTGGGTGCCCTCGGGCACCTCGATGCCCATGAGCGCGCCATCGACGGTCAGCACGGGCGTCTCCTCTCCATCCACCGTGGCGGCCCACCCCGGGTAGCTCGTGGTCGCGAAGACGAGGAAGGTGCCACCCGCGCCCGCCACCACCCGCGCCCGCGCGTCCCGGGCGCCGAGCTCCACCGCGTCCACCTGGGCGGGCGCGTAGCTCCTCGACGTTCCTCCCTCCACGGCCACGTTCTCAAGCCCGTCGACGCTTCCCGTGCTCAGCGCCCGGAGGGCCTCGCTCTGGTCGGGCACGGCGGTGGTGCGCGAGGCCGTGCGCAGGCGCGGGGGACAGTCGCTCAGCCGCTTCACGTCGAGCCGGTTCGGCCCCTGGAGGACACTCACCAGGCCCTCGCCGGGGGTGGACCCTGGCGCGGACGAGGTCGTCCACAAGCACGCCCCATACAGCCGTGCCGCCAGCTCGGGGCGCGCGGCGAGCACGTCCATGAAGGCCCGATAGCGCCACAGCTCCACCGCGCCGTAGCTCGTCACCTCCTCCAGGCCGAAGACACCGGCCAGGTTGCTCTTGAGCGTCGCCAGCTCGTAGTGGCGCAGGTTGATGAGTCCCTCGAGCGAGCGGCTCGGCGGGGCGTTGGCCTTGAGCGGCTTGTCCTGGCGGAACAGCCGCGTGGGCGGCGAGCCCACCTCCTCGCGCAGCCGCCCGATAATCTCCGGCTCGCGGTAGAGCGAGGTGGGGCCCACGAACACCGTCGCCCGCGCCGTCCAGAGCAGATCCCCCGCCACCAGCAGGAGCAGGGCCGCGGGGAGGGCCGGGTGGGTGGGGTGGCGCGATGCCAGCGCCGCGAGCGCGAGCATGCCGGTCAGGAAGCACAGCGAGGTGCCCAGGGAGCGGGCCGCGAGCCCGGCGATGACCGCATGGTGCGAGCCGTCCCCGGTGGCCAGCCCCATCAGACCGGTGGCCCAGGTCACGGCGGTGGAGGGTTGGGCCCAGGTGAACCCGAGCAGGCCCACGAGCAGCAGGGCCCCCGCGCCGAGCCCGGCCAGCCAGCGCCGCGAGACTCCGGCGAGCACGGCCCTCGCCCCGGACGCGGCGAGCCCCGCGCACCCGAGCGCCACCAGGACGACGTACTTCTCCGGGTAGCGGAAGAAGCTCAGCGGGGGCGCGGCGAGCAGGAAGGACAGCGGGGACTTCTGCCCCAGGGCGAGCAGCACGCCCACCGCGCACAGGGTGAGCGCGAAGCCGCTGAAGCGCTCGCGCCGCACGCCCAGCGCGGCGAGCACGAGCACGGTGATGCCCAGGTAGACGCTCAGCGCGAAGGGCACGGTGCTGGGCCCGCGGATCATCCCCCAGGCCCAGAACTGGGGCTGCCCCAGGTACTCACCGAAGGGGTAGGGGAAGGCGAACTCGAGCAGCCGCGGCGGAGGCAGGTTCCAGCTCGCCAGGTAGGTGGGGGCGTCGGTGCCCCGCGTCGACTCCGTCAGCAGCCAGAGCGTGGGGAACACCTGGACTCCGGCGAGCAGCAGGCCGAGCGCGCCGGCTCCCGAGAGCGCCACCAGCTGGGGCCGGCGCTCGGCGAACCAGGCGACGTGCGCCGCGGACGCGATGGCCGAGTAGAGCGCGGACTGGGGATCTCCCGAGAGGAGCTGGAGGGCGATGAGCACCGCGAGCACCGCGAGCTTGCGCAGGGGCACGAGCCCGGACTGGAGCACGACGAGCACCCATGGCATCCAGGCCAGTCCGAGCATCAGCGGGCCGGCGTTGCACAGGCCGGCGACGTAGCCGGACAGGCCGAAGGCGAGCGCGCCGGTGAGCGCGGCGGGGCGCTCGAAGCCCTTGCCCCGGAGGAAGGCGTACAGCCCGAGCTGCCCCACGAAGTGGTGGAGCACGAGCAGCAGCGCGTAGGCGGTGGGAAAGGAGAGGACGGCGAAGAGGAGGTTGGGCGGGTAGAGCACGCCCGAGTGGATGTCCGCGAGGAAGGGCAGTCCGCCCTGGTGGAAGGGGTTCCACTGCGGCACCACCCCGAGCCGCCAGTGCGTGGCCTGCATGGGCCAGTAGTAGTGCAGCACGTCGCGGAAGAAGAACGCCCGGCCTGGCAGCAGCCCCTCGCCGAAGAGGGCCAGGGACGCGAGCAGCAACACGCCGGGAGCGAAGAAGCGGGCGGGAGCCCGGGGCGGAAGGAGGGCCATTGCCCGCCGGGTATAGCACCCGAATCAGGGCGGAGTGCCGGGGAGGATCTCCCGGAGGCAGCGCGAGATGTCGCCGCGCCACGTCCACTGTTGTGGGTAGCCGAGCGACACCTCCTCGAAGCGCACGCCATCGCGCCACAGGGTGGCGGGCATGTGCAGGTGGCCGGTGACGACCACCTCGGCGCGAAAGCGCGTGTGCCAGTCCTCCGTCTTCTTCGTGCCGCACCACAGGGAGAAGCGGGGGATGCGCGGCAGGCGCACGTGCTCGTAGCGCAGCGGGAAGTGGTTGATGAGCACCGTGGCGCAGTCGCCTGGCAGGGCCTCCAGGCGGGCGCGGGTGTGCTCCACGCGCGCGGCGCACCAGGCGGCGCGCGACGGGTAGGGGTCCGGGTGGAGCAGGGCCTCGTCGGTGCACAGCACGTTGCTGTCCATGGCCCACTGCACGGCGCCCTCCTCGGAGACGTCGTCCGGCCGGAACGAGTAGTCGTAGAGCAGGAAGAGCGGCGCCAGGATGCGGGCAGGCCCCTCTCCCGGCCAGCGCGGGTAGGGGTCCTCCGGAGTGAGCACGCCGTGGGCGCGGCACAGCGCCACCAGTTGCTGGTAGCGCGCCTCGCCCCGGAGGGCGGAAGGCTCGCGTGACACCGTCCACAGCTCGTGGTTGCCGGGCACCCACAGCACCTGGCGGAAGCGCGCCGTCAGCGTGCGCCAGGCGAAGTCGAGCTCCTCCAGTCGCTCCCCCACGTCGCCCGCGACGATGAGCCAGTCCTCGGGATGGGGGGGGAGCGACTCGAGCGCCCTCCGGTTGTGCTCGTGGCGGAGATGGAGAACACTGAGGGCGTAGAGCTTCATGGGGGGCCGTACCATCCACTGTAACGGACGCTCCGGCCCGGGGTCCGTTTCTCGTGGGGGGTGGAAGCAACCAGCCATGCGCCGGGAAGGACGGGCGAGGTGGCTTTTCCTTCGCGCCTGCTCCAGGCAGCATGAGGCCCCTTCTCGTCCG
This sequence comes from Cystobacter fuscus DSM 2262, assembly GCF_000335475.2. Lineage (NCBI taxonomy): Bacteria > Pseudomonadati > Myxococcota > Myxococcia > Myxococcales > Archangiaceae > Cystobacter > Cystobacter fuscus. The sequence goes on along the minus strand of NZ_ANAH02000001.1, from coordinate 829,204 downwards.
GCCCGCATGATGGGGAAAGAGTCCGCACAGACCTCGCCGGCCCGCGCTCCGGCGGCCGCTGCCGAATCCGGCGATCTCGTCGTGCGCTCGGTGTTGCCGGAGGAGCTGCTGTCCGCCCTGGAGAGCGAGCGCGCGCAGTACCGGTGGGTGATGCTCAAGGGCGCCGTGGACGTGCGGCTGGAGGACGAGTCGATGCTCGGCCTGACGCCCCTGCCCGCGGCGGACCCGAGCTGGAGCGGCGGTCAGCTCATCGGCTTCCTCCCGGACGAGCGCCGCTTCGTGGGGGAGATCGTCCACCTGGATCCGACCACGGGGCGCGTCTTCCTCTCCACGCGCTCGCTGGGCCACATCAAGCCCGAGGTGCTCTCCGCGGAGCGCTGGGCCTTCCAGCCCTATGACTTCTCCGAGGCGCTGCTGGCGGCCTCGAAGGCCTACGACGCGCGGGGCCCCCGGGTGCGCGAGGCCCTGGAGAGGGTGCGCGGCCTCGTTCCGGACGATGGCACCGGCCCCAGCCAGGGCCCCGAGCACCTGTGGGACAAGCCCTGGGCCCTGCTCTGGGGCCCCCCGGGCACGGGCAAGACGGAGACGATGGCGCGGCTGCTCGCCCAGGCCGTGCAGAACAATCCCGGCGAGCGCATCCTCGCGGTGGCGCCCACCAACCGCGCCGCCGACACGCTCGCGCTGCGCGTGGCGCGCATGCTGTCCAAGGCCGGGGCCCTGCATGCGCCGGACACCACCTGCCGCGTCTTCCGCGGGGGCCTGGGCGTGGGCCAGGAGCTCACCCGGGCCTTTCCCGCCGTGCTCCATGACTCGAGCTACCAGAAGCACGCGGCGCGCATCGCGCACATGGAGGAGCGCGTGCGCGAGGAGTACCTCCAGGGGGCCTCGTCCTCGCGCCTGGCGGTGGTGAAGGCGGAGCTGCGCAAGGTGCGCGACGGGCTCACCGACGAGACGCTCTTCGTCGCGCGCGAGGGCTATGCCACCCTCATGGTGCTCACCGTGCACCGGGCGCTGCGGCTCGTCTCCGAGCTGGAGGGCGCCGAGCGCTTCGACAGGCTGGTGGTGGACGAGGCGGGCATGGTGTCGCGCGCGGCGGTGGGGCTGCTCGCGCCGCTGGCGCGCAAGGTGTTGCTGGGGGGAGATCCCAAGCAGATTGGCCCGGTGAGCCGGGCGCTGGAGGGGGTGGAGCGGCCGGTGCAGACGTGGATGCGCAGCTCGCCCCTGTCGCACCTGGAGGACGCGCGCGCGGCGGCGGAGCTGCCCCACGTGCTGCTCTTGCGCACGCAGCACCGCATGCACCCGCAGATTGGCGCGGTGGTGAGCCACTTCAGCTACGCGGGCATGTTGGAGGATGGCGAGGGGCCACGCACCCGGGAGCCCAAGAAGGTGGAGGCCTTCCCGGCGGCGCGCGCGTGCTGGGTGGTGCTGGACGAGGCCACGCGGGATGCGCGCCGGGTGTGCCACGAGCGCGGGGACTCGGGGCATGGCTACCGGCGGCCCTTCTCGGCGGAGCTGGTGATGGCCATCGCCGCGCCGGCGCTCAAGGCGGGCCTCAAGGTGCTGGCGGTGACGCCCTACCGGGCCCAGGCGGCGCTCCTGCGCGCGATGGCCGAGGAGAAGGGGTGGCACGAGTCGCGCTTCCAGGCGTCCACCATCCACCGGCAGCAGGGCACCGAGTACGACGTGGTGGTGGTGGACACGGTGGCGGCCGGGCGCCCCTTCGCCCCGAGCGAGCTCACACCCATGCTCAACGTGGCGGCCAGCCGCGCGCGCGAGTACCTCTTCGTCCTGTCCTCGCGCGCCGAGTCCGAGGCGGCCATTCCCTCGCAGTTGCTGGAGCTGCTCACCCCGGTGGCGCCGCGCCTGGAGCCGCGCTTCGCGCTGCAGCCCCTGCTGGTGATGCCGGGGGTGCGCGCGCGCGCGGCGCGGCGGCCCGAGGCGCTGGGCCAGGAGATCGACTCGCTCAAGGAGATGGGGCCCCTGTTCACGCAGGAGCAGGTGTCGCTCTTCGAGCGCCGCTTCGACGAGGGGCACCACCTGGTGCGGGGCGTGGCGGGCAGCGGCAAGACGTACGTGCTGGCGCACTGGGTGGCGCGCTACCTCGCCGAGCACCCCGAGGCGCGCGTGCTGGTGTCCTTCTTCAACAAGGCGCTCACCACGCTGCTCACGCGGCTGGTGGACGCGGCGCTGCGGCGGCGGCTCGGGCGGCGTGCCTCGTTCATGCTCCACCGTGTGACGCTCATGCACATGACGGGCACGGGCGGCTATGCCCCGGAGAGCTTCGACGCCGTGTTCGTGGACGAGGCGCAGGACCTGAGCGCCCAGGAGCTCGCCCACCTCTACGGGCTCGCCCGTCCCTTGTCCCGCGAGGGCGGGGCTCCCCTCAAGGCCTTCCTGCTCTTCGCGGACGACTCGCAGAACGTCTACGGCCACAGCCCCGTGGAGGCCCTGCGCCAGCAGTTGCCGGACGGGCTCGACTTCACCGGCCGGGTGCGCGTGCTGCGCGAGACGTTCCGCTCCACGCGCCAGGTGTCCGAGCTGGCCTTCAACGTGGTGTTGGATCCGCTCGGGCTGCACCGGGTGGGCAACCCCGGCATGCGCGAGTTCATGCGCGCCAGCGAGCTGCGCGAGCAGGGCCTGTTGGAGGAGCCGGTGGCGGGGGTGGACGGGCTGTACCGGCTGCAGAGCAGCGAGCGCGAGGGGCTGGTGCCGGTGGTGCGTGCCTTCGACTCGCCCCAGGCGGAGGAGGCGTGGCTGGTGCGCGAGGTGAAGCGGCTGCGAGCCCACGAGGGCGTGCGGCCCGCGGACGTGCTGGTGGTGGCGCCGGTGCGGCCCGCGCGGCTGGCCGAGGCGCTCGAGCGCGAGGGCCTCAAGGCGGTGGCCTTCGGAGGCCGGGGCGGCGAGGACGTGGCGGGCTTCAGCGTGGGCAAGGTGGACTACCTCCGGGTGACGACGGCCTTCTCGTGCAAGGGGCACGAGAGCCCGGTGGTGTTCTTCTGCGGCGTGGACGCGCTGGACGACATGGCGTGGATGGAGGGCCGGCCGGGACGCCAGGAGCGGGAACTCGAGCGCACGCGCCGCGCCCTCTTCTACGTGGGCGCCACGCGCGCCATGGTCCGCCAGTACGTGACGGGCCTGTCCGGCGCGCGCTTCACCCGGGTGGCCCTGGCGTACGCGCGGGCCCTCTCCCGCGAGTCCCGCCTTCCGACTCCACAGGTTGTGCCCACCACTTCACGGCGCGGTTCACGTGGCCATTGACCCCCGCCGGTCCGGCGGGGTGGAATGCATCGCATGAGCGACACCGAAGACACCACCGTCTACAAGGTCGTGGTCAACCACGAGGAGCAGTACTCCATCTGGCCCGCGGACCGCGAGCTTCCCCTGGGTTGGAAGGAGGCCGGCAAGCAGGGGCAGAAGGCCGAGTGCCTCGAGTACATCAAGGAGGTGTGGACGGACATGCGCCCCTTGAGCCTGCGCAAGAAGATGGAAGAGGCGGCCAAGAAGTCCTGAGGCGGCTCTCCGGGGCCCTTCACTTCGGCGTGCCGCCCGAGCCCGACAACAGGAAGGCCCGCAGGCGCTCCGGAGGACAGGGCTTGAGCAGGATGGTGATGCCGGGCGGAATGATGTCGCGTCCCGGCAGCTGCGTGGTGTGCAGACCGCAGAGCACCCCAGGCGTGCGGCTCCTCAAGGCCGCGATCAATGACAACCCATCCATACCGGGCAGGATGTACGCGGCGATGACGACCGAGGGAGGCTCCTCCTCCGCCATGCGCAGCGCCTCCTCCGCGCTCGTCGCCGAGCGCTTGGTGCCGGGCACGTCCCGCAGGAGCCGGCGCAGCGCGGAGAGCTGGAGCGGATCCTCGTCGACGAAGAGATAGGAGGGCGTGGCGTCCGCGGTCATCCAGGACCTCCCGGGCTGGGCATGTAACGTGATGGGTCCTCGGACGGACATACTACCCCAGTCGTCCTGGGAAACCAACCTCCCGAGTCATATTGCCACCGGTGAACCACTCGGGTCCCGGGACAATGGCAAAAAAGCTGGCAACCAGGCTGGGAGAGTGCGCGCGCGCAGCCCGGCAGCGCCTCAACCTCACACAGGAAGACGTGGCGGAGCGAGTCGGCATCGCCACGGAGGTGTACGGGCGCCTGGAGCGGGGAAACATGCTTCCGAGCGTCCCCACCTTCCGCAAGCTGTGTGCCGTGCTGTCCCTGTCCGCCGACGAGGCCCTGGGCTTGGCCTCCGCCGAGGGTCCCGCCTCCTGGACACCTCCCGCGCCGCCTCCCGAGGCCAGTGAGCCCGCGGAGCTGCGCCGCCTCATGCGGCGTGCCCGCCAGTTGGATCGCAACTCGCTGCGCGTGCTGAGCCTGGTGGCCGCGCACCTGGGGCAGAAGCACGGGTAGGCAGCAGCGTCGTCTCACGGGGAGAGCCTCGCGCGCAGTTTCTTCGCCGATGGAAAACCATGGAAGAGCACCACCTGTGGGTGTGCCTCCAGTGTCTCGCGCTCCTGGGTTCCCTTGGCGAGCGCTCGGTCTACTCCCAGCAACAATCCCTCATCTGGCCGCGAGCGCAACTCCTCCAACCTCCGCGCCAGCGGGCCCGCGTGCCAGGCATGGAAGAGTTCCAGCGCCACCTCGCGCCGCGTCTGGCGGTGGCGGAAGGTGACATCCGGTACACACAGGCCCGTGGCTCCCACGTTGCGTGGCAGGGGCAGCAGGTCCAACTCCCACTCCGCGTCCTCGAAGCCCTCGGCGAGCGATGCCACCTCCGGGGGGATGTGTCCGAGCGCGGACCCATGAGGTGACACGAGGGGGTCCTTCTCGTCGAGCACGAGCGTCACCCGGCGCCGGGGCGTTTCAAGGGCGGCGGTGAGCTGCCAGCGGGTGAGCACCGGCACCACCGACAGGAAGCTCGCCAGCTGCAGTCCGTACTTCTTCTGCAGCGACAGCATGGCACCTGGGCCCTCCACCTCCAATATCCAGTCCTCGCCCTCGCGCCGCACCTCGGCCACGAGCCGGCAGAACTTGAGCCAGCGCAGCACCTTGCGCACCCGCAGCAGCTCCGGCGCCCGCGCCCGCAGTGTCAGCCGCCGCGCGTCGAACAGCGGGCCCTGGGCGAGCGCGAGGTTGTAGCGATCCAACAGCTCCGCGGGGCCGAGCGCCTCCCAGTCCAGCAGGGCGCGGTGACCTGGGAGGTCGGCATAGAGGGCCTCGCGCAGCTCGGGCAGGGGCTTGGGCAGCAGCGCGGCGAGCCGCTCCTCGTAGTGCTCCACGGAGGCGCCCGCGGGCAGGGCGAGCCGCACCCGGGCCGCTTCCCGGAAGGCCGCCGCGCGCGCCTCCACGGCCCCCTCGGCGGGCTCGTCGAAGCGCATCCGGTCCACCAGCAGCTTCACGAGTCCCCGCGCCACCTTGGGGCGCGCATGGGCGCCGGCCCGCAGCGCCAGGGTCTCCTCCACCTCGTCGCGCGAGTGGCCCCGCCCCGCCTCCACGCTGGCGATGAGCTCGTCCGCGAGCGCGAGCAGCGCCGGCTCGTCGCGCCGGACGAAGGTAGGCCGCAGCTTCGCGTCCCTCGTGCGGAAGAGGAGCAGCTCGCGCGTCAGCATGCCTCGCCCCCTTCCTCCTGGTAGGCGCGGTGCTGGCGCCGCCGCTCGCTGATGGAGGACTCGGCCGTCTGCGCCGAGCACACCTCGTACAGCAGGGCGCGCTTGCCGGGGCGCTGGCGCAGGATGCGGCCCAGGCGCTGCACGTGCTCGCGCACGCTGCCACTGCCGCTGAGCACCACGCCCACGCGCGCCTCCGGGACGTCCACGCCCTCGTTGAGCACGCGCGAGGTGAGCAGCACGGGCAGCTCTCCGCTCGAGAACGCGGCGAGCAGCGCCTTGCGCTCGGGCACGGGCGTGTGGTGCGTGAGCGCGGGCAGCAGCAGCCGCCGCGCCAGCGTGTACACGGTCTCGTTGTCGTCGGTGAAGACGAGCGTGCGATCCTCGCGGTGCTCGAGCAGCACGCGCCAGAGCACGTCCAGCTTCGCGCTGGAGGTGAGCGCGATGCGGCGCTGCTCGCGGTAGGCCCGGTAGGCGGCGCGGCCCTCCTCGGTGCGCTGGCTCTCCGCGAGGAAGCGCGCCCAGCCCTCGGGCACGTCGAAGCGGATGCCGCGCTGGCGGATGAAGCCGAGGTAGAGCTTGCGCGCCTCGTCGTGCCGCGTCTGCTCCTCGGGCGTGAGGGGGACTTCAATCCGGCGCACCTCGTAGGGGGCGAGGAATCGCCCCTGCAGCTCGCGGATGTCGGTGCGGTGCACCAGCGGCCCGAGCAGCTCCTCGCACACGCGCTCGCCCCCATCGGTGCGCTCCAGGGTGGCGGTGAGGCCCAGCCGGTAGGGCGCGAGCGAGCCCTCGGCGATGAAGCGGTAGCTCGGCGCGGGCAGGTGGTGGCACTCGTCGCACACGAGCAGCCCGAAGCGGTTGCCGTGGAACTCCGTCTGCATCGCCGCGGAGTCGTACGTCGTCACCGTGAGCGGTTGCCGATCACTCACCCCGCCGCCCAGCATGCCCACCGTCTGGCCCAGGTGCCGCGACAGCACCCCCTGCCACTGCGTCATCAAATCCAACGTGGGGACGACCACCAGCGTGGGCCGCTTCACCTGGACGATGGCGAGCACCGCCAGCAGCGTCTTGCCCGCCCCGGTGGGCAGCTCCACCAGTCCGCGCCCTCCGGCCTTCAGCCAGGCCTCCAGCGCGGCCTTCTGGTGGGGGAACGGCTCTACCGGGGCCGTCAGGTCCACCTCCAGCGGCTCGAAGCGCCGGGCCCGGTCCTCGTACGCCTCGCCCAGCTCGCGCAGCCGCAACACCACCCGCCGGTAGTGCCGCGCCTCGCTCCGGTACACACCCGTGCGCGCATCCCGCTGGAACAGGGCGCGCAGGGCGCCATCGTCCGGCAGGGTGGGCGCCACCAGGGTGCCGCAGTCGAAGTGGAGTTCGGTCGCCATCGGCAGAGGGGGGAAGTTCGGAGTAACCCGATTTACGAACCCACGCCAGCATAGGACCTTCCAAGTCGCGTGCTGGCTGCTCGGGGAGCGCGGACGCGCCTCCCTCTGGCGGGACGATGTAGGGTGGGGTGGCTCCAGGGCCCACGCAGGCTCGCCCGCCGGGCGAGGAGGGGAGTGTACACCGGAGGTCGACGGCGGAACGAAGGCGTCGAGAGGCTCCTCTTCATGCCCGGAAGCCTCTAGCCTGCGCGCCTTCATGCGCCGCCTCGTCATCCTCAGCCCCCATCGGCCCTCCCGGGAGTTGCTGTCCCGCCTCCTGGCGGAGCCCGACCTGCGGGTGACCGCCCTGTCGGACGCGGACGAGGTGCTGGACACCCTCGCCGAGGAGGAGCCGGCCCTGGTGGTGGTGGACGCGCGCCGGCCGGACGAGGACCATCCGCTGATGCTGGGCCTGCTCAAGCGGCGCTACCCGCGTCAGCCCCTCATCACCCTGGTGCCCGGGCGCCTGCGGGTCTTCGACGGCCACGAGGAGCGCGTGCGTGACGTGCAGCAGGACGGCTCGGCCGAGGGACTCCACGTCCTGCTCGGGGAGCTGCAACGCGCCACGCGCGACCTGCTCGCCCAGCACCTGCTGCGTGTCCTCCGTCCTCCCACCGGCGAGGCCTGAGCCCGCCGCCTGACGCGAGACGGGGAGAAGGCCGCGCTCCGAAGAGGGAAGAAGTTTTCCCTCCGAGGGCCGACGCGTTCCCTCGTCCTCGAGGCCGTGGCGCCAACCCCTTGAAAAGTCGAGGGCGCGCCCGCCGCGTGGGCTCGGCACGGCGGCTGCTAAGGCTTCCTGTCGCGAGCGGGGGGACGGGGCCGCGCGGGTAGGGGGACGCGGCCCCGGGAGGGGAGCTCGTGACGGGAGGGCCTGGAAGGGGGGACCAGGCCGTCACGGGGGGGAAGAAGGGGGGTCGGGAGGGAGGGGGGCCCGAGGGGGAGCTCGACCGGTGGGGGCCGGTCGGGCTGCTTCATTTTCGCGCGGACAGGAAGGCCAGCACCTGGGCTTCACCCCAGAAGCGGGGGGTGAGGGCGCCGCCGGCGACGAAGCCGACGTGGCCGCCCTGGGCGGTCACCACGCGGTGCAGGTGGGGGTTGCCGGACACGTCCTTGGGAATCGTCGAGGCGGGGATGATGGGATCATCCTCGGCGCTCAAGAGCAGGGTGGGGCGGCGGATGGCGTGGAGCTGGGGGCCGGAAGAGGACACCTCGTAGTAGTGGGCCGCGTCGCGGAAGCCATGCAGCGGCGCGGTGACGGCGTCGTCGAAGGCGCGCAGGGTGAGGGCGCGCTCCAGGGCCTCGCCGTCGAAGGCGCCGGGGAACAGGCGCAGCTTCTCGCGGGCCTTCTGCTTGAGGGTGCGCAGGAAGCGGTCGCGGTAGAGCTTCTGGAAGGGCCCGGGCCCGTCGATCGCCTTCGAGCAGATGCTCAAGTCGTAGGGCGCGCTCACGGCGGCGGCGGCGTCCACGGGCGCGTCGTCCCCGGTGTCCTCGAGCAGCCGCAAGAGCACGTTGGCGCCGAGCGAGAAGCCCACCGCGTAGAGCGGGCCGGTGTGGCGCTGGCGCAGGTGCCGCATCACCGACAGCGCGTCCTCGATGTCACCCGAGTGGTAGGAGCGCGCGAGCCGGTTGGTCTCCCCGCCGCAGGAGCGGAAGTTGAGGGCGGTGGCGCCCCAACCGAGCTGCTGGGCACCGGTGAGGGTGACGTTCATGTAGCCCGAGCGCGAGGAGCCCTCCAGGCCATGCAGGGCCACGAGGTGGGGGGCGCCCGGGGGCCCGTCGAAGGAGTCGAGGTTGACGAAGTCCCCATCGGGCAGCTCCCAGCGCTCGCGCTTGAGGGGCGGGGCGTGCGTGGGGCGCACGAGCGAGGCGTAGATGGTCTGCGCGTGGGGGGACGCGAGGAAGCGCGCGGGAGCGAAGGGCTCGGTGGGTTGGAAGGACACGGACGGGCAGATATCACCCGCGGCGGGCGTGACGCATCGAGTAACAACCGCGCTGGCGCACGTCGTCGGCCTCGGCCGTCAGCTCGAAGAGGGCGAGGTATTTGTGCACGCGCTCCTCGAGCGTGGGGGCCTCGATGAGGCGGCACACCGCGTCGGGCTGGTAGTCGCGGCACACCTGGGGGCGCCGCTCGTAGACGGTGCACAGGTTGTCGGCGCCGAGGTGCGGGCAGCGCAGGCCCAGGGGCTTGTCGAGCGCGGCGATGTCGGGCGCCACGCAGCAGGCGCCACAGCGGGTGCAGTCCATGAAGGGGGGAGGATAACCCCGGACAAAGAAAAACGCGGCACCGGGGACGGGGTCCACGGCGCCGCGTTCGGGGAAGACGGTGGGCGGGCGACTACTCGTGCGAGCGCCGCTCGGGGGCCTCGTTCGTGCCCGTGGTGTTGTAGGGCATGGACTGGCCCGTTTGCACCGGCCAGGCCACCGGCGTGCCGCTGGCGGCCAGCGTGGGCCGGAAGCGCGTGCCGATGTCGAAGAGGGTGAAGAGCAGCAGCAGCACCACGAACACCATGGACGTGACGAACACGACCCGGTTGGCGCCCTGGTGATCCGCCAGGTGCATGAAGTACAGCGCCACGAGCGCGCCCTTCACCGAGGCGATGATGAGCGCGAGCGCCAGACCCCAGTTGGGCAGGTGGATCTTGCCGGTGACGACGGTGACGACGGTGAGCACCATGAGCGCCAGCCAGATGATGGCGTACTTGGCCGCGCCACCGTGGTGCTCCTCATGCATGTTCTGCGCTTCCTTGGATGACTCATTGGCTATCGAGGACATGAGCGGAAGCCTCCCTTAGATGAGGTACAGCATGGGGAAGAGGAAGATCCACACCAGGTCGACGAGGTGCCAGTACATGCTGCCCAGCTCGACGGCGGTGTAGTTCCGGGCGCTGAACTCGTTGCGGTTCGCCTTGAAGCCCACCCACGCCAGCACGATCATTCCGATGATGACGTGGAAGCCGTGCAGGCCCGTCGAGAGGAAGTAGATGGTGAAGTACATCGGCACGCCGGGCACCTGCAGCGACGGCTCCGTATCCGTGAAGTACGGCCCGGGCAGCTGCCCCACGTGGATCTTGTGCGAGTACTCGAAGTACTTGATGACGAGGAAGCCGAGCGCCATGAGGATGGTGAGGATGAACATCACCACCACCTGCTTGTTCTTCGCCTCCTTGGCGTAGTGCACCGCCATGGCGGCGGTGAACGACGAGGTGATGAGCACCAGGGTGTTGACGGTGCCCAGCGTGAGGTTCAGGTGACGGCTGGCCGCCGCGAACCCGTCGGGGAACATGAAGCGGTAGTTCGCGTAGCACACGAACAGACCGGCGAAGAGCAGGATTTCCGTGGCGAGGAACAGCCACATGCCCAGCCGCGCCGCGTGCTGCTGCACGTCGAGCGAGGCGAAGTGGGCGGCGACGGTCGGCACGGGGGGCACCCCGGGCGCGGAGTGCGCCGGGGCGGTGGAACTAGACTGCATCGGGCACCTCGGCCTTCTCGCGGTCCACGTAGAAGTGCGGCTCTTCCGTGTAGACGGGCTGCGGACCAATGAAGTTGTGGGTGGGGGGAGGGGACTCGGTCAGCCACTCGTAGCCGCGGCTGTTCCACGGATTGGCGGAGGCCTTCTCACCGTACACCAGGGAGTAGGTGAGGTAGATGGCCGTGATGAGGAAGCCGAGCGCCAGGAGCGACGCACCCGTCGTGGAGGCCACGTTGAGCGTCTGGAAGCGCTCCGGGTACTCGTAGTAGCGCCGCGGCATGCCCGCGTTGCCCAGGAGGAACTGGGGGATGAACGTGGCGTTGAAGCCCAGGATGATGAGCGCCGCAGACACCAGGCCCCACCCCTCGTGGTACGTCTTCCCGAACATCTTCGGGAACCAGTAGTGGAGCGCCGCCATGAAGGCCATGATGGTCGCGCCCACCATGATGAAGTGGAAGTGCGCCACCACGAAGTAGGTGTCGTGCCAGGGCACGTCCAGGGATGCCGTGGCGAACGCCACGCCCGTCATGCCGCCGAACACGGTGAAGTAGAGGAAGCCGCAGAAGTAGGCGAAGGGCGTCTTGAAGTCGACCGCGCCCTTGTAGACGGTGCCCACCCAGTTGAAGACCTTGATGGCGGTGAACACGCCCACCAGCATCGTCAGCACCGCGAACACGCCCGCGTTGAACGTGGACTGGCCCGACACGAACATGTGGTGGCCCCAGGCGAAGAAGCCCACGAAGGCGATGCCCAGCGACGAGAACGCCACCGCGCGGTAGCCGAAGATGTTCTTGCGGCTGTAGGCGGCCACGATCTCGCTCATCACGCCGAAGGCAGGCAGCACCATGATGTACACGGCCGGGTGCGAGTAGAACCAGAACAGGTGCTGGAAGAGCACCGGGTCTCCGCCGCGCGCCGGATCGAAGATGCCGAACTGGAAGAGCTGCTCACCCACCACCAGCAGCAGCACGAGGCCGAGCACCGGCGTCGCCAGCACCTGGATGCACGCGGTGGCGTACATGGCCCACACGAACAGCGGCATGCGGAACCAGGTGATGCCCGGGGCGCGCATGGTGTGCGTGGTGACGATGAAGTTGAGGCCCGTGGCGATGGAGCTGAAGCCGATGATGAACGCGCCGAACAGGATGGGCGCCACCGTCGTCGTCGTGTGCGTGCTGTAGGGCGTGTAGAACGTCCAGCCCGTGTCCATGCCGCCGTTGAGCATGCCCCAGATGGCGATCGCCGCGCCGGACAGTAGCAGGTAGAGCGACAGCAGGTTGAGCCGCGGGAAGGCCACGTCCTTGGCGCCCAGCATCAAGGGCAGCATGAAGTTGCCGAAGGCGCCGGGGATGGCCGGAATCATGAACAGGAAGATCATCACCACGCCGTGCATGGTGAAGGCGCGGTTGTACGTCATCGCGTCGACGATGGTCGGCCCCGGCGTCAACAGCTCCAGGCGGACCACCATCGCGTAGATGCCGCCCACGAGGAAGAAGAGCAGGACCCAGATGAGGTACATCACCCCGATGCGCTTGTGGTCGAGCGTCAGCAGCCACGACTTCACCGTGGTGCCATCGACGAGGTAGCTCGGGTGGTGATCGTGATGCTCACCACCCGGCGCGGGCACGGCGCCCGGTTCGGCTGCGATGCTACTGCTGGATGGGCTCATAGACAGGTCCTTGAGAAGCGCCGGTGGTGCGGATGTCCGGAGTGCGCAAAGTCTTGATGTATTCGACGATCGCCGCGGTCTGCGGCCCCGTCAGCTTGCCCTGGAAGGTGGGCATGGCGTTGGCGTAGCCCGTCACCAGGTGGGCTCCCGGGTCCATCATGGACTGGGTGATGTACGCCTCGTCCGCGCGGATGGCGCCGCCGTCCTGCAGCGTCGACTGACGGCCGTACAGCCCCAGGAACGTCGGTCCGATGTGCGGCTCGCCATTGACGGTGTGGCACTTGAAGCACCCCACCTCGGCGGCCACCTTCTGGCCCTGCTCGGCCATGCGCGCCGGCTGCGGCGCCAGGCTCAGGTCCGCCAGCGCGTCCTGGCGGTTGGCCAGGTCGCCGCGGCGCTGCTCCTTCAGCCACGCGTCCCACTCCTCGGGCGAGAGAACCACGACCTCGCCGAGCATCTTCGAGTGCGACAGGCCGCAGTACTCCGTGCAGAGGATCTGGTACGTGCCGGGCTTGGTGGCCTCGAACCAGGTCTGCGTGTAGCGCCCCGGCACCGCGTCCATCTTGATGCGGAAGGCCGGCACGAAGAAGGAGTGGAGGACGTCACGCGAGGTGATGAGCAGACGCACCGGACGGTTGGCCGGCACGTGCAGCACGTTCACCCCGTTGGGGCCCTCCGGGTAGGCGAACTTCCACATCCACTGCTTGCCCATGACGTAGACGTCCATCGCGTCCTTGGGCGGCGTGGTGACGAAGACGAAGTCCCGGAAGCCGATGACGAACCAGGTGAGGAAGAAGATGAGCGGCAGCGAGACGAAGAGGAACTCCGTCTTCACCGACGGGATGACGTACTCCGTCAGCTGCTCCGGCGTGCGGCGCCGGTAGCGGAAGAAGAAGTAGAGCGCCGCCGTGCCCACCGCGAACGAACTGAGCATCGTCACGGTGACGACGAAGATGTGGAGACTGTCCACACGCTCCGCGAAGGTCGAGGCCTGCTCCGGCAGGAACAGGATGTTGTTCAGCAACTCGTTCATGCTGCTGTGCCTTTCTTCAGCTCACGCCTCCAGTAGTAGGCGAGCATGCTCGCGAGCGCGCCGAACACCATGAGCGCGCCTATCCGGAGGAATCCAAAGATGTAGAAGCCGTACCGCCGGGTGGCGGTGTCATACTTGAAGCAGGTCAGGACGATGCGATCAAAACTGGTGCCGACCCGGCCCCCCGCGGCCTCGAGCAGGGCGAGCTTCATGTCCTTGGGCTGGAAGGACGTGCCGTAGAGGTAGCGCGAGATGGCTCCCTCGGGGGTGAGCACCATCACCACGGCCGGGTGCACATACTGCCGCGTCGACGCGTCATAGGTGTACTTATATCCCACCGCGTCCGCGAGCTGCTGGATGTTCTCCTGGGTGCCCGTGAGGAAGTGCCAGGGGGCCGTCTCCGGCAGGCCCATGGACTGCAGGTGGCGCCGGCGCCGCTCGAGGCTCTGCGCGGGCGTGTCCTGCGGATCGATGCTCACCGTCACCGCCTCGTAGTCCTTGCCCAGCACCAGGCCCAGCTCGCGCATGGTGCGGATCTGCTCGTTGATGACGAGGTTACAGAGCAGCGGGCAGTTGTAATACACGAGCGTGAGCAGCACCGGGCGCGTGCGCGGCAACACGTCGCGCAGTTGCACCGGCCTGCCCGACGAGTCGGTGAACGCCGTTTCCAGCGCCGCCAGCTCGCCCAGGTGCTCCTGCACGTCCACGCCTTTGAGTTGCGGCGGAGCGTCGGACTGCGCATCAATGATGCTCTGGGGCGTGCGACCGCCGCCCGGCAGCGCGGACGCGGGGGCCGCGACGCCGAGCGCCAGGACGAGCGCCGCCGTGGCGGCGCGCAGGGGCATGGACGAAGAGGGGGTGTACATCGTGCTTCTTCCTCTACTGCCGAGACACTACGGCTGGGGAGCCGGCGTGGGCTGCGGCTCGGGGGTGGGCGCGGGCGCCGCGGGCTGCTGGCGCGCGGCCGCCTGCTGGGCGATGACCTGGTCCATCGCCTGATTCAACGGGGTGCGGGATACCACGTTACGATCTTCCGCGTAGCCCTTGTCCAGCGCCTCCTGCTGGGAGCGGATCTTCTCCTCGGCGTGCGTGTCCTGCTGGAACAGGCGCTGGTTGACGATGCCGATCTCGTACGCCGTGCGGTGATCCTTGTCCGGGGTGATCAGAGCCGGGATGGGCGCGGCTCCCTCGGGGACGAACTCGTGCGTGGTCGCCACCTGCAGGCGCCAGGCCCAGATTCCGCCCACGATGAAGATGATGATGGAGCCCACTCCCACCTGAATCACCTTGCCGGTGTCGATGTGGTCTTCCTCGGACGACACGCCATGCGCACCGTGGACGACGCGCGACTCGACCTCCACCTTGCTCTTGTTGCTCATGGCTGCACGTACCTCAGCGACTCGGAGATGTAGGGGTCCTTCACCGGCACCGTATACCGGCCGCGGGTCTGCCACAGAGCTCCCGCCACCGCGATCCCCCCCACGCCGACGAAGGCGGTGAGGAGCGTCCAGTGGAACGAGGGGCCCTGGGGCGAGACGGCCGGCCAGATGAGCCAGTACATGTCCACCGCGTGCATGACCAGGATGTAGACGGCGATCACGGCCAGTCGGCGGGGCTGGAGCTTCAGCTTGCGCGATAGCAGCGTGAAGAAGGGCAGCAGGAACTGGCCGATGAGCAGCGAGAGCGACACGGGCAGCCACGGCCCCGTGATGCGCAGCCGGTACCAGCCCGCCTCTTCCGGCAGGTTGGCGGCCCAGATGAGGAAGAACTGGGAGAAGGCGATGTAGGCCCAGAACGCCGTGAAGGCGAACATGAGCTTGCCCAGGTTGTGGTAGTGCGCCGTCGTCACCAGCGACCCGTATCCGTCCTTGCCCTGCGCGTTCACCGTGGCGATCGTCACCACGCAGAACGCGCTCAGGAAGCTGCCGCAGAAGTAATAGACGCCGAAGATGGTGGACTGCCAGAGCGGCGTGAGCGTCATCAGCCAGTCGAAAGCAGCAAAAGTAATCGTCAGCGCAAGGAAGGGGAGCGAGCCCGGGGCGAACCGGCGCTGCTTGGCCGTCAACTCGAGCTCACCCGACGTGTCCTGCTGCAGGCTCCAGCCGCGCAGCCGCGAGGACACGAAGATCCACGTGAAGAAGTAGATGGCCTGGCGGATGTAGAAGAAGGTGAGGTTGAGGTAGGGGTGCTTGTGGTGCAGGTGGTGCAGCTCCACCTCGGTGAACTTCACCCCGTCGGTGCCGGGGAACACCCAGTTGGGCGCGTCCACCCAGGGGAAGAGGTACTTGGCCCCCGCGAGGATGGGCAGCACGAGCACGGCGAAGAAGATCACGCTCGAGCCCATGGTCTCCATGGTGCGGCGCAGCACGGTGATCCACTTGACCTTGGCGGTGTGGAAGATGGCCACCATGATGATGGAGGCCACCGCGATGCCCAGCCAGTAGCTGAAGCCGAACAGGTAGCTGAACAGGGCCTTCTGGGGGTCGAGCACGAAGCCGACGATGGTCAGCACGAGGCCGAGCACGCCCAGCGCTCCGGCCACCGTCATCGCCTTCGAGCCGCCCGTGAAACGATCCACGGCAATCATCGGTTCTCCTGCGGAAGGGGCTGCTGGCCGCCGGCCTTGGGGGCGCGAGCCGTCTGCAGCGCGCGAACGTAGGCCACCACGGCCCAGCGCTCCTGGATGTTGAGTTCGCCCGAGAAGGACGGCATCACGCCGTAGCCCTCGGTGATGGCGGCGTAGAAGTGGCCGTCCGGCTTGTTGGCGATGTCCTGAAGAGACGGGGGCAGACGCAGCGCCATGTTCTCGGCGACCACGCTGTTGCCGTCGCCGAGCCGACCGTGGCACTGGGCGCAGACGATGTTGTACTTCTTGTGGCCCTCTTCCAGCACGGCCCGGTCGAGCTTGAGCGGGTTGGCGCTGACGAACTCGCCATTGACCCGGCCGGTCGTCAGACCGGGAGCACCCACCAGGCGCTCGCGCGGAACGGTGCCCTCGGGGGGCGTGCGCATGGCCTTGCCATCCGCCCAGAACTCGTTCGTCTCGTAGTACTCGTACTTGGCCTGGGCCTCCATGCGCTGGAGGAACTCCGAGGGCACGTTGCAGGCGGCCAGGGCGAGCCCGGCCAGGGGGATGAGCCGCCTCATTCCTTCTCTCCCGTCACCACGGTCACCTGGGTCGCGCCCAGGGACTTGAGCTGATCCATGATCGCATCCGCCTGGAGCGTCGCGAACTGCGGCACGCTCAGCCAGTAGCCGTGCGTGGTGGCGCTGCGGAACGCCTCATGCTCGTAGGCCGGGTGGTACGGCTGCGGCAGGCGGGCGAGCCCCAGGACTCCGAAGAAGATGCCGAAGGCCGCCAGGAGCACCGTCAACTCGAAGGTGATGGGCACGTAGGCGGGCAGGCTGAAGATGGGGCGACCACCCACGTTGAGCGGGTAGTCGAAGCCGTTCATGTACGCCATGAACGAGATGGCGGTGGCGGTGCCGGTGAGGCCCGCGCACAGGGCGATGAAGGGCACGCGCGAGGGGGGCAGACCCAGCGCCTCGGAGCCGCCATGCAGCGGGTAGGGCGAGTAGGTGTCCATCCCCTCATAGCCCTTCTCCCGCATCTGCCGGGTGGCATCCACCAGGGCCTCGGGAGTGGCGAACTCGGCGAGGACCAGGGTTTCCAGGACCTTGGTTTCGGCGGACATGGTTCAGTGCGCTCCGTGGGTGAGGGTCCCGGCGGCGCCCGTGTCGGCGCCATGCGCGGCGTGGTGGGCGGCGTGCTTGAGCTCCAGCTGGAGCTCCTTCACCTCGCTGATGGCCACCGCGGGGACGAACTTGAGGAACAGCAGGAAGAGCGTGCCGAACAGGCCCAGCGTGCCGATGTAGAGGCACCAGTCCACCCACGTCGGGCTGTACAGGTCCCACGACGAGGGCAGGAAGTCCTGCGTCAGCGACGTCACGATGATGATGAAGCGCTCGCACCACATGCCGATGTTCACGACGATGGAGGCCACCCACATGATGGGGATGCTCGTGCGGCACTTCTTGAACCAGAAGATGTTCGGCGTGATGACGTTGCAGGCGATCATCAGCCAGTACACGCCCGCGTAGGGACCCCGCGCGCGGTTCACGTAGAAGGTCCAGATCTCGTACTCGTTGCCGGAGTACCAAGCGATGAAGTGCTCCATCATGTACCCGTAGGACACGATGAGGCCCGTCGCGAGGATGACCTTGTTCATGTTCTCCAGGTGGCGATCGGTGATCACGTCCCGGAGCTTGAGGTACTTGCGCGCCGGAACGATGAGGGTGATCACCATCGCGAAGCCGCTGAACACGGCGCCGGCGACGAAGTAGGGCGGGAAGATGGTGGCGTGCCAGCCGGGGATGAGGCCCGTGGCGAAGTCGAAGGACACGATCGTGTGCACGCTGAGCACGAGCGGGGTGGAGAGACCCGCCAGCAGCAGGTAGCCGATCTTGTAGTTGTGCCAGTGACGACCGGAGCCGCGCCAGCCGAGGGAGAACAGGCCGTAGATGATGCGCTGCAGCTTGCTCTTGGACGAGTCACGCAGCGCCGCCAGGTCCGGAATCAGGCCGATGTACCAGAACAGCAACGACACGGTGAAGTACGTGGAGATGGCGAACACGTCCCAGTCCAGCGGGGAGCGGAACTGGGGCCAGGCGCCCAGCGTGCTGGGGTAGGGCAAGAGCCAGAAGGCGAACCAGGGACGGCCCGTGTGCAGGATCGGGAACATGCCCGCGCAGATGACCGCGAAGATGGTCATCGCCTCGGCGAAGCGGTTGATGCTCGTGCGCCACTTCTGCTGGAAGAGCAGGAGGATGGCGGAGATGAGGGTACCGGCGTGGCCGATACCCACCCACCACACGAAGTTGACGATGTCGAACGCCCAGCCGTTGGGCTGGTTGTTGCCCCACACGCCGATGCCGCGCGCGAGCGTCACCGTCACGGCGACCAGGAACATGCCCAGGCCGACCAGGGCGATTCCGAACAGCAGGAACCAGCCCTTTCCCGGCTTGGCCCAGACGTGGTCGAGCAGGGTCTCGTTGAGCGAGGCGTCATCGTGGTGCGGCGGAACGAGCATCCGCGGCTCGAGCGGATCGACGCCAGGTGGGTGATGGATTGCGGTCTCGGCCATGACTCAGTGGCCTCCTTCGGGCTTCGCAGCGGCGGGCTTGGCGGACGCGAGGGCGGGATTGGGGTTGCGCAGGCGGATGAGGTGGGCGGTGCGCGGCGAGGTGCCCAGTTCCTTGAGCAGCTTGTACGCGCGCTCGTCCTGGTGGTGCTTGGTCACCTGGGCGTTCGGATCGTTCAGGGTGCCGAACACGATGGCCTCGGTGGGGCACGTCTGCTGGCAGGCGGTCTGCAGCTCCTTCTCGAAGATGGGCCGCTTCTCCACCCGCGCCTTGATGCGCACGCGCTCGATGCGCTGCACGCAGTAGGTGCACTTCTCCATGACGCCGCGGTTGCGCACCGTGACGTCCGGGTTCATCAGCATCTTCTGCGTGGGCGTCTTGTCCGCGGTGTAGTGCAGGTAGTTGAAGCGGCGGACCTTGTAGGGGCAGTTGTTCGAGCAGTAACGCGTGCCGACGCAGCGGTTGTACACCATGTCGTTGAGGCCCTCGTCCGAGTGGACGGTGGCGTTCACCGGGCACACGTACTCGCACGGCGCCTTCTCGCAGTGCACGCACGCGATGGGCTGCATCACCATCTCCGGGTCGTGCAGGTCATCGCCGGTGAAGTACCGGTCGATGCGCAGCCACTGCATCTCGCGGCTGCGCGCCACCTGCTCCTTGCCCACGACGGGGATGTTGTTCTCCGACTGGCAGGCCACCACGCACGCCGAGCAGCCCGTGCAGCGCGCCAGGTCGATGGCCATCGCCCACTTGTAGTCCTTGTACTCGAACTCCCCGATCAAGCTGGCCTGCTCGCCGCGCACGCGGGCGAACACCGAGCTCTTCTCGTGCTTCTCGTCCTCGAGCTCCTTGCGGAACTGCTCGACGGTCATGTCGAGCGCGAGCGGGCGGCCCTCCATGCTCCAGTGCTGCTGGGTCAGGGAGAACTTGTGCGTCCGGGGCGTCTTGTCCAGCCTGGCCCCGCCGTCGAACCAGGGCGCGTTCACGCTGCGCACCCGGTTGGCGTTGAAGCCCACTTCCTTGGCCACCGTCTCGAACAGACCCGTGCGGCCGTAGCCCAGGGGCAGCACCACCACGCCGTCGGCGATGCCCGGGAGGATCCACACCGGCACTTCCAGCGTCTTGCCACCGTAGGTCAGCGTGGCCACGTCGCCCGGCTGGAGATTGTTCTGATTCCTGGCCGTCTCGGGGCTGATGTAGGCCGCGTTGTCCCACGTCATCTTCGAGACGGGATCCGGCAGCTCCTGCAGCCAGGAGATGTTGGCGAACTGGCCGTCGTAGACCTTGTAGTCCGGGACGAAGTTCACCTCGAGGCCGTCCGCGGAGGGCGGCTGCCAGGCGTCCACCAGCGCACGGGCCGCGCCCGCGTTGGGGGCCGCCGTCAGGGCCGTCGTGGCGGTGCCGGGCACGATGCCCACGGACACCCACGTCTCCCACGCCGTCTCGAAGTCCGCGCCCGCCAGGTTGCTGCGGCTCCAGAAGTCCCGGAGGATCTGGTAGCTGCCGCGGTACGGCTCACCGAGGAACAGCGCGAGCAGCTCCGAGGTGGGCACGCCGTTGAAGAGCGGCTGGATGAGCGGCTGCACGATGGACACCGTGCCGTCGATCGACCGGCCATCTCCCCACGCCTCGAGCTCGTGCGCGGCCGGGATGAACCAGTCGCTGAACGCGCTCGTCTCGTCCTCGAAGAGCGAGGTGTAGATGACGGTGAGCTTGGCGCGGTTGGGGTTCTTGGCCGGATCCAGCAGCTCCTGGAGGCCCAGGTCCGCCGGCGCGCGGTAGACGGGGTTCCAGGCGGTGATGACCAGCACGTCCACCGCGCCGTTCTTCAACTCCTCCACGAGCGGACGCAGGCCGGCGTCGCTGGTGGTCTCGTTCACCGCGGAGGCCACGTAGCGCACCGTCTGGCCCACGTTGCCGAGCGCCGCGTTGATGGCGGCGGCCAGGGCGTGCACCGCGGCGGGCTGACGCTCACCGGCCACCACCAGCGAGCGGCCCTGGTGGGCGCTCAGGTCGGCGGCGACGGCGTCCACCCACTTCTGGTGGTCGGCGCCGAGCTGCGCCTTCTGGCTGCCGGCGGCACCCAGCGCCGCCGCGTCACCACCCACGCGCATGGCGAGCGCGGCGGCGATGCCGAAGATGTCGCGCGACTTCACGCGCAGGCGATGGTCCGCCATGCCACCGGTGATGGTGAAGCGCGGCTCGCAGGCGTAGAGACGGTTGAGGTTGCCCTCGGCCGGGTCGCGCCGGCGCGCGAAGGCGCGGGCATGGGCCAGGTTGGAGGGACGGCTCTCCAGGAAGTCCGCGTCCAGGGAGAGGACGACGTCCGCGTTGGAGAAGTCGTACAGCGGGTGGGCCGCCTGGCCGAACACCGCGTTGGTGCCCTCGGTGACTGGATCCTGCGAGAGCGCGGTGTAGCTCTGGAAGCGGGCCTTGGGCAGGCGCTCCTGGATGCGCGAGCGCAGATGGCCGAGCACCGGCGAGGTGTTCGGCTCGGTAAGGAAGCGCACGCGAGCGCCGCCATCGGCCTGGATGGAGCGGGTGAGCGTGTTGCTGATCTCCTCGCCGAAGGTGCGCAGCGAGCGCGGCTCCTTGCGGTAGCGCAGCACGCGGGCGCGCTGCGGATCATACAAGGACATCAGGAAGGCCTGCTCGAAGACACCAGCGGCGCCCAGGTTCACCGGGTGCTGCGGGTTGCCCTCGATCTTCACCGGACGGCCCTCGCGCGCGGTGACGAGGATGCCGGAGGTGTGGCCCCCGAACGTCATGCCCGAGGCGTAGTGCAGCGGGTTGCCCGGAACCATCTCGGGCGGCGTGCGGGTGTAGGGCACCATGCGCTCGTCCACCGGACGGGTGGAGCAGGCGGTGGCGCCGGCCATCGCGAGCGACGCGCCGAGCAGCTGCATGAACTGGCGGCGGGCGACGCCCGTGGGCGGCAGGTCCGCGCCCTCGGGGAACTCGGGACGCACGGACTCGAGGTACTCGGGCTGGCCGAGCTTCTCCTCGAGGCTGCGCCAATAGGTCTTGCCATAGGCACCCTCGGCGGCCTTGGTGTGGGCGCTCAGGGTGGCGGCGTGCTCGAGGGCCTCGCCGACGGCGTCGTGGTCATGCTCATGCGCCGGGGCGGCCGTGTCCGAGACGACCGGCAGGGCGAAGGAGGCGGGGGTGTCCTTCATAGAATCTCCGTCGAGCTTGGGCTTCAGCGATGGCATGTCGAGCAGCTCGTGCGACCGTGAACGTCGTTCTCTGTCATCAGCGTTTCCGCGAGCTTCTCCGCCTCGGCGTGATCCGCGGGCGGCTTCCAGGTCATGCTGGTGATGAACTCCTGCGGACGCAGCTTGGGCCCGGGGTCACGGTGGCAGTCGAGGCACCACTCCATGGTGAGCGGAGCTACCTGCTCGATGGCGCCCATCTCGTCCACCCGCCCGTGGCAGGTCACGCAGCCCACGCCCTTGGCGACGTGGATGGCGTGGTTGAAGTAGACGAAGTCCGGCAGGTTGTGGACGCGGATCCAGGGGATCGGCTGGTCCGTGAAGTACGCCTGACGCACGAGCGCCAGGTACGGACTCTGGTTCCACACCTGCGCGTGGCAGGACATGCAGACCGTGGTGGAGGGGATTCCGGCCGACGGCGACTTCTCCACGGAGAAGTGGCAGTAGCGGCAGTCGATCTGCTCGTCACCGGCGTGGTGCCGGTGGTCGAACTCAATCGGCTGCTCGATCGGACGGTTCTGATTGGTGACGAACGGAGACCGTACGTACGCCATCAGTCCGCCGAGCGCGAGCGCGGGGAATGCGAGGAGCGCCGCGACCGAAGCGCGCGACACCGTGTTCGTCCAACGTGGGAAGAGAGGACCGCTCATACCAGGACCGAGGGGCTGATCAGTGGATGGCTCCGGAGGTCGCAACCGGGAGCACAGTGCGACCGGACCGGAGACGGGTATGGGGAGATTGGGACAAGATGCGCATTCACGGCGTTGCTATGGCTACGGCGGCTCCTGCCCAGACAGGAGACTCGCGAAGAAACCCGACCCCGACCGAATGAAGAGATGCCGTGGACAGGGTCGCTCCTCCTCGTCCCAGTCCAACGCGGCGCGTGACCATCGGGCATCATTATCAGACTGTCAACCTTTCTCGTTCCGCACCGGGAATAGGGCTGGCGCGCGGGATAGCACGACTCCGGCGCCGTGGCGCGATCAGAAAGCGCGGGCGATGATGATCTCTTCTGGAAGTTGGTAGGGAGGTTGAAACCGTGCGAGGGTCAGGCCTCGTCCGGGTCGCGCCAGCGCTCCCGGCGGCGCGCCAGCAGCCGATCCACGATGTCACGCACCCGGGCGTCCCGGCGGAAGTGACGATCGTGGCGGGTGCCTTTTCCCTGATTGCAGCGCGCACACGCCAGGCCCAGGTTGCCCAGGTCATCCGTCCCCCCATGGACCTGGGGGACGATGTGCTCGATGGTGGCGCGGCTGATGGGCTCGCCGTCCAGGCCGATGACGAGGTAGGCATTGCAGTGCAGGCACTTGCCCAGCCACACCTCCTGGCCCCGGTGCTCGGTCCGCTCGAAGGTGGCGTCGGTGGCCACGATGTCGAGGATGCGGCGGCGCCTGGCGAAGCTCACCTTCATCTCTATAGAGAGATGTAGCGCTACGTGCCAGCGGGCTCGAGGCGCCCGGTGGCCGGTCGGTTAGAGTGGCGGTCCATGAAGGACAAAACAGTGGTCGTCACGGGGGCCTCCTCGGGCATTGGCGAGGAGCTGGCAGTACTTCTGGCGGAAAAAGGAGCACGGGTGGTGCTGGCGGCGCGGGACGAGGTGGCGCTCGCCCGGGTGAAGCAGCGGTGTGAACAGGCCGGGGGCCACGCGCTCGCCGTGCCCACCGACGTGAGCGACCCCGAGTCCTGCCGCCGCCTCATGGCTCGCGCCGTGGAGGCCTTCGGCGGAATCGACGTCCTGGTCAACAACGCCGGCCTCACCATGCGCGGGCGCTTCGAGGAGGTGACGGACCTGTCCGTCTTCGAGCGGCTCCTCCGGGTGAACTACCTGGGCGCCGTCTACTGCACCCACCACGCGCTCGCCTCCCTCAAGGCGCGCAGGGGCCTCATCGTCGCCGTGTCCTCCCTGACGGGCAAGAGCGGCGTGCCCGGCCGCACCGGCTATGCCGGGAGCAAGCACGCCATGCAGGGCTTCTTCGACTCCCTGCGCATCGAATTGCTCGGCACCGGCGTGGACGTGCTCGTCGCCTCCCCCGGCTTCGTCGCCACCCCCATCCGTGCCCGGGCGCTCGGCCCGGACGGCAAGACGGGGCACGCGGACGCCGCGGAGGAGAAGGGCGCGCGGGTGATGGACGCCCGCACGTGCGCGCGCTTCATCCTCCGCGCCATGGAGCGCCGGGATCGCGAGTGGGTGATGATGCCCGTGCCGAGGGTGATACTGGCCCTCAAGGCGCTCGCGCCGGGGTTGATCGACCGGTTGGCCGCGTGGAAGATCAAGAACGCTCCGCCCTGAGCCCCGGCCGCGTCTCCGTCAGGCCGCGGCGAGCAGGTCCTCCCGGAGGCGCGTGAGGACCTTGCCCAGCAGGTTCAGGCCCCGCCACTTCGCCGGATCCTGGATACGGGGATCCTCCGCCGACAGCCCCACGCCCCAGATGCGATCCAACGGACTGGCCTCCACCAGGAGCGTCCCCCGGGTGGCCAGCAGCGCCGAGCGCAACCCGGCGTTCTGGGTGAACTTGGCGTGGTTGCCCTCGTACACGATGCGCTCGCGCTCCCGCTCCCACAGCGCGCCCTCGAAGCCACGCACCTCTCGTCCGAGCGCCTTGTGCTCCTTGGGCGTGCGCGCCGCGAGGATCCTCGCCGCCGTCTCCCCATCTCCGAAGAGCCGCGCCTTGCCGTACATCATGTACTGCTCGGCGCAGATGAACCGTTCTGCGTCCACCACGAACTCCGAGTCATGCCACTGCGAGAACGGTGACTCCGACCGCCAGAAGAACGTGAACCCACCGCGCACGGTATCCATCGGCTGCACTCCCAGGTTGGTGTTCATTGAACACCAAGAGCGACGCCGCGGGCAACAACACCTGACGGCGCTCGTCGCGCTCAGGAGGTGGGGGGCCGGTAGGACACCTGCGTCACGGTGTAGTCGATGGCGCCACGGGGGCGCTCCACCCGGACGGACTCTCCCTCCTCCTTGCCGAGCAGGGCCCGCGCCAGGGGGGACTCGACGCTGAGCCGCCCCGCCTTCACGTCCGCCTCGTCGGGACCCACGATGCGATACGTCGTCTCCTCGCCTTCCTCGTCCTCGAGCGTCACCCAGGCGCCGAAGAAGACCCGCGTCTCGTCGGGCACCTCGGTCACCTGCACCTCTTCCAGGATGGCGGCGAGCTGCCGTGCCCGGCGGGCCCGCTCCCTCGCCTGTCCTTCTCCCCCGAGCGCCAGGGCTTCCTTCTCCTCCGGGGCCAGGGGGACCGAGAGCGCCGCGAGCTCCTCCTGCATCGCCCGGTAGCCCTCGGCGGTGATGTAGCGCTTCTCTCCCGATGCCGGGCGGGGGCGGGGTGGCAGGACGACGTCTTCTCCGCCCGCGTCTTCCTTGGTGAAAGCCTTCGACATGTGCTCCCTCCGTGGTTGGCCGCCTGTCCGGCTCGCCGCTCCGGCTCCCAGGCCGCGGGTGTCTTCCTCCCTACAATAATGATTCGTCTTCTCTCCGAGGACCGGAGTTCCCAGGAAGCTACAGGCAACCGGGCAGGCCCTTCCTTTGGATGGAGCTCGTGCTCCCCCGCTTCCCCCCCGCTCCGGGAAGCGGGGGGTGGCGGAGTGGGGAAGGGCGCCGATCTTCCCCGGAGGGAAAACACCCGGGAGATACGACATGGCACGGAAGGTACTGAAGGGCATCCGCGTGGGGGTGCTGGCGACCGATGGCTTCGAGCAGGTGGAGCTCACGATTCCCGTGAAGGCCCTGCGCAAGCGCGGCGCCCAGGTGGACATCGTCTCCCTCCGCAAGGGGAAGATTCGCGGCATCAACCTGATGTGGCCGGGCAAGAAGGTCCCCGTGGACGAGACGGTGGACACCGTGCGGCCCAGGGACTTCGACGCCCTGCTCATCCCCGGCGGCTTCCAGAATCCGGACTCGCTCCGTCAGAGCGAGGAGGTGCTGGACTTCGTCCGGGAAATCGATCGGCTCGGCCGGCCCATCGCCACGCTGTGCCATGGGCCCTGGGTGCTCGTGTCGGCGGGCCTCGCCAACGGGCGCCGGCTGTCGTCCTGGCCGGGCATCAAGGATGACATCCGCAACGCGGGCGCCGAGTGGCGCGATGAGTCCGGGGTCCTCGACGGGCGGTGGTTCACCAGCCGTGGACCTCAAGACATGCGCCACTTCATCAAGGGCATGGTGTCGCTCTTCGCCGAGTACGCACCCCGCAACCACCTGGCGCCGGAGCGCTCGCACTGGGGCCGCTGGGCCATCGCCGCCGTGCTGGGGCTCATCGCCTGGCGTCCCGTGCGCGAGGCGCTCGCGCGCTGAGGGGGGACTCCCTCCCGGGGAGGGCGACCAACCCCCCCCTTTCGCGGATTTCCGGGACGGGAGATAAACTGGGCGGACCCTCGTCATGAGCGGGGGCTCCCAACCCAGAGGCATGTGATGAACGCTCAGGAGCGCAAGGCGGCCTACCGCCAGCGCGCGGAGAAGGGCGAGGCGGTCCCCGTCTCCGTCGTGCTCCCCGCCGACCTCGACACGCCGCTCTCCGCCTACCTCAAGCTCGGTGGCGCACGCGGTTTCATCCTCGAGTCCTGCCACGGTGGCGAGCGCTTCGGCCGCTACAGCCACGTCGCCACCGCGCCCAGCGGCCGGTTGAGGCTCGACTCCCGCGGCGGCACCCTCTGGCGCGGCGAACAGTCGCAGCGTCTCGAGGGCAAGCCGCTCGACGTCCTGCGCTCCGTGTGGCGCGAGCACGCCGTGGCCAAGCTCCCCGGTGAGCCTCCCTTCGTCGGCGGCCTCGTGGGCTACCTCGGCTACAACTGCATGTCCTGGTTCGAGCGCCATGTGCCCGACCGCCACCCCTCGGACGTCTCCTTCCCCGACTCCGAGTGGCTCGTGTGCGATGACTTCGTCACCCTCGACTCGCGCTCCCAGACGCTCCAGGCCACCGCCATCGCCCGGCCCTCGCGCCATGGCAGCGTCGCCCAGGCCCTCCAGGACGCCGAGGCCCGCGCCGAGGCGATCGCCCAGCGCCTGCTGCGGCCCATCTCCGCGGATGCCTACGCCCCCTCTCCGCCCATGCGCGGCGAGTTGGACGTGAAGGTCGGCTGGGATCGCGCCGGCTACGAGGCCGCCGTCGAGCGCGTGAAGGAATACATCCGCGCCGGTGACTGCATGCAGGTGGTGCTCGCCCGCCGCTTCGAGGCCCGCGGCGCCCCGCCGCCCCTCTCCCTCTATCGCGCCCTGCGCCGCATCAACCCCTCGCCCTACCTCTTCCACATCGAGATGGGTGAGGCACGGGCCCTCGTGGGCGCCTCGCCGGAGCTGCTCGTGCAGGTGCGCGACGGGGACGTGGTGGTGCGCCCCATCGCCGGCACCCGCCGCCGCGGCGCCACCGAGGCCGAGGACCAGGCGCTCGAGAAGGAGCTGCTCGCCGACGAGAAGGAGCGCGCCGAGCACATGATGCTCGTGGACCTGGGCCGCAATGACGTGGGCCGCGTGGCCGCTCCGGGCTCCGTGCGCGTCGAGGATCTCATGGTCATCGAGCGCTACAGCCACGTCATGCACATCGTCTCGCAGGTGCGCGGCCGGCTCGACGCGAAGTACGACGCGCTCGACGCGCTCGCGTGGACGTTCCCCGCGGGCACCGTGTCCGGCGCGCCGAAGATCCGCGCCATGCAGATCATCGACGAGCTGGAGCCCATGCGCCGCGGCCCCTACGCGGGCGCCGTGGGCTACCTGTCCTTCTGCGGCGCGCTGGACCTGGCCATCGCCCTGCGCACCTTCTACATCGATGGCGATCGCACCATGTGGCAGGCCGGCGCGGGACTCGTGGCCGACTCGGTGCCCTCGAAGGAAGCGGATGAGACCGAGGCCAAGGCGCGTGTGCTCGCCACGGCCCTGAAGCAGGCCCGTGAGGGAGGTGTGCGGTGATCCTCGTCATCGACAACTACGACTCGTTCACCTTCAACCTCGTGCAGCTGCTCTACACGCTGGGCGCCGAGGTGAAGGTGGCTCGCAACGACGAAATCGACGCCGAGGGCGTGGCGGCCTCGGGCGCCTCGCACCTGGTGGTGTCGCCCGGGCCCTGCACGCCCACCGAGGCCGGGGTGAGCATGGCGGCCATCCGCGGCGCCAAGGTGCCCGTGCTCGGCGTCTGTCTGGGACACCAGTCCATCGGCGCCGTCTTCGGCGGCCAGGTGGTGCGCGCCCCCGAGCCCGTGCACGGCAAGACGGTGGTCGTGCGCCACTCGGGCCAGAGCATCTTCACGGGCATGCCCGTGGGCTTCCAGGCGGCGCGCTACCACTCGCTGGTGGTGGATGCGCCGAGCCTGCCCGCGGAACTGGAGGCCACGGCGTGGTCTCCCGAGGGCCTCATCATGGGGCTGCGCCACCGCGAGCGGCCCGTGGTGGGCGTGCAGTTCCACCCCGAGAGCGTGCTCACGCCCGAGGGGCCCAGGCTCGTGCGCAACTTCCTCGACGGCCACTTCTGACGGGCTCAGGGGCTCGCGGGGGCCGCCACCGGAGCGGGTGGCCCCGCGGGCTCCTCGAAGATGCCTTCCTCGCTCCCGCCGAGCACCCGGAGCACGGGCAGCACACTGCTCCGCTCGTCCGTCCACCGCGTGGGTGGCGCTCCGCCATAGGCGAGCCGTTCCACCCGCTCGCCCGCGCGCAGGAAGGTGTCTCCCCGGGAGAAGTGGGCGTCCGCGCTCAGGAGCATCCAGCTGCTGTTGCGCGCCTCCCCCTTCGTCTCGGTACTCACCAGGGTGGCGTGCAGGCCGGTGACCCAGGCGTGTGCCACGGCGATGGGCAACAGGTTCAGGTGCAGGTTGCTGATGTGCATCGCCAGCACGCCTCCCGGCGCCAGGTGCCGCTGGTAGACGGCCACCGCCTCCTCGGTGAGCAGGTGGACCGGGATGGAGTCCGAGCTGAACACGTCCAGCGCGAGCACGTCGAAGCCCTGCGCCTCTCCCCGCGCCAGCTCCTGCTCCAGCATGATGCGCGCGTCCCCCTCCACCACCTCCACCCGGGCCGGTGAGTCACCCAGGTACGAGAAGTAGCCGCCCAGGCCTCGCGCGAGGGCGATGACCTGGGGGTCGATTTCATAGAAGCGCAGCGTGTCCCCGGCCCGCCCCAGCGCGGCCGTCGTTCCCACGCCCAATCCCAGCACTCCCACTCGCAGCGCGCTGGGCTTGCCCGCGGCTTCCCGCAACCGCCGCTGCTCGGCGAGCGCCAGCCCCAGCCCGCTGTCGGCGGTGTAATACGCCGTGGGGCTCCCGCGCCGCTCGGGCCGGGTGTACTGGAAGCCATGGAGGATGCCGCCGTGGTGCAGCATGAAGGCGTGGTCCACGTCGCCACGGCTCCTCGCCTCCGACACCTGCACCACCCCGAAGAAGCCCCGCCAGTACTGGAGCGCCTGACGCTCGTCGAGGAACGACCGGGTGACCACGAACGACATGAGCAGCAGCAGCAGGGCCGGGACGTAGCGCGGAGCGGCCCGTGAGAGCGTCTCCTCGGGAGCGCGGCGCAGCAGCAGCATCGCCGCGAGCAGGCAGCACACGCTCAGGGTGAGCGGGTACTCCAGATAGAAGTGGAAGATGCGGGGCGCCACCAGGTGGACGAAGACCGCTCCGAGCACTCCGCCCACGGAGACCCAGAGATAGAAGGCACCCAGGTGGCGCGGACCGGGCCGCAGCCGGTAGAGCTCGCCGTGGCACAGCAGGGCACCGGCCAGCAGCGCCAGGCCGCGGAAGAACAGCAGCGAGGACAGCGACGCGAGCGAGCCCTGATAGGTGACGTAGCCCACCCCCGCCGCGGCGACCAGGAGCGCGATCGCGGTGAGGGGGCGTGAGTAGAGCGCCTCGCGCTCGAAGGCGATGATGAAGGTCAGCAGGTAGAGCGCCAGCGGCAGCACCCAGACGAAGGGGCCCGCCGACACGTCGTGCGACAACTGGTTCGTCGTGGCCAGCAACAACACCGAGGCGCACGCGCTCAACCCCAGCCACGCCAGGGTGCGCGCCACGCCCGGAGCGGGCTCGGAAGCGCTCTCCTCGCGCGGCCGCGCGGGCACGTCCTCGAGGCGCAGCACGCTCCAGGCACACGCCGCGCCGCCCACGCAGAACACCAGGAAGCCTCCGGCCCAGACCCAGGCCTGGACGCCTCGGGCCAGCCAGGGCTCGACGAGCACGGGATAGGTGAGCAGGGCCAGCAGCGAGCCGGTGTTGGACAGGGCATAGAGCCGGTAGGGCGAGGTCCCCGGACGCACGCGGCTGAACCAGCTCTGCAACAGGGGCGCGGACGTGGACAGGGTGAAGAAGGGCAGGCCGAGCGTGGAGGCGAGCATGGCCAGCAGCCGCGCGCTGGAGATGCCCTCCGCCGTGGGGCGCCACTCGGGCCCGGGAGCCACTGGCGAGCCCCACACCACGGCCCGCACGCCCAGCACCGCCACCGTCACCCCCAGCAGCACGAGGTGCACCCGCGCCTGCCGCCGCGACGAGAGCCACCGGGCGCTCGCGTGAGAATAGGCGTAGCCGCCCAGCAGCATGACCTGGAAGAACAGCATGCAGGTCGTCCACGCCGCTGGAGTGCCGCCAAACCAGGGCAGGGAGTACTTGCCCGCCAGCGGTTGCACGCCAAACAGCAGGAACGAGCTGAGGAAGAGGGTCGCGGCGTAACGGAGCATAGGCGGGAGGGGAGAGCCCCTCGCAGGATGATACCCCTGGTGCGAGCGAACCAACGAATCCGGGGCCCGCTCGTCCGCCCGCTCAGCGCTTCGTGTCGCGCCGCTTCTGCTGACGGGCCTGCTCCGCCCGGAGCGCCCCGCCGATGCGGCGTCCCGCCACCAGCGTCATCTTCGAGACGGGGTTGCCCTGCTTCTTGGGCTTGGCGGGCTGCCAGCCGGCCAGGGAACTCGAACCGTATTTGTTCTTCATCCGTTGCCCTCCTCGTTCTCGCGACACGCCGTGCCTGCCCGGAGAGCCCCCTCGGGGAACTCCCCAACCGTCAGGCTGCTACCCGCGTCCGCGGACTTCAACCCCGGGCCGTACGGGCCGCGAGCTTCGCCAGGAAGCGCTCGGTGAAGAGGTAGGCGTCCCCGGGCCAGCGCGCGGAGACGTAGTCGCCATCCTCCACCACGAAGGCCGGCCCATGGTCCGTGGCCGTGCCGCGCCGGGAGTACTCGCGCGGCCCCCGCTCGAACTGGCCCGAGGGCGCCAGGGCCTCGCGGACCTCCTCCTCCACGTAGGCGGGGTACGTGCGGTAGTAGCGCCCCAGCTTCCACGCGGTGAGGAAGTACGCCGCGCGCTCCATGTACTTGGGCAGGCACGTGGTGCGCCGGCCCTCCAGCAGGCTCTTGCCGGTGGACGCGTCCTTCGCCCGCGCGAGCACCAGCACCCCGTGACAGATGGCCCCCACCGGCCTCCCGAGCTTCCAGAACGCCGCTACCTTTGCCTGGAGCGCCTCGCTGCCCAGGTACTGCCGCATGCCGGGCGCATGTCCCCCGGGCAGCACCATCCCGTCATACGACTCGGGCTCGATGGCTTCCCAGGTGATGGGCTTCTGGAAGGCGGGGCTCTGGATCATCTGCTCGTAGAAGCGCTTGGGCTCGGGCTCCGCGCCGAGCTTCCCGAAGAGCACTCCCGTGAGCAGCAGCGGATCCGCGGCGGGCGTCTGTCCCCGCTCGGTGGCGAACACCACCTCGTGGCCCGCGTCCACCAGCAGGCGCCAGGGCACGGCCACCTCGGTCACATCGAAGTCTCGGTCCGGCAGGGGGATGATGACGCGGCGCGTAGAAGTCATGCCGGGCCTCTTCGCATGACCGCCTCCGCGTCGGCAATACCCTCGGTGACGCGGCGGGTCATCCGCTCAGGGCGGCTCCACGTCCTGGAAGGGCAGCACCCACGCGCTCACGCTGTCCCAGGGGCCCACCCGGGTCAGGTCCACCGTGGGGTCCACGAGCCGCTGCCGGGGTCTGCCATTGAGGCTCGCGAAGGCGTTGACCCGTACCTCCACGTCCGGGTGGCCCCGCTCGGCGAAGTCGCGCGCCAGGTAGTGCGCGAACGTCAGCAGCATGTCCGGCTGCGTGGCCATCATCTTCACCTGGTAGGGCGCGAGGTACCTGCTCGGGGACACCACCCACCACTGGCCCGTGGCGGGCTCGCTGACGCGGAACTCCGCCATGCCGTCCTTCTCCATCAGCATCACGTTCCACGAGAAGCGGAAGCCCTCCTCCGTCCACATCACCTCGCCCGGGTAGAGCAGGTGGCGCAGCGGCAGCAGCACCTGCACGCCGAGGAACACCGCGGCCAGCACGGGGCCCGTCCACGACGCGCGGAAGGAGGGGCGTGCCGCCGGGGGCGGGAGCGACGCGGGCAGCCGCCGCAGCCAGGCTCCGAGCCGCCGGGGCCAGTCCGGAGGGAAGAAGAGCAGCGCACCGGAGATCATCACCCACGGGAACATGCCGATGGGGAAGAGCAGCCGGGTGATGACATGGAAGACGACCACCGCCGCGAAGGCCGGCCCGCGCGTGCGCCGCCACAGCAGCGCGGGCACCACGCCCAGGTCGAACACCGCGCCGGCGATGCTGAAGGCATGCGGGGCCCAGGGCAGCTCGAAGAACCGCCCGAGCACCGGCAGATCCGTGCTCGCCGCGAGCCAGATCTTCAACGGCTGGGCATGCACGAGCCAGTCCGGCTTGAGCTTGGCCACCCCGCCAAAGACATACACGAGGCCCACCTGCGCCCGCAGCAGCCACAGCCACCACGCGGGCACGGGGCCCTGGCGATCCAGGGGCAGCAGCACCATCACCAGCCCCACCAGCGAGATGAAGTAGTAGTGGTTGAGGTAGTACGTCCGGTCGATCAGGTGCGCGTACGTGAAGGTGAGCACGAACGTGAGCGCGCTCAATCGGTACGCGACGCCGAAGGCAATCCCCAGTGCCCCCAGGCCCATCAGCACGAAGTGGACGTACATGCCCACGCCCGGCCAGGGGCGGATCCACTCCAGCCCCGCGAAGGGGAAGAGCACCCGGGGCGCGAGGTAGTGCTCCTGAATCCACCCGTACGCGAAGAAGCGCGCGACGGCGAGGGTCATCAACAGCCCGAAGAGGACGCGCCACGCCACGAGCGAGGCGCGATCCACGGGCGCGAAGAGCGCCGCACCGAGCCGCTCTCGCACACCAGGCGCGGCCTCAATCCCCATCGTTGTCGTTGAACTTGAGCGTCACGCCCAGGTTGGCCACCACCTCCGAGGCGAGCGTGGCGCGCAGGTTGGAGAGGGCGGCGCGGGCGGCCTCCACCGACTCGCGGTTCTGCAGCAGGGCCGTGCGCAGCGGGGGCGGAATGGACTCGAGCGCCGAGCGCACCGCCGCGAGCTCCTCGCGCACCGTCGTGTCCAGGTTCTTGTTGGTGGCGGCCACCACGCGCGCGAGCCCTCCGTTGCCCTCCGGCCCCGTCCACAGCCGCTCCATGCCCACCAGCGCGTGCGTCAGGTCCGCGAGCGAGTTGTCGCTGCGTCGTGCCTCCTCCTCCTCGGGGCGCACGGTGCCACCGGTCTCGAACCCGAGCGGCTTGGACAGCTTGAGCTCCGCCACCTCCACCGAGCCGATGAGGCGATTGACGATCTCGTCCACCGCCTCCTTCTGGGTGGCGTACTTGCTGCCGCTGGTGCCCGCGTTCGCCAGCTGCGCGACGTAGTTGCCCTGGTCCGGCTCCCACGCGGTGTGGACCTCCACCGCGTTGGTGTGCAGCACGGCCCCGAGCGCCCGCAGGTAGGCCCGGCGGCGCGCTCCGGCGTCGCCCTGGGCGGTGAGCCTCTCGAGCACCGCCGCGTTGCCCGCCTGCGAGTCGAAGAGCACGTACTCCATGGCCATCATGCCCTTGCGGTTGGCGCCCAGCTCCGCGACGTTCTGCTCGGTCAGCGGCGCCGTGCCCGCGAGCAGGGTGTCGATGCCGCTCGTCGACGGCACCTGATCCACCGCGGCGCCCGTGTGCAACTCCTCGGAGGGGCCGATGTGGAGCGCCTCCTGGATGCCCCAGGGCTCGCGCACGGCGCGCCACGCGGCCTGGGCCGTGGCGAGCGTGGCCTCGGTGGGCGTGCGCTCCAACTCCGTGAGCGCGGTGGCGAGCGTGCCCGTGCGCGTGTCGAAGTCCCGGTAGGTGGGCAGGATGGTCTTCTCGCCCAGCTCTCCGAGGAAGGCCGAGCGCAAGGTAGTGCCCTGCGAGTCCCCACACCCCGTGAGGGCGAGCGACAGCAGGAGCGGAACGGACAACAGACGGCGCGAGAGTCGGTTCACAGGGACTCCAGGAAGCGCAGCAGTTGGGCGCGCTCGGTGGCGGAGAGGTTGCGGAAGCGTTCCCGGGCCTTCTCGCCCTCGCCTCCGTGCCAGAGGATGGCCTCCTCCAGCGAGCGGGCACGGCCATCGTGCAGGAAGCGCGTGTGGCGGTTGACCGTCTTCACGAGCCCGATGCCCCACAGCGGCGGCGTGCGCCACTCGCTGCCCGTGGCCTCGAAGTCGGGACGGTGGTCGGAGAGCGCCTCGCCCATGTCGTGCAGCAGCAGATCCGTGTACGGGAAGATGATCTGCCCGGACAGCTCGGGAGCGTCCTCCAGGGTGTCCGTCTCGTGGCGCGGCACGTGGCAGCTCGCGCAGCCCACCTCGCGAAAGAGGCTCCGGCCGCGCAGCACGTCGGGCACGTCCGCGTCCCGGCGCGCGGGCACCGCCAGCATCCGCGAGTAGAACGTCACCTGCTCCAGCTTCTGCTCGTCCACCTCGGGCGTGCCCCCTTTGGGCGCCTGCTGGCAGGCCGTCTGGACCGGGGGGCAATCCTCGTCGGGGAACAGCGCCGAGGTGATGCCGATGTCGCCCCGGAAGGCGCTCGTGTTCTGCTGGCTCAAGCTGGGCTGGTTGGCCTTCCAGCCGAAGCGCCCCACGCGCACCGCCTGGGCCTGCACATCCCAGACATGGTTGACGCGGCCCGAGATGCCATCTCCATCCCGGTCCTCGGGATCCGCGAGCTTCTCCAGCGCCGCGTCCGGAATGGCCTCGAGCAGGCCCAGGCCGATCATCACCGGCGCCACGCGCGGGCTCACCCTCAGCTCGGGGTGGGGCGCGCCGAAGGCCAGGTTCTCCAGGGTGTAGTGGGGCTCTTCCAAAGACCAGGGCGTGCCGTCCGCGTACTGGCCCTCGTGGGTGCTGTACGAGAGCGCCACCTGCCCCTCGGCGGGGACGCCGAGGATGGAGAGCGGCTGGAGCTGCCCGCCATAGACGGGGTCCGCCAGGGGTCCCCCGGACGCGTCCACGCCGGGGATGCTCAGCCGGAAGAGCAGCGACAGGGGCTTCTCTCCCGGCTCGGTCGGGGGCTTGCCCCGGCCATCCTTGAAATGACATGCGGCGCACGAGGAGGCGTTGAACGTCGGCCCCAACCCGTCCAGGCCCTCGGTGGAGGCGGGCGCCGTCACCCAGTTGCGGTTGAACAGGGCGTTGCCCACGAAGAAGGCGTCACGCCGCTCGCCCTGGAGGTTTCGGGCCGCCAGGGCGAAGGCGTTGCGCGTGGTGTCGTGGACCGTCGTCGCTCCGCCCGGCAATGCCTCCTCCGGCGTGGGGGCGTCGTCGTCACCACAGCCGCTGGCGAGCAGACACAGAAGGGGGATGAGCGCGCGCCGCATGTCGGGTTACTCCAGGTTGAGTTGGATGCCGAGCGCGGTGGCCACCTCGACGAGCGTCTCCGTCTGCGCCCGCAGCGCGTCGATGGCGGCCTTCACCTTCTGCCGCCCCGGGCTGCTGTCATTGCCGAGGATAGCCTGATCGAACGGGCCGGGGATTGCCTGGATGGCGTCGAGGCTGGCTTGCAGCCGCTGCTTCATCTCGTCGTTCAGCTTCGGATCCACCGCGGCCACCAGCTCGTCCAGACCCGCGCCGTCCGTGCCGCCATAGCGCCCGAGGTACACGTTCTGGATGCCCACCGCGTTGCCGTACAGGTCCGCGAGCGTGTTGTCGCTGAAGCAGGAGTGCTCGTCCTCCTGGTCCTTGTTGTCGTAGGCCACCGTCATGCGCTCGCCCGCCAGCTCCGCGCCGCTCAGGCTGCCCAGGCCGGTGAGAATCTTCAGCACGGCCTCCTTGGGGGCCTCGGCCACGAACGTCTTGCGGTAGTTGTCCTGGCCGGGGGCCCACGCGTCCCGCACCGACTCCAGGTCCTCCACCAACTGCTTCGTCACGAGGCTCAGGTACTGCCGGCGCCGCTCGGCGTTGGGCGCCGTGCCCTCGTCGGCGAAGTCCGTAGCGGGCCGGTTGCCCGGGCCCGTGTCGCTCTCGTCCTTGCCCCACAGCAGGAACTCGATGGCGTGGTAGCCCGAGGAGATGTTCGTCTCTCCATCGCGCTCGTTCATCGAGGTGATCAGCTCCTGGGTCAGCGGCTCCTGGCTATTGATGATGCCGTCGATGTACGCCTCGTCCAGCGGCCAGGCGTTGATCTGCCCCTCGGGGCCGGTGTCCTCGTCGTCGATGGGGCCGCCGTAGAAGCGGAAGGCCTCGCTCTGGCCATAGGAAGTGCGGGCGGAGAGCCACGCATTGCGCGCCTCCGCCAGTCGCGCCTCGGTCGGATTGGCCACGAAGACCTCCACCGCCGTGCGCAGTGCCTCGGCCTGCTTCACCACATCCGTGTAGTTCTCGTACGTCAGCGCCGCGTAGCGCTCCACCACCGGCCGCGCGCGCGACTCCTCCAGCGCGTTCGTGCCACAGCCCGCGGTGAACAGCGTGCCCGCCGCCATCAATGCCAGCCAACCCTGCTTCGTCATGACCAACCCCCTCGTCGAGTGTGCTTTCGTAATGAATTTGCTAATCATTGTCAAAACGTGGGTCCCCAAGAATCCGGGGGAGGCGACGCCGGAGCCGCTCAGAGCGAGTCGAGGAAGGCGAGGAGGGCGTCGCGCTCGGTGCGGGACAGGCGGAGCACCGCGTCGCGGGCGGCTTGGGCCTCGCCGCCGTGCCAGAGGATGGCCTCGAGCACCGTGCGGGCCCGGCCATCATGGAGCAGGCGCGTGTGGCCGCTGACGGTGCGCGTCAGGCCGAGGCCCCACAGCGGGGGCGTGCGCCATTCATTGCCGGTGGCGAGGAAGTCGTCGTAGCCGTCGGCGAGCGCCTCCCCCAGGTCATGCAGCAGCAGGTCCGAGTAGGGCCACAGCCGCTGGTGGGACAGCTCCGGGCGGCCTTCTACCTCTCCCGTCTCGAGCGAGGGCCGGTGGCAGCGGGCGCAGCCCACGCGGTGGAAGACGTCCTTGCCCTGGAGCACCTGGGGCTGGTCGTGCCCACGGCGGGCGGGGACGGCGAGCGCGGCGGTGTAGGCGGTGAGGGCGGCCAGCTTGCCCTCGTCCAGCTCGGGGGCTCCGCCGGAGGAGGCCGAGAGGCAGGTGGCCTGCGCGGCGGTGCAGGACTCGGTGGGGAAGAGCGGCGAGGTGATGCCGAGGTCCCCCTTCATGGCCGCGGCGTTCTGCTGCTCCAGGTCGGGCTGGTTGGCCTTCCAGCCGAAGCGCCCCAGCTCCCACCGCCCCCGGCGCACGCTCCACACCCGGTTGGGCCGCCCGGAGATGCCGTCTCCATCCGCGTCCTCGGGATCCGCCCATTCGAGGAGACGCTCCTCGGGCACGGCCGCGAGCAGCCCCGGTCCCACCAGCGGCTGCGCCACCCGCGGAGACAGGCGCACGTCCGGCGACAGCGGCCCGTGGGCGAGCCGCGAGAGGACATAGATGGGCGCGCGCAGCGTCCAGGGCTCTCCATCCGCGAAGGTGCCCGAGCGCTCCTCCCAGGTGAGCGTGGCGCGTCCCTCGACGGGTACTCCGGAAATGGCCCGTGTCTGGAGTTGTTCTCCATAGGTGGGCTCGGGCCGGGGCCCCCCATGCTCGCCCTCGCCGGGCACGCTCAGGCGCAGCAGCAGCGAGACCGTGGGCTGATCGGCGCCCTGGGGTGGAGCGCCGCGTCCGTTCTGGAAGTGGCACGCCTCGCAGGACACGGAGTTGAAGAGCGGGCCGAGGCCATCGCGATCTTCTCGTGAGTCGGGCGCCGCGAACCAGTCCGCCTCGAACAGGGCCTCCCCCGTGCCGAACGCGGACAGCCGCGAGAGGGGAAGCGAGGGCGCGGGACGCGAGAAGGCCTGTGCGCTCGTGTCCTGGACCGTGGCTCCGCCTCCGGGCCGCTCCTCGCCGACTTCCACCACCGCATGGCTCGGGTGGGAGTCGTCGTCCGGTGCCCGCGTGGTCGGGCCACATGCGGCGAGCAGGCCCCAGCCGATGGTGACGAGCGCGTGCGCGGGCTTCATGGGAACACCACCGGGAGGGGAGTCGGAGAGCGGGGAGAGCCCTCGGAGGGCGTGCTCGCGCCGAGCTGCCCGTCGTGGTTGGCGCCCCAGGCGAGGCAGTCCCCGTCCCGGGTGCAGGCGAGCGTGTGCAGGGAGCCCGCCGCCACGGCGCGCACGGGCCCGAGCCCCTGGACCTGGATGGGCCTTGGCCGCTCCGCGAGGCTGCCATCTCCGAGCTGCGCGTTGGAGTTCTGCCCCCACGCCCAGAGCGTCCCCGAGGCCGAGAGCGCGAAGCCGACGTTGTTGAGGGCGGACACGGCCACCGCGTCCGTCACGTCCAGCACGTCCACGGGTTGGGCCCGGCTTCCGAGCATCCCACTCTTGCCATGGCCGAGCTGTCCCGACATGCCCAGGCCCCATGCCCGCACGCGGCCGTCCGCGCCGAGCGCCAGCACATGGCCTCGTCCCGTCGCGATGTCCACCACCTGGCCGAGGTGCGCCACTTCCAGGGGCTCGGGGTGGGGCGTGGCATCCAGCTCTCCGTTGCCGAGCTGGCCATCGCCGTTGTCGCCCCAGGTGAAGACGGTGCCATCGCGGCGCAGCGCCACGGAGTGCGCGGTGCCCACGGCCACGCGGACGATGTCCGACAGGCCGGGCACGCGCGTGGGGGCCTCCACGGGCGCGGTCGAGCCGAGCCCCAGTTGTCCCTTCGTGTTGCTTCCCACCGCGAGCACCGTGCCGTCGGCGAGCAGCAGCAGGGCATGGCTCGCGCCGAGCGCCACGTCCACCACCGGGCCGGGACTCTCCACCCGGGTGGGCGTGGAGGGCTCCTTCCGCGCCGGGACGAGTCCCCGGGGCAGCGTGCCCCAGGCCCATGCGCCGCCCTCCTCCAGGAGGACGAGGGTCGAGGAGGGACCGGCCACCACCGCGCGCACTGGGGCGAGCCCCGGGACGGGAAGGGGGTGGGGCGTGTTCCCGGCGTCCGGGCGTCCCAGTTGTCCCGCGTCGTTGCCGCCCCAGGTGAAGAGCTGGCCGTCGCGCAGGGCCGCCGAGTGCGACAGCCCCGCGGCGAGCGAGGTGCCCCACCGGAAGCGCACCTCGGCCACGCCCGTGTTGCCCGCCGCGTCCACGGCCTCCACGCGCAGGTGGTTGGTGCCCGGGAGGGGGCGGCCCTCGAGGGTGAAGGTCGCCGAGGGCGTGAAGTCCACGGACGGCGTGCCATTGAGGGACCAGGAGGCGCGCACCACGCCCTGGTCGTCCTCGAGCGCTCCCCGGACATGCACCTGGAAGGCGGCGACGTCCTGCCCCTCGGCGGGGGAGAGGAGGCGCACGTGGGGGGCCTGGGTGTCGGGCGCGGGCGGAGCCGGGGGCGGGGGCTCGTGGCCACAGGCGAGGGCGCACAGCGCGAGCAGCGGGCTCGCGGCGCGGAGGGCGGCTCTCGGGCTCATGGCAACACCACCTGCTGGGGCAGGGGATAGGCCCACTGCTCCAACTGGTCCGAGCCACCGCCCAGCGAGCCTCCCACGCTCCAGCCCCAGGCGAACAGCAGCCCGTCCCGGTGGTGGGCGATGACATGGGTGGCGCCGGGGCTCACGTCGTCCAGGCCGGTGAGGGGCTCGGGGGGCTCCACGCGCAGCAGCACCGGGGTGGTGGGCACGGAGGCCCGGGTGGTGTCTCCCGTGCCGAGCTGTCCATTGACGTTCTCGCCCCAGCCCCACAGCGTGCCGTCGCGCCGGAGGGCGAAGCTCATGGTGCCCTGGGCGAAGACGGCGGTGGCCTCCGTGAGGCCCTGGACCTGGACGGGACTGTCGCGCTGGTCCTCCGCGCCTGGCTGCCCATCGCCGAGCTGGCCGCTGGCGTTGAGGCCCCAGGCGGACACCGTGCCGTCCTCGTGCAGGGCGAGCAGGTGGTCGCGCCCGTTGGCGAGGTCCACCACGCCGGTGAGGCCGGGCACGCGCGTGGGCGTGGCGTGGGGCTCGTCGTCGTGGGTGCCGAGGCCGAGGTTGCCATAGCCATTGTTGCCCCACACCCAGACGGTGCCGTCGGCGCGCACCGCGGCCGAGTGCTGCGAGCCGCCGATGACCCGGACGACGTCGGTGAGCCCGGAGACGGGCACGGGGAAGTGCCGATCCGTGGTGGTGCCGTCGCCGAGCTGGCCGTTGCCGTTCTCGCCGAAGGCGGACACGTGCCCGTCCCGGTGCAGCACCAGCATGTGCCTGTAGCCCACCGCGGCGGCCACCGCGTCGGAGATGCCGGGCACGCGCGTGGGCACCAGGCGCACCGTCGTGTCGGACGCGCCGGGCGCCGCCTGGCCGAGCTGGCCGCTCGCGTTGTCTCCCCACGTCCACACCGAGCCGTCCCGCTGAATCGCCAGGGAGTCGTTCTGGGCGAAGGCGATGGCGGCCACGTCCGTCAGCCCCTCCACCTTCACCGGGCTCTTGCTGTTCGTGGTGCTCCCGAGCCCGAGCTGCCCCCGGTTGTTGCGTCCCCAGCTGTAGAGGACGCCGTCGCGCACCGCGCCCCCGTGCAGCGCTCCCGCGCCCGTCTGGTTGCCGAAGGTGAAGCCCACCGAGGACGTCGCCTCGTTGCCCCGCGTGTCGCGCGCGTGCACCACCAGGACGTTGCGGCCCGGACGCGGCTGGAGCTCGAAGTCCAGTGCCCGCCGCTGCCCGCCCTCCGCGCCGAGCGCCACCGGCTCGCCCTCGTTGAGCCGCCAGCTCAGCTCCGCGAGCCCCGAGTCATCCTCCACCGTGCCCGCCACCTGGAAGCGCGCGAGCGCCACGCGCGACGCGTCCCCTGGCGTGGTGAGCGTGATGCGAGGCGCTTGCGTGTCTGTCTCCGGCGGGTCCTCCTCCCTCGTTCCACACGCCCCCAGCAGCGCCAGCAGCAGGAGGGGGAAGGGGCGGGAGTTGAAATTGACTCGCAATATCGACATGTGGGCGCGCTTGTAACAGGGCGCGTCTTCGGGGCGCAAGGGGACGGGGGGCCGTCCCGGAGGTCACTTGTTGAGGTGGTGCGTGTCGTTCCAGCGCTGGATGACGGGCTGGTTGGCGTCATCCTGGTGGACGGTGAGCACGCTGATGGAGCCGGTGCCCAGCACGAAGAGGCGTCCGTCGGTGGGCGCCAGGCCCAGCCAGCGCGCGGTGAGCACGCGCAGCAGGTGGCCGTGGGAGAAGAGGAGCACGGGGCCCTTGGCCTTGTAGATGCCGGCGATGATGCGGTCGGCGCGCAGGCCCACGTCCTTGATCTTCTCTCCGCCCGGCACGCCCTTCTTCCAGATGACCCAGTCCGGATCCAGGGCGCGGATCTCCGCCTTGGTCTTGCCCTCGAAGGTGCCGTAGTCCCACTCCGTCAGGTCCGCGCGCTGCTCGGCGCCGTGGCCCTGGTTGGCCAATTCGCACGTGTCGATCGCCCGGCGCAGGGGACTGGTCCACACGGCGGCGAAGTCCCACTGGCGCAGGGGCTCGCGCAGCTTGAGCGCCATTTGCCGCCCTTCTTCCAGCAGGGGCAGGTCCGTGCGGCCCGTGTGGTGGCCGGTGCGGCTCCACGCGGTTTCTCCGTGGCGGACGAGAACGACGAGCGGCAGGGACTGATTCATCGGCGGACCTCGGGGGGAGTGCTCCGGGGGGAGGAGCAAGCAGGCAGGCTCGGGGTTTTAAGAAGTATTAACGGAAGACCAGGACTCTTGGGGGGCGGAGTCATTCATGACACAACGCGGTAGCAGCCGTGTGCCAGAGCCGGGGCCCACCCCATCATCTGTGAGGAGTCGTGCGCTTTCGAGTGGATGTCGGCAAGGGGATGGAGCACTTCACCCGGTTGTCCTACCGCCACCCCGGGCGGGTCCTGGCGGGAGTCCTGGCCGTGGCGCTGCTGGCGGGGCTGCTGGCCTCGCGCCTGGGCTTCCATGGCTCGTTCGTGGAGCTGCTCCCGGCGAACACCGTGGAGGTGCGCGACCTGGAGGCCGTGTCCCGGAAGGCCGGAGGCGATGGGTACCTCGTCCTGCGCGCCATGGGGGCCTCCCCCGAGGAGCTGCGCCGCTTCGCCCAGGCGCTGGCGCCCCGGCTCGAGGCGCTGGAGGAGGTGCGCTACGTCGAGTACCGCTATGACACGCGCTTCTTCTCGGACCGGGCCCTCCTGTTGCTCTCCGCGCCGAAGCTCCAGGCGCTGCGCAAGGACCTGGAGGAGGCCGTGCGGCAGCACAAGCGCGCCGCCAACCCGCTCTACGTGGACCTGGGGGCGGAGACCACGCCGCCCCTGTCGTTCGAGGAGGTTGCCCGTCGGCACGCGCCGAAGCTCGGGGTGAGCGAGTACCTGAGCTCTCCGGATGGGCGGGAGCTGTACCTGTTCGTGAAGCCGGCGGGGCTCGCGGGAGACCTGGTCTTCGCCCAGCGGCTGGTGACGCGCGTGCGGGAGACGAGCGCCGAGGTGGCGCGTGGCTTCGCCGGGGTGAAGACGGACGCGACGGGCGCGCACGTGTTGCGGCTGGAGGAGGACCGGCGGATGCGCGAGGACCTCACGCGCGCCTCGCTCTTGTCGGGCATCATCGCGGCGCTCATCGTCGCGGTGTCGTGCCGGCGCCTCACGGCGCTGCTGGTGGTGGGAGCGCCCGTGGGCGTGGGCCTGCTCGTCACGTTCGCGATGGTGCAGGTGACCATCGGCTACCTCAACATCATCACCGGCTTCCTCGTGGCCATCCTCATCGGCCTGGGCATCGAGTACGGCCTGCACCTGGCGATGCGCTACGCCGAGGAGCGCCGGGGCCTGCCCGCCGAGGCGGCCCTGCGCGAGGCGGTGCAGGGCACGTGGGCGGGCGCGCTGACGTCGGCCAGCACCAACGCCGCCGCCTTCGCCGCGCTCACGCTCGCCGAGTTCCAGGCCTTCGCCCAGTTCGGGTGGATCGCCGCCGCGGGCGTGCTGTCCACGGTGCTGGCCACGTACCTGGTGGGCCCCTCGCTCATCGCGCTGGCCGAGCGGCTGCGGCCCCTGCGCGCGGCACAGCCCCTGCCGGCCCGGCCTCCGCGTCCGCCGCGGGGGCCCGTGCCCCGGTCCCTGCTGGTGGCCGTGGTCGTCGGGGTATGCGCGCTCGTGGCCTACTCGGCGTCGGTGGCGGGGTCCCTCGGCTTCGAGCCCGACATGCGCAAGCTGCGCGGGGAGTTTGCCGCCACCCGGCTGGACGACCACATCATCGCCCAGCTCGGACGGCGCCACGCGCCCACGGTGTTCCTCACGCCGGACGTGGCGCAGGCGGAGCGGCTCGCGAGCGCGCTGCGCGAGCTGGAGGCCCGCCACGGCGAGGACCGCATCTTCTCGGAGGTGGCGTCGCTCAGCGACTTCCTGCCGCGCACGGGCGCGGACGTGGAGGCCGAGCGCGCCACCCTGCGCGCCTTCGTGGACCGCCTGCCCGAGGCCGCTCGGGAATCGGAGAAGGTGCGTCCCGCGCTCGAGCGGCTGGAGGCGCTGCTCGCGGCGAAGCCCTATGGGGTGGAGGCGTTGCCCGCGGAGGTGCGCCGCCGCTTCACCGCGCTGGATGGCGAGGGCAGCTTCGTGATGGCCTTCAAGAACGAGTCGCTCTCCGACACGGACGCGCTGCACCGCTTCGGCGCGCAGATGGAGGAGTTGCGCGAGGTGGCGCGGGCGCGGGGCCTGGAGGTGCAGGTGCTCGACTCGAACCTCATCGCCTACCGCATCTTCGATCTGGTGGAGAAGGACGGCCCCTGGCTGCTGCTGGCGGCGAGCCTGGCGGTGTTCGCGATGATCACCCTGAGCCTGCGCAGCCTGCGCCGGGCGGGGTTGGTGGCGGGGCCGTTGTACCTGGGGCTCGCGTGCCTGCCGGCGGCGATGCACCTGTACGGGCTCAAGCTCAACTTCATCAACGCCGTGGTGCTGCCCAACCTGCTGGCCATCGCCGTGGACAACGCGGTGCACCTCTACCACCGCTACCGCGAGGAGGGGCCGGGCTCGCTGTCCCACGTGGTGCGCACCACGGGCGTGGCGGCGGTGGTGGCCACGCTCTCCAACGCGGCGGGCTACGGCGCGCTGCTCACGGCGCGCCACCCGGGGCTGCACTCCATCGGAGAGCTGGCGCTGTTGGGCGTGGGCTGCTCGTTCCTGGGGACGACGGTGCTCTTCCCCTCGCTGCTCGCGCTGCTGGAGCGCCGTGTGCCGGCCGCCGTGGCGGAGGACGAGGGCGTGCTCTCGTCCCTGCCGCTGCCCGAGGGGGTGGAGCCGGAGGAAGACGTCCGGCCTTCCTCGACCTGACAGGGTCGATCAAAAACTCGGCACTGTTGCAGTGCAGGTAAGGAAGGCCCGCAGGTCCGGATCGAGTTTCCAGCCCACTCGCCGCTCGAACTCATCGGGCGTGGCGGGGGGATGTTCAGAGCATCGTGCGCGTGTTGACGGATTTTAGTGCGTCCCATACCCTGACTTTCCGTGAATCAGGCCCTTCGCGTATGGGCCGTGTTCTTCTTGTCCGCCTGCGATGGAACCTCGTGGTCAGGCGGCATGTGCATCTGAACCAGGGGGGAGAACATGTCAGGATGCTCGGACTTCGAGT
Source organism: Cystobacter fuscus DSM 2262 (assembly GCF_000335475.2). Classification (NCBI taxonomy): domain Bacteria; kingdom Pseudomonadati; phylum Myxococcota; class Myxococcia; order Myxococcales; family Archangiaceae; genus Cystobacter; species Cystobacter fuscus. The sequence continues at coordinate 784,845 of NZ_ANAH02000001.1, read as the reverse complement.
TGGGCTTCGGCCGTTCAGCGACAAGGCCAAGCCCCGCGCCCGCCGCTATGCGGCTGCTGTTGATCGGTGACTCCAAACCGGTGGCGCAAGCGATGCTCGAATCCGACATGACGCCGCTGCTGAGCCATCGCAATGCCGCGACCGTGCTGCGCCCTCAGTCGGTGGCCAGATCGGCTCGCGCGCTGGCGGGCTCGACCGGCGGCGGTGCTGGGGGCTCACTCGCATGAGTTTGAAGATTTCGCGCGAGCAGATGCAGGCGATGGTGCAGAACAGCGAGGCGATGTTCTTGACCGCGCTGGAGCGGTTGGTCCGCAGCGAGCATGCCGCGGTGGTGGCCGACCTGCCAGCCGAGCTGCTGCAAGAGATGTTGCGGCAGGCCTGCGCGGCGGCCAAACGCTACGGCATGGCCGACCCGCCCGACATCGCCGGGTTCGTGATGCTGATGTTCGAGTTTGGCCCCCAGTTTCATGAGCACCCGGCGATTCATGCTGTGCTCACCGAGACGTCGCTGCCCGCTCATCAGCGGCTGCAGGCCGTCGCCAGGAACACGGCCGAGCCGGTGTGGCGCGCGGTTGAAGCGACGCTGCACAAGCAGCGCTGGTTCGAAGGGGACTGAGCTTCATGGGAGCCAGTCTCAACAGCCCGCAGGTCAAACAACAGCTCGACGAAATTCAGGCCGATGCCAAGGCGGCTAGCCGTGAGTTGCAGCTCGACATCGCGCAAGCGGCGCTCGATGCCGCGGGCCTGGTCGACCCGACGCCGATTAGCGATGCCGCGGGCGCACTGCTCAGCGCCGCCCGCGGTGACTGGTTCGGCGCCGGCATGTCGCTGGTCTCGATGATTCCCTACGCCGGAGATGCAATCGGCAAGACGGCCAAGGGCGCCGAGTTGCTCGCCAAGATGGCCAGGCTGAAGGAGCGTATCGCCGACAACCTCGTGCGCGCCAAGCAGGTCGTCACCAATGCGCTGAAGAGCGACGCCGCCTCGATACGCGCGAACAAGGCTCTGGCCAAAGCGGAGCGCATCGAGGATGGCTTGGTCAACGGCTGCCCGGTTGGTGGCAACCGGTTTGGCACCCAATCACCGCGCAATGGCTGGGCCGGCGAGCGTGGCGACAGCGCCTGGGATCCCGCCACATCCGGCATGGACGCGGATCGTCTGAAAGCGATCGAATCGGTGACCGGTGGCAAGCCCATCCCGTTCGAGAAGGGCTACCCGGACTTTTCCGACTACACTCACCAACTGACCGATGCGGCTGGCAACAAGCTGCCGGCGCGGGTGGAGATTCCGATGAAGGGCGACAACGGCGTCGACTTCCCGGCCGCACGACAGGCGATGGCCGAGCGTCTCGGTGTGGAGAAGTTCAATGAACCGCGTGGCTACACCTGGCATCACCATCCGGACGGCGTGACGATGGAGTTGATTCCCTCGTCCTTGCACAACAATGTGCCGCACAGCGGCGGCGCCGCACTGGCGCGCGACCCAGGCTATTGAACACAGGAGTTCCTCAATGAGCACACGGATTCTTGATGACCTGGGGCCTTTGGCCACTTCGGCGCTCGATGACGCCGAGCAGCAGCTCGGTGTGCGCCTGCCAGCCGATTATCGCGCCTTCATGCTGCAACACAACGGCGGCCGCCCGGAGCCGGACCGCTTCGACATCAGCTGGCAAGCGAGCCAAGCCGCTGCCGCGGCCGGCAAGAGTTCGCTGTTGTCCTGGTTCTTTTCTATTTATGAGGAACGGGAGGAGAACCTTCTGGTGGCGAACCGCGTCGATTTTCGCGGCCGCTTGCCGTCCGGCACCGTCGCGATCGGACGCGACCCGGGTGGCAATCTGCTATTGCTGCGCACGACTGGTTCGCGGGTGGGTGAGGTGCTTTACTGGCTGCGCGAAATGGAAGCCGAGGAAGGCACAACACCGACCGAGGACAACGTCGGCTTTGTCGCCGACAGCTTCGATGACTTTCTTGCCAACCGTCTGCACTGAAGCTGATGTCGAGCGAAGCACGTGGATCGAGTGCTGGCCGCCACAGGTGCAGGCGTTGTCGTTTCGGCAACAAGGCATCGAGTTGACGCGGGCGCAACTGCATGCGCTGGCGCGCCGCAACGGCATCGCCGCCAGCTTGTTCGATGCGGTGGGGACGGCGCCGTTGACGGCATTGCAGGCTCAACTGGACGGCCTGCTGCAACAGTTTCCTGCCGGCGCCTTCGTGCGTCTCGGTTCGCGCAGTCCCAAGGACACCGAGCGCTTTGTGCTCAGCGGCGGGCGCGCCGACAGCGGCGCCGAGGCGATCGCGCTGCTGAGCGCGGGTTCACGCCGGATGTTCGTCGACTACCGGCGCTGCATGCAGAACCACTGGACGCCCTCGATCTTCCTACGTGAATGGCAGCCGATGTCGTCGGCGCAGGAATGGCGCTGCTTTGTGCATGAACGCCAGTTGCTGGGCATTACGCAGTACTGGCATGCGCAGGCGCTGGACAGCGGCGCTTGCGCGCAGTTGCAGCGCACCGGCATCGCATCGCTGCTGCAACTGGCCGCGCAATTGCTGCAGCGGCTGCCGCTGCCTTCCTTTGTCTTCGACGCCTGCTTGCCCTTGCCCAGCCCTCTGGCGGCGCGCGCGGTGCTGATCGAAATCAACCCCTTCGGTGCGACGACCGACGCCGGCCTGTTCGACGCTTGCGATGAGCGTCTGGACCGCTCGATTCGCTGGCGCAGCGAGGCCGGCGTGCAGCAAAGGCCGCTGGCCGACTGTTGTCAGCCGGCAAGCGGTGCGCCATCGCAACCAGGGCAGGCTCAAAACCTGCTTGGGTCGCCCCCGTGAGCGCGCTCAGCGCTTGAGGCCGCGCTTGATGTCGGCGCACACCTGACGGGCCGCGGAGGGCCCATCCGCCTGGGCGGCGCGCACGATGGCGCTGCCCACCACGACGCCATCCGCGTGGGCGCCCACCACCCGGGCCTGCTCGGCCGAGGAGATGCCGAAGCCGGCCACCACCGGCACCGGGGACACGCGGCGCACCAGCTCCAGGCGCTCGGACAGGTCCGCCGGGAGCTGCGAGCGCATGCCCGTCACGCCCGCCACCGACACGCAGTAGACGAAGCCCCGCGCGTCCTTGGCGATGCTCTCCGCCCGCTTGGGCGACGTGGTGGGCGCGCACAGGGGGATGAGCTCCACTCCCTCGCGGTCGAACGCCTGGCGGAGGTCGACGCTCTCCTCGGGCGGCAGGTCTGGCAGGATGGTGCCCGACACGCCGCGCTCCCGGGCGAGCTTCGCGTAGCGCTCCTCGCCCAGGGCCATGATGACGTTGACGTAGGTCATCACCACGAGCGGCGTCTGGGGGCAGCGCTCGCGCACGGCGGGCACCACCTCGTCCAGCACGCGCCGCAGCGTGGAGCCAGCCTTGAGCGCGCGCTCGGAGGCGCCCTGGATGACGGGGCCGTCGGCGATTGGGTCGCTGAACGCCACGCCAATCTCCAGGATGTCCGCGCCGCCCTCCACGCACGCGGCGAACACGTCCACCGAGCGGGGAAGGTCCGGGTCTCCCGCCATGGCGTACGCCACCAGCGCGCCCTCTCCACGGGCCTTGGCCCGGGCGAATGCGTCCGCGATTGCCCCGCTCATGCTCCCTCCAGACGGATGGCCGGAGGCACGCCCCGCGCCGCGATGGTGGCCACGTCCTTGTCTCCGCGGCCCGAACAATTGATGACCAGGTACTTGCCCTTGCCCAGCTCGCGCGCCAGCTCCCCCGCGCGCGCGAAGGCGTGCGAGGACTCGAGCGCGGGGAGGATGCCCTCGTTGCGGCACACCTCGTAGAAGGCCTTGAGCGCCTCGTCGTCCGTGGCGGTGCGCACCTCCACCCGCCCCGTCTTCGCCAGGTACGCCAGCTCCGGCCCCACGCCCGGGTAGTCCAGGCCCGCGGAGATGGAGTGCGCTTCGATGATCTGCCCGTGCTCGTCCTGGAGCACCAGCGAGCGCGAGCCATGCAGCACGCCCTCGGTGCCCAGCGTCAGGGACGCGCCATGCTGGCCCGAGTCGAGCCCGTGGCCACCGGCCTCCACGCCGACGAGCCGCACGTTCTTGTCGCCGATGAAGGGGTGGAGGATGCCGATGGCGTTCGAGCCGCCGCCGATGCACGCGATGATGGCGTCGGGAAGCTGGCCGAAGGCGACGATCGACTGGGTGCGCACTTCCTTGCCGATGACGGATTGGAAGTCGCGGACGATGGTGGGGTAGGGGTGGGGCCCGGCCGCGCTGCCGATGACGTAGTGGGTGTCATGAATCTGCGCCACCCACACGCGCATGGCCTCGTTCATCGCGTCCTTGAGGGTGCGCGAGCCCGACTCCACCGGGTGCACCGTGGCGCCCAGGGCCTTCATGCGGAAGACGTTGAGCGACTGGCGCTCCACGTCCAGCGCGCCCATGTACACCTCGCAGGGCAGGCCGAAGAGGGCACACGCGGTGGCGGTGGCCACGCCGTGCTGGCCCGCGCCCGTCTCCGCGATGATGCGCTTCTTGCCCATGCGCTTGGCCAGCAGCACCTGGCCGATGGTGTTGTTGATTTTGTGCGCGCCCGTGTGCGCCAGGTCCTCGCGCTTGAGCCACACCTCGGCGCCGCCCCACAGCGCGGTGAGCCGGCGCGCGGGCGTCAGCGGCGTCTCGCGCCCGACGAACTCGCGCAGCACCTGCGCCACCTGCTCGCCAAAGGACGGATCCTTCTGGGCCTCGGCGTAGGCGAGCTCCAACTCCTGATGCGCCGGCACCAACGTCTCCGGCACGTAACGGCCGCCGTAACGGCCAAAGCGGCCCGGGGCGGTTTTCGTGTCCATGGTCGTCTTCCTCACTCCGAAAAGGTGCTCTTCACGGCGCGCACGAAGGCACGCACCGCGTCCGCGTCCTTGATACCGGGGCTCGACTCCACCCCGCTCGCCACATCCACTCCGTAGGCCCGCGTGGCGCGCACGGCGTCGCGCACGTTGCCCGGATTCAGCCCGCCGGCCACCAGCACCGGCACGCCCGCGTCCGTCAGCCTCGCCACCAGCGACCAGTCGAAGCCCACGCCGCCTCCGCCGTAGCCCGGCGCCGCTCCGTCCAGGAGCAGCGTCGCCACGTCGCCCACGCCCACGTAGGCGCGCGCCCGCTCCACGTCCTCGGGGCCCCGGATGCGCAGGGCCTTGATGACGGGCACGCCGTAGCCCGAGCAGGCCTCGGGTGGCTCGTCTCCGTGCAGCTGCACCGCCGTGAGCCCGCAGTCACGCACCCGGGCGCGGATGACGTCGGGGGACTCGTTGACGAAGACGCCCACCACCGCGCCCAACGCGGGCCGGGTGCGCGCCAGGGCCGCCGCCACCTCGGGCGTCACGTACCGGGGCGAGCGCGCGTAGAAGTTGAGCCCCAGCGCGTCCGCGCCCGCGGCCCACGCCATGCGCGCGTCCTCCACGCGGGTGAGCCCGCAGATCTTCACCCGTGTGCTCATGTCGTCTTCCCAGGCGTCAGCAGCCGCGCCAGCGCCTCACCCGGATGGGGCGCGCGCAGGAGGGATTCCCCCACGAGCACCGCGTCCGCGCCCGCCGACCGGGCCGCCACGAAGTCCTCGTGCGTCTTGAGGCCACTCTCGGCCACGAATGTCTTGGCCCGGCCGCGCAAGAGCGGGATGACCCGCAGGGCGGTGGCGATGTCCGTGCGCAGCGTGGCGAGGTTGCGGTTGTTGATGCCCACCAGCTCCGCGCCCGCCTGGAGCGCTCGCTCGGCGTGCTCCTGGGTGTGGGCCTCGACGAGCGCCGCCACCCGGCACGCCCTGGCCGTGGCCACCATCTCCGCGAGGGCGCCATCCTCCAGCGCGTCCGCGATGAGCAGGATCGCGTCCGCGCCCAGCGCCGCGCTCTCCTCGATCTCCTGGGGCGCCACGAGGAAGTCCTTGCGCAGCACGGGCACGGACACGGCCGCGCGCACCTGGAGCAGATCCTCGAGGCTCCCGCCGAAGTCCACGTCGTCGGTGAGCACGCTGATGGCGCAGGCGCCCGCGGCCTCGTAGCCCCGTGCCACGGAGACCAGGTCCGTGTGCGGGAAGTCACCGCCCGAGGGGCTGCGGCGCTTCACCTCGGCGATGACGTTGATGGGCAGGCCCGGACGGTGCCGGGTGAGGGCGGCGGCGAAGTCCCGCCCGGGGGGACGGGGATGCTCGGCCACTCGGGGCCCGCGCGCGGCGAGCTCCCGGCGCTTGCGCGCGAAGATGGCCTCGAGCTTGTCGGTGGGAGGCACGGGCGCGCTCATGCCGCACCGCCCTTCACGAGCGACGCCAGCTTGGAAGCCGCGGCACCGGAGTCGAGCGACTCCACCGCCCGCATGGCGCCTTCCTTCAGGTTGGCCGCCTTGCCCACCACCACGAGCGCCGCCGCGGTGTTGAGCACCACGGCGGTGCGCACTCCGGAGCGCTCTCCCGCGAGCAGCGCCTGGAAGCGCCGGGCGTTGTCCTCCACGTCTCCGCCGATGATGGACTCGGGCGGCACGCGCTCGAGCCCCGCGTCCTCGGGGTGGAGGGTGAACAGGCGCACCGAGCCGTCCTCGCGCAGTTCCGCCACGTCCGAGGCCGTGCACGGCGATAGCTCGTCCAGCCCGTCGCGGCCGTGCACCACCCAGGCCCTGCGGCTGCCCAGCCGCGAGAGCACGCGCGCCGTCTGCTCCAGGCGCTCCCCGGCGAAGGTGCCGAGCAGCTGATAGCGCGCGCCCGCGGGGTTGGTCAGCGGGCCCAGCAGGTTGAAGATGGTGTGCAGGCCGAGTTCACGCCGGCTCGGCGCCACGTGGCGCAGGGCGCTGTGGTGCGAGGGCGCGAAGAGAAAGCCCACCCCGTGCGCGTCGATGTCATGCGTCACCTGCTCGTGCGAGCGGTCCATGGGGACGCCCAGGGCCGCGAGCACGTCCGAGCTGCCACAGCGCGAGGACACCGCCCGGTTGCCGTGCTTGGCCACCGTCACCCCCGCTCCCGCGGCCACGAGGGCCACGGCGGTGGAGATGTTGAAGGTGTTGGCGCCATCGCCACCCGTGCCGCAGGTGTCGAGCACCACCTCGGAGCGCGGATGGATGCGCGTGGCGCACGCGCGCATGGCCTCGGCCGCCCCGAGCAGCTCGTCTTCCGTCTCACCCTTCATGCGCAACGCGACCGCGAGGCCGCCCACCTGGGCGGGCGTTGCTTCTCCCGCGAGCATCTGACCCATCACCGAGGCCATTTCCTCGCGCGTCAGGTCGCGTCGGTGGGCGACCCGGCTCAGCGCTTCCTTGAGCGTCATGTCTGGTTACTCCAGTCGCGCCACGTCACGGCCCAGGACGCCCGTCGTGCGGGTCTCACCGGAGATCGCGTGCGGTCGCCAGCCATGACGGCGGATCTCGTCGTTTACACGCTCGATGTCCTGGGCCGTCGCGTCTGGTCGCATCACGATCAACATGGCTGGTGATTCTCCGATGTGCCGCCACCTGGGAAAGAGGTGCCGGTGATTGGGGACCGCGGGTCATCTGGATGGACGCGGAGTGCCTCGGATGTGAGGAACGTGTCCGCTGGTCTCCAGATTTCCGGCGAGTCTGACTGGGACGAATCAGGGAATCAATGTAGGACGGGAAATGGGGACTTCGAGGGAGGCTCGAGCCGTGGGCAAGCCGGACGTCATCGTGGTGGGGGCGGGGCTGGCGGGGTTGACGTGTGCGCGGCTGCTTCACCAGGCGAAAGTGAAGGTGCGCGTGCTGGAGGCGGGGGATGGGGTGGGGGGCCGGGTGCGCACGGACGCGGTGGACGGCTTCCTGCTGGATCGAGGCTTCCAGGTGTTCCTCACCGCCTACCCGGAGCCTCCCCGGTGGTTGGACTACCGGGCACTCGAGCTGCGGCGCTTCTTCCCCGGGGCGCGGGTCTGGCGCAAGGGAGGAATGCACCTGGTGGCGGATCCCTTCCGCCGGCCGCTGCACGCCGCGCTGCATGCCTTCAATCCCGTGGGCTCGTTCACCGACAAGTTGCACGTTCTCGACTTGTGGAAGCAGGCGCAGGCCGGCTCGGTGGAGGAGGTGTTCCAGCGCCCGCAGAAGACGTCGCGGGAGTACCTGCGCGACGTGGGCTTCTCCGACGCGATGCTGGAGGGTTTCCTCCAGCCCTTCTTCGGCGGCATCTTCCTGGAGAAGGCGCTGAGCACCTCGAGCCGCATGCTGGAGTTCGTCTTCCGGATGTTCGCCACCGGGGCCACGGTGGTGCCCGCGCGGGGCATGGGGGCGCTCTCCGCGCAGCTCGCCGCGAAGCTGCCCGAGGGCACGTTGAAGCTGAACACGCCGGTGGAGGAGGTCTTCGGGCACCGGGTGCGGCTGGCGTCGGGGGCGCGCGAGGACTGTGACGCGGTGGTGGTGGCCACGGACGCGCCCGCGGCGGCGGAGCTCCTGCCCGGCATGCCCTCGCGGCGGATGAACGCGGTGACGTGCCTGTACTTCTCCGCCCCCGAGCCGCCCGTGCGCGGGCCCTACCTGGTGCTCAACGGGGAGGGGCGTGGGCCGGTGAACAACCTCGCGGTGATGAGCGAGGTGGCACCCGAGTACGCCCCCGCCGGGCAGGCCCTCGTCTCGGTGTCGGTGCTGGAGCCGGTGGAGGACGCGGCGTCCCTGGAGGCGCGCGTGCGCGAGCAGCTCACGGAGTGGTTTGGCGGAGGCGTGAAGGGGTGGCGGCATCTGCGCACGTATGAGCTTCCCCAGGCCCTGCCGGAGCAGTCGCCCGAGTCGTGGGAGGACTCCCCTCGGCGGGTGCGGCTGTCGCCCGGGCTGTATGCCTGTGGGGACTACCGGGAGAATGGCTCCATCGACGGGGCGATGACGTCGGGACGGCGCGCGGCCGAGGCCCTGCTGCGCGACTGGGAGCTGGACCCGCCATGACGATGAATGAACCGACGCGGGGTGCGCATCCGGGCTGGCTCGTGGCCTCGGCGGTGGGCGTGGTGGGGTGGACCGCCCTGGTGCGCTGGAACCCTCCCCACTTCTTCGCGTGGGCCGCGCTCTACTGCGCGCTCTGGATGGCCGTCTCGGTGCTGGCGCTCGGCCGGGAGGGGCGGGCGCGGCTGGTGCCCCGGGGCGAGGACGTGCTGTGGGGCGTGACGTTCGCGGGCGTGCTGTACGTGGGCTCGCGCGGCGTGTTGTGGGCGCTGTGCGGAGGCTTCTCGCGGGTGCTCTGCGAGCCCCTGCTGGATGTTTATACGGGCTTTGGCCGGGGCGGGTGGCTCTCCGCGGTGACGCTGGCGCTGCTCATCGCCCCCGCCGAGGAGGTGTTCTGGCGTGGGGTGGTGCAGGGCGCCCTGCGGCCGAGGATGGGCGCCCGGGGCTGCGTCGTGGTGGCCGCCGCCCTGTCGAGCCTCCTGCTGCTCTTCTTCAAGGAGCCCCTGCTGGCGCTCGCGGCGTTTCCCACCTCGCTCGCCTGGGGCCTGCTCGCCGAGTGGCGCCGTGGCCTGCTGGCCCCGTGGGTGAGCCACGCGCTCTGGGATGTGCTCATCATCGTGCTGTTGCCAGTCGTCTGACACAACCCCGCGTCCTCGAGAGGGAATCGCCATGAGCCAGCCCACCGCCAGCGCCGCCGCCCCGACCTTCTACCCCATGCTGCGCTACAAGAACGCGCCCGCGGCCATCAAGTGGCTGGCGGCCGCCTTCGGCTTCGAGGAGCACCTGGTGGTGCCCGGGCCCAACGACACCGTGGCCCACGCCGAGCTGCGCTTCGGCACGGGCATCTTCATGCTGGGCAGCCAGAAGGACGACATCTACGGCAACGCCGGCATGGCTCCGTACGTCTACGTGCGCGACATCGACGCCCACTGTGCCCGGGCCCGGGCGGCGGGGGCCGTCATCGTGAGGGAGCCCTTCGACACCGACTATGGCTCGCGGGATTACGCGGCGCGCGACTGCGAGGGCCATGTCTGGAGCTTCGGCACCTACCGTCCCGTACCGTGAAGTTCGCCTCATGACGGCGGGAGCTCCGCTGTCCACTCCGGCGCGCGGGAGGGTAAAAGGGCGGCCATGAAACGTACCCTCCGCACCCTCGCCACCACGGCGCTGCTCCTGTCGGGAGTCGCCGGTGCCGCCGAGCCCGCCTCGGCTCCCGCCCGCCTGCCCACGGCCGCCGAGCTCAAGCGCATGACGGCGCGCTTCGCCCCCGTCGACATCCAGGTGGATGTCTCCAAGCTTCCGGAGAGCGAGCGGCGTGCGCTCGCGAAGATCCTCCAGGCCGCCCGCATCATGGATCCGCTCTTCATGCGCCAGGCCTGGGCGGGCAACGAGACGCTGCTGCTCTCCCTGCTCCAGGACACCTCCGCGCTGGGCAAGGAGCGGCTGCACGCCTTCCTGCTCAACAAGGGTCCCTGGTCGCGGCTCGACCACAACGCGCCCTTCGTGCCCGGGGTGCCCGCCAAGCCGCTCGAGGGCAACTTCTACCCGGCCGGCGCCACCCAGGCCGAGGTGGAGACGTGGGTGAGGTCCCTGCCCGAGGCCCAGCAGCGGCAGGCCACGGGTTTCTTCACCACCGTGCGCCGGGGTCCGGACGGCAATTTCATCTCCGTGCCCTACAGCGTCGAGTACCAGGGGGAACTCTCCCAGGCCGCGCGCCTGCTGCTCGAGGCCGCCGAGCTCACCACCCAGCCCACGCTCCGCGCGTTCCTCACCCAGCGCGCCGCCAGCTTCCTGAACAACGACTACTACCCGAGCGAAGTGGCGTGGATGGACCTCGACGCGAGCATCGAGCCGACCATCGGGCCCTACGAGGTCTACGAGGACGAGTGGTTCAACTACAAGGCCGCCTTCGAGGCCTTCATCACCGTGCGCGATGACACCGAGACGCAGAAGCTCGCGAAGTTCAGCGGCGAGCTGCAGGAGTTGGAGAACGCGCTCCCCATCGAGCCGAAGCTGCGCAATCCGCGGCTCGGCGCGCTCGCGCCCATCCGCGTCGTCAACAGCCTCTTCTCCTCGGGAGATGGCAACCGGGGCGTGCAGACGGCGGCCTACAACCTGCCCAATGACGAGCGCGTGGCGGCGGAGAAGGGCACCAAGCGCGTGATGCTCAAGAACATCCAGGAGGCGAAGTTCCAGCGCGTGCTCCTGCCCATCGCCCAGGTGGCGCTCACGCCGAAGGATCGCAAGGACGTCTCCTTCGATGCCTTCTTCACCCACATCCTCATGCACGAGCTGATGCACGGCCTGGGTCCCCACAACATCACCGTGGAGGGAAAGCAGACCACGGTGCGTCAGGCACTCCAGGCGGCCTCCAGCCCCCTCGAGGAGGCCAAGGCGGATGTCTCCGGTCTGTGGGCCCTCCAGCGCCTGGTGGACAAGGGGGTGATTGGCAAGGAAATGGAGCGCACCATGTACACGACGTTCCTCGCGTCCATGTTCCGCTCCATCCGCTTCGGCACCAGCGAGGCGCATGGCAAGGGCATCGCGGTGCTGCTCAACCACTTCCTCGACACCGGCGCCGTGGTGGTGAACAAGGATGGCACCTTCTCCGTGGTCAAGGAGAAGATCCGCGAGTCCGTCACCGCGCTGACGAAGCAGATCATGGAGCTGCAGGCCGCGGGCAACCGCGCCGCCGCCGAGTCGCTGCTCGAAACCAGGGGCGTGGTGCGTCCCGAGGTGAAGCGCGTGCTGGACAAGCTGGAGAATGTCCCCGTGGACATCGAGCCGCGCTACGTCACCGCCGACACGCTCGCTCGCTAGTACGACCGGGGCTTCTGGCGCCGCCTCGGGCCGAGGGCCCGAGGCGTGATTCACGCCCCTTCGGGGGCGATCTCCACCTTCTTGGTCGCATCCCGGGACAGCACCGCGCCGCCGACGAGCACGAGCACTCCCGTGATGATGAGCCCCAGGGGCTGTGGTCCGACGCTGTCCCCATACGCCGTCAACAGCAGCCCGGTCAGGGGGAGCGAGGCCTGGTTCAGGCAGGTGATGAGCCCGACCGCCTTGCCCATGTGTTCTCGTGGGATCAGGGTGGCCCGGACGGTCCGGAAATACACCCCGAGCAGCAGCGAGGAGCCGATCATCAGCCCGAAGCCGACCAGGAAGAACCAGAAGCCGTCGGCCACGTTGGCGATGACTCCGGAGAGACAGAGCAGGCAGAACGACAGGGTTCCCAGGGTACGGACCGTCATCCGCTTGAGCAGCAGGGGCACGAGCGACAGGGCGAAGACCCCGTTCAATCCCGCGATGACGTTCATCAGGCTGAAGAAGCTGTCTGGCTTGTTCAGCCTGCCCGTGATGATCGCCGCTCCGGCGGCTTCCAGCATGCCGATGAGCATGTTGTTCAGCGCGGCCACGCACGTGAGCAGCAGCAGGAACTTGTGCTCCGCCAGGACGGAGATGCCCACCTGGAGATCTCCGAGCACGGAGCGGGACGACTCCGGCCGGGTCTCCTCCTGCACGTGCCTGAGGATGAACCGGATGTTGATGTAGTTGAAGAAGTAGAAGACCGCGGCGGCGAGCAGCAACTGCTTGATGCCAATCACCAGGGACAGCCCCGCCGCGAACGCCGGGCCGAGCACCATGGAGCACTGATCGGCCTTGGAGATCGAGGCCTGGCGGCGTGAGAACTCGTCTCCCGAGTAGGTCTGCGCCAGGATGGCATCCGCCGCGACGACGGTCTGCGCGTTGCCAATGGAGAGCACCGCGTTGAAGATTCCCAGCAGCAGGGCGAGGTAGCCGGCCTCCTCCTTCACGAGGAAGAACGCGACCAGACAACTCACGACCTTCGCCGCGTCCGTCTTGAGGAGCACCCTCCTCACGCCGAAGCGATCAATCAGCACGCCCCCATAGGGGAGGAAGAGCACCCGGGGAAGCCATTCAATGAAATAGGCCACCCCGGCTTGTGCGATGCTGCCGGTCATGTTCCAGATGATGAGTGGAACGGCGAAGAGCAGGATCTGATCGCCAAGATAGACACTGAAGAGGCCCAGCCAAAGCTTGGCGAACGGGAATGCACGAGTGCTCATGGTTTCACGGGGTGTGGCGCCGTGGCAGTCTACAGGAGGCGTGACTCAGTTGTACATCGACGTCGGACCCTCCTCGGCGTCCACGCGGCGGCGCAGCGCGACGCGGAACTGCTTGCCGGTCTTGGGATCGGTGATCACCTGGACCTTGGGCGTGTCGTAGCGGACCTTCTCCTTGGAGAGATCCTTCTGGGCAATGGCTTGTTGCCGGTAGAAGGCCTCGTCCGCGGGAATCGTATTGGCCTCGAGGACGGGATACGGAGTGCGCTCCACGGGCCAGTCGATCACATCGCTGCCCGGCCGGTAGCTGCCGTCGGCCTTGAGGAAGTTGCGCGGGCGGTTGATGGTGAAGACGTTTTCCAGCCGCCGGAAGGCATGTGCCACGCCCGGGGGAATGAGCAGGAATCGCCGGGGATCGGGCAGGAAGGTGATGTCCACGGCCTTGTGCAGCGTCTTGGAGCCACTGCGGCAATCGAGCAGGTGCAGGGTGACGAGCTGATCCTTCGGACCGACGAAGGTGAGGCGATCCTCCTGGCCCAGGTGGATGCCGAACGAGTCGTGGGTGAAGTTCTTCTCGCCGTGATCCACGACGTACAGGGCGGCCGGACCCGCCAGGGGAACGATCCCGCTCTCGTCTCCCGTCAGCACGGTGAGGTGTCGCTGCCAGCCCACGCCCTCGATGCCCTGGATCTCTTCCCACTCGGGGAACGGAGAAGCCTTCTTCTCCACCCGCTTGCGCAGGACGACTCGCACCTTCTTTCCCTCGGTGTCCAGATCGCGCGTCATCGGGAACTCGGTGTCGAGCGCCGGGATGGCGGCCTGCTGGCGCCGCAAGACCTCGGTGTAGAACTTCTCCGAGGCGGGGAAGGTGTTGGGCGTGACGACGGGCAGCTTGTCATCGGGCGTCTCCAGCCCGAAGTTCATGATGTCGTTGCCAATGGTCCAGCTCGTCTGCTGGTTCACCCAGGCCCGGGGATCAGGCAGGAACAGACCATACTCGTTGATGGTGTAGACGTCCTCCAGTCCGAAGAACGTGTGGGCCACCCCCGGCGGGATGATCAGCGTGCGGTGGGTCCCAGGCTGGAACGTGATGCTCAGACGGCGGTGCAGCGTTTCGGAGCCGGCACGGCAGTCGACGAAGTCGGCGCGGACGAGCTTGTTCTCCGGACCCATGAAGGTGAGGCGATCTTCCTGTCCCAGATGGATGCCGAAGTGCCCGTAGTCGAAGTTCTTGTGGCCGTGGAAGACGATGTTGGCCGGATTGTTGGTCGGGAAGGGAACGACGAAGCTGTCGTCCTGGCCGTTGTTCATGCGCCAGCGTGGCTGCCAGTGCAAGCCCTTGATGGGCAGCGCTTCGGTGCTGTTCAACGGGATGGACATGGGCTCGGAGTTCATGACGGGTCTGGAACCTCGCGCATCTGCGGTGGTGGGCACGTGGCGGCTGCCCCGACCGCGGAGCCGGACAACTACCGGCTCCGCGGTCGGGCTTGATGTCTACGGAGAGCGATGGCGCGGAATTACAGCTCGCTCACCTCGACGTCGTAGCCGGCCGCGCGCGCGGCGGAGATGAGCGCCGTCATGTCGTCGGTCGGGAGCACCTTGAAGATGTCCATCGCCGGACCCTGCTTGATACCGGCCACGAAGGAGAGCTTCTCCTCCACGGTCTGATCGCCAATCAGGAATCCGGAGACCTCGCTCTCCTGCACGCCCTTCTCACGCAGTGCCTTGGCCGCGTCGTTGAAGGCGTTCTCGGAGACCATCTGGGGAGCGGCGTAGAACTCGGCAACGTTGTTCATCATGGCGTTCGACTCCAGGGTGTTCGGGGCGGGAACAGCAAGACGACGACACTGCATGCTCTCTACTGCTACTGCTTGCTACTGCTCGGTACGACAGCCATGGCACTCCCGCTCACTCGTGCGCGTGCACGAGCGTGGATCGGGTGGGTGGGGGACTCCCCGCCCTGTCAGGAGATGCCGTTTTATGGATGTGATTACTAACCTTTATAGAAAGCCACTTTCAAGAAAAACCTGTCTTCGGGGGATGCTTTTTCCAGCGTGCTCGCGCGGAAGTGGGGTGGACCGCCGCGCAGGTCCCGCGACGCTGATTGTGTGCGCGAATAAACACCCATCAGCGTCGACCCGGGGATGAACTCCCAACGCAGGACAACATTCGCATTCAGCAGCGCATTCTCGAAATCATCGTCCTGCAGGCCATCTCCATCGAGATCGCCGTTGAAGCTCGAGCTCCTCAGGAGGCCAAAGGAAATGGCCGGGTGCTCTCTCGTCGTCGTCGCTTCGCTGTAACGCGAAAATTCAGCCTGGGACATGAAGAGTTGAGCGTAGGCCTGCAACGAGAGCCGGGGCGAGATGGTGTAGGCCAGACGCATCAAGAAGGACAGGGAACCGGAATCCAGCCGTCCAATCCGATAGTGACGCGTGATGGTCTCTATGTTGCAGTTGCCGCCCGCGTCATCACGGCAGTCGAAGAATCGGATGTCATTGGCATCCCAGCCGAGGATGGGCGCCAGTTCGAGTTCGAGTTGAGGTAGCACTCGCGCCGACACCCGTCCTTCCAGGCTTCCTCCCCAGCCCCTCTGCTCATCCACGTACCCGAGGAGACTGGTGCTGAGTTCCAATACTTTTCGCGTGTCACTCTGGAACTTCGCGGTGGCGTACGTGTAGGCGGGGCGCTGGAGCCGCCCCCCGTCGCCGTGCGTCTCCCGGGTCCTCCAGGAAGGGTAACCCACTCCGAGAGAGAGGGACTGCTGCATGAAATTGCGGTACTGGCCCTGGAAGGTCAGTTCGCTCGTGAGCCAGCTTGGAACGCCCGCGAAGGTGATGGTGGCCTCGTGCTGGAGTTCCATCTCGAAGTTCTGGAAGAGGGCTCCGGGTCGTGTCTCGCGGTAGCCGGTGGCTTGCACGAGGCGGTGGGCATCGAAGTCGTTCTGGAAGCCCATCGCCCGGATGTCGAACCGGGGGGAGAACACTTGATAGGACAGCTCCGCGAGCCAGTGGGTCCCCTCGTACTCAGCCGAGAGCAGTCCCGCGCCGCCCAGGTCCCCGGGACCGACACGGGTGCCGTCGTCCCGGGTGATGGGGATGCAGCCCTCGAGCGAGGTGTCGGAACAGCCGCGCCCGAGCGCGGTTCGATGACTCGGCCCCCCGACGCGCTGCGAGAGGGCCAGCTGGCCCCCCAGGCGCCACCGTCCATCCACCGACTGCCATTGGCCGTCCACGCCCTGGGCGTAGGCGTCGTGAGCGAGATCCGCGAGATAGGTCGTCCCCTGCAGACGATTGACGGCGGTCAGGAACCACCCCAGGTAGGTGGCGTTCCCGGTGGAGTAGCGCCCGCGCAGCACGCCGTGGCTTCGCGCGGAGACGAGTGACAGCCGTGAGGGGGTGCCGTTCGCTCCGAGGAGCGTCGCCTCCTCGGCGCCCGTGATGGCTCCCAGTGCCGCGATCGACAGGTTTTCTGAAATCTGGCCCGTCAGCTTGGCCGCGCCCCAGATGGGGACGGTGGGGGAGGTGCGCTGGAGCCTCGACAGACCGCCGTCGGCGGCCTCGATCGGGTCGCCGGGCGACAAGCCGGAGACGGCGCGGCCGATGCGCCGCGAGTAGAACAGCGTCAAGGGACTGTCGAAGAGATCGAGCCCCTCCAGGAAGAACGGACGCTTCTCGGGGAAGTATGTCTCGTTGGGGCCGAGATTGAGGACGGCTTGATCGGCCTCGAGTTGAGCGAAGTCCGGGTTGATGGTGGCGTCCAGCGTGAGCGACCGGGCGAGTCCCACCTTGAGGTCCACCCCGGCATTGATGGCGAGTCGCCGCAGGGAGGGGGTGGCGAACTCGCGGAGCGTCAGCCCCTCCGTCTCCGTGGCGGGCTCGAACCGGGTCACCAGGAAGGGTCTGAACTCGAAGGAGCGATGGGGCTGGATGCTCGAGAGCCCCCGCAGCGTCCCAAGGCGGGACACCTTGCCGCGAACGGTGCTGGGCACGAGCGCCCACTGAACGCGCTCCTTGTTGCGCGAGACATAGCGCTCGACCTGCAAGCCCCAATCCATGCTCGCGGCCTCGGAGAAGCGCAGGACCTGAAAGGGAATCTGGAATTCAGCGCTCCACCCCCACGGGTCGTGCGCGACCGCGCCATTCCATACCGCGTCCCAGTCCGAGGTGAACTCCGTGTCATCGAAGATCATCCCGTCGAGCTGGCCACCCGCGGCGCTCAGGCCAAACGAATATCCCGTCGTGCGATCATGACGGCTGTCGATCAACACCTTGACCCAGTCGGTCTCGGTCTCGCGATCCCGGTGTGCCAGGCGGGAGACGATCTGCCCGGGGTCGGACTCGTACACCCGGATGCCAATGTAGAGCGCGTGGTCATCGTAGCCGATGCGCACCGAGGTTCGCTCGCTGGGAGGCGCGCCCTCCTGGGGAAATGCCTGCGTGAACCGCTCGTCCTCGACGAGCGTCTTCCAGGCCTCGTCATCCAACCGTCCGTCAATCGCTGGCGGCGAGGCGATCCTCGCCGCGGTCATGCTCTTGAGCATGTCATCGAGACGCGCGGGCGTTTCCGTCTGCGCACTGGCCCGCGCGGACAGCGCGAGAAGCACGGTCGTCATTGTCTTCAGGGCCGTCGACGACGCGCGGGGCGCGGCCAGGCGCGAAGTGCGGCCGGCCTCGTTGGCTGGTCGGGAACGACGGTCTTCGGAGAGTCGACGAACCATTCAGCATGCCTCTCCCTGTAATTCCTACCTTCCAACATTCTCAAGAATAGTGAGGGAGGGCCGACTGGAAGTTCAACAGAAAGTATTTCTGGCACAAATTTTGTTCGCGTTTTCCGGGGAAGGTTCGCGTGTGCCTGGATTGACATCAGGACATCAACTGGATGTCTGGAAGCCCTCGGCCAATGCGTGCCACACCCACGTGAGTGTCGTTCTGGAGTCCGGACTCAGGGCCTCGGCGCGAGCGCCGTGAGGGGAGCGCGGTCGGGTGGGGCAACACCGCCGTGGCTGGCCGCTGGTCGTGTTGGCTGCCTACCCTCCGTGTGCACTTTCCCGTGCACGGAGGGTGGAGCCATGATGAGACATGAGTCCCATGCGCAGCCACGTTCCTCGCGGTCCCTGGGGTGTCCTCATCGCGCTCACCGTCATCGGGGCGTGGTTGGGTCACCTCGTCTGGTTGCTCGTGGGGACGCGGCTGTCGCTCGCCTCACCGCTCGCCTGGCTGCACATCGCGCTGCAGGCCTACCTGTGCACGGGCCTGTTCATCACCGGCCATGACGCCATGCACGGCACGGTGAGTCGCCACCGGTGGCTCAATGAGACCGTGGGCACGCTCGCCTGTTTCCTCTTCGCGGGGCTGTCGTACCGGCGCCTGGTGGTCAACCACCGCGCCCACCACGGCGACCCCACGGGCCCGGACGATCCGGACTTCTCCACCCGCACCCAGTCCTTCTGGCCCTGGTTCACCACCTTCATGGTGCGCTACATGACGTGGCCGCAGTTCCTCGTCATGGCGGCCAAGTTCAACGTGCTGCTGTGGGTGGGCGTGGAGCCGTGGCGCATCTGGGCCTTCTGGGTGGCGCCCGCGGTGATGGGCACGGTGCAGCTCTTCTACTTCGGCACCTACCTGCCCCACCGGCGCCCGGACACCCCGGAGATGCGGCCCCACCACGCGCGCTCCCTGCCGCGCAACCACCTGTGGGCGATGCTCTCCTGCTACTTCTTCGGCTACCACTGGGAGCACCATGAATCTCCCTCCACCCCCTGGTGGGCGTTGTGGAGGATGCGGGACGCCCGGGCTCGCGCCGCGGCGGCGCCCCCCGAGCGCGCCGTGGGCTTGTAACCGGAGGGGGGGTTGAGGCGTTATGGAAGGCACCATGCGCCACCTGCCTCCCGAGCCCCTTGGTTCCGAGATCACCTCCGAGTCGCTGTATCTGCGCCGTCGCGAGTTCATCAAGGGCGCCGCGCTCTTCACGGGGACGGCCGCCGCCGTGGGCACGGGTCTCCAACTGCTCAGCCGACGGCCTACCGGGAGCGGTGGCGGAGGGGGCGGGGGCGGACTCGAGGGCTCGACTCCCACGGTCGCGGGCGAGGTGCCCAAGCCGAAGCGGCCCCGCGGTCCCTACGACACCGACGAGACGCCCACGCCCTACGAGGACGCCACCACCTACAACAACTTCTTCGAGTTCGGCGCCGCCAAGGGCGACCCGGCCGAGAACGCGCACACGCTCAAGCCGCGCCCGTGGACGATCGTCATCGACGGCGAGGTGGCCAAGCCGCAGCGGGTGGACCTGGACACGATGCAGGCCTGGTTCCCCCTGGAGGATCGTGTCTACCGGATGCGCTGCGTGGAGGCCTGGTCCATGGTGATTCCGTGGCTGGGCTTTCCGCTGGCGGGGCTCCTGCGGCGCGTGGAGCCCACGAGCAAGGCGAAGTACGTGGCCTTCACCACCTTGAAGGATCCCACGCAGATGCCCGGCCAGCGCACGGACACGCTCGAGTGGCCCTATGTCGAGGGGCTGCGCCTGGACGAGGCCCTGCACCCGCTCACGATGCTGGCGGTGGGCATGTACGGCAAGGTGCTGCCCAACCAGAACGGCGCGCCGTTGCGGCTCGTGGTGCCGTGGAAGTACGGCTTCAAGGGCATCAAATCGATTGTCCGCATCTCGCTCACGGAGAAGGAGCCGCCCACCACGTGGAACCTGGCCAACGAGCGCGAGTACGGCTTCTTCGCGAACGTGAATCCCCAGGTGGCGCACCCCCGCTGGAGCCAGGCCACCGAGCGCCGCATCGGCGAGCTGCGCCGCCGTCCCACGCTGCCCTTCAATGGCTACGCCGAGCAGGTGGCGAGCCTCTACACGGGCATGGACCTGCGAAAGTACTTCTGACGCCCATGGCCTCCTCGCCCCCGCTGCCCTGGCTCAAGCCGGCCTTCCTCGTGGGAGGCCTGTCCCCCCTGGCCCTGCTGCTGCTCGAGCTCGCGCGCGGCACCCTGGGCGCCAACCCCATCGAGCGCGTGCTCAACCAGACGGGGATGCTCGCCCTGCTCGTCCTGGTGGCCTCGCTCGCGTGCACGCCGCTCAAGCTCGTCACCGGGTGGACGTGGCCCCCGCGCGTGCGCAAGCTGCTGGGCCTGCTCGGCTTTGGCTACGCGCTGCTGCACTTCCTCGTCTACGTGGGGGTGGATCAGGGCCTGCGCATGGGGGCGCTCCTCGAGGACATCACGAAGCGGCCCTTCATCACCGTGGGCTTGCTGGCACTGGTGCTGCTCGTGCCCCTGGCCGTCACCAGCACCCAGGGCATGGTGCGCCGCCTGGGCTTTCCCCGCTGGCAGCGCTTGCACCGGCTCGCCTACGTGGCGGTGTCGCTCGGGGTGGTGCACTTCGTGTGGCGGGTGAAGCAGGACGTGACCGAGCCGCTCGTCTATGGCGGGGTGCTCGCGCTGCTCTTCGCCATCCGCCTGGCCGAGGCCGTCCGCAAGCGCCGGGCTCGCGCGGCTCTGTCGGCCACCTGAGGAACTCCGGCTACTCCTTCTTCGGCGCCGGGAGGATGGTGTCCACCAGCGTCATGAGCTGGGCGCAGCTCACCGGCTTGCGCACGAAGGCGTTGATGCCCGCCTTCTGGCCCTTGTTGCGCACCTCGGCCGCGTTCGCGTCGCCCGTCATCATCAGGATGGGGATGCGCGTCACCTTCGTGTCCTTGTGCGCGCGCACCGCGGCGGCGAAGTCCGCCCCGTTCATCCCGTCCATGTGGAAGTCGGTGAGGATGAGGTCCACCGGCTGCTTCTCCAGCTCCGCCAGCGCCGCCTCGGCCGACTCCGCCTCGATGTACTCGAAGGCGCGCGCCATCAGGTAGATCTTCAGCAGCGTGCGGATGGAGCGGCTGTCGTCCACCAGCAGCACGCGCTGGGGCTTCACGCCCGGCTCGATACGGGCGAAGGGGCGGGTCTCGTGGGCCGCCACGGCGAAGGCGCGCGCCGTCTCGGCGTTGAGCGTGCCAAAGGGCCGCGGCGTCTCGGGCATCAGGCCGGGACGGGTCACCGCGCCCGCGGACACACCCGTGGGACGCGCCGACTCGGGAGCGATCGACGTGGAACGTGACGTGGACGTCGCCATCACTTCAGGCACAACGGTGGCCGACTTCATTGGGAATCTCCGTGCAATGTCCCCCCCCCACACACACCTCCAGACCAGGTGACCATGTTCGCCCACGGACACCCCGAAGTCAAAGTCCTGTGAGGTGGGAGGTGTGGGGAATCCGAGTTCTCAGGGAACTTCGAGCGCGAAGGACTGGTTCCTCACCTCGGGCAGGCCATGGGTGGTGGCCACGGACGGGGAGAGATCGTTGGGCACGCGCCACGTCTGGCCGGTGAAGTGGATGAGGGTGATGGCGTAGCGTCCGGGGGGCACGGCGCGCAGGGGCTGGGGCTGCTGGGGGTTGCGCGCGTCGAACGCCCGGGCCTGGACGACGAGGCGCAGGGAGTCCACGAACACGGGGCCCATGTTCCAGGCGCCGTCGGGCTTGCGCATGGAGTTGAGCACCGCGGTGTCCAAGCCCGCGGCGAGCACGACCAGGTCCGGCTGTCCATCGCCCAGCCCCTCCAACCGCGGGTACTCCACGCCCTCGGCATCGAGGATGCCATTGCGGTCCAGGTCGTTCTCGTCGGCGAGCCGCTGCGCGTCGGTGAGCGACTCGCCCTCGGCGAGCTTGCGCACCACGACGCGGGGCCAGAGGTCGGGCGTGCCGTCGCCGTTGGCGTCGTCGGGCTGGCCGTCCGTGTTCTCGTCCACGAAGCGCACGAGCATGGCGGTGGGCCGCTGGTCCACCGCGCCCTGGTGGATCTGCAGCGGCTTGAGATCCAGCAGCTTGATGCTCGCCGTGCCGAAGCGCGGGGAGCTGTCCACCCAGAAGGCGGGGCGATCCACGGGCACGGTGCTCGTCTCGCCGAAGAGCACGTTGACGCCGGTGAGGGCCGGGAGCGTGCCGTCCGCGTGCGCGGCGATCTCCAGCACGCGGGGCGCGCGCGTGACGGGGTCCACCGCGGCGCCGCCCATGTCCCCGGCGTTGGGCTCGCCGGTGACGGTGTACCAGGGGATGAAGTCCGGGGTGTGGCAGGGCTGGGGGAGGGTGCGGCACGTGTCCGCGTCGATGAAGCCGCGCACGAGGTAGCGCCCCGGGGCCACGAGGCTGAAGGTGTAGGGCGCGGTGAAGGGGCCCGCGGAGGTGTCGTCCGCCGGGCCGAAGAGCCGCTCCTGGGGGATGACGGCGAAGCTCAGCGGGCGGCCCGTGCCCTGGGGCGGCGGCGGCCGGGCGGCGTCATAGAGCAGGACGATGGCGTTGCCGCGCACGCGGCCCTGCACCACCACCTGGCCCTCGATGCGCGACAGGTTCTGGCGCTGGCGGTGATCCGCGGTGGCCTCGACGGGGGGGGGATCGCAGTGGAGGGACAGCAGGCCCGCGAGGACGAGCCCCCAGCGGAGGGTGGGGCGAAGGGCGCTCATGGAGTCACCGTCAGGAGGGCGAGCACGCGGCGCTGGATGCGGTTGCCGAAGGGGTGCTCGGTATGGGGGGGGCCCAGGTTGGTGCCCACGAGGGCCACCGAGACCTTGTCCTTCACCGGCATGTAGCCCACGCGGGCGCTGATGACGGCGTAGGAGGGCAGGGCATTGGCGATGGCGTCGATGCGGGTGGGCTCGTCCGCCGCGGGCTCGCGCTCCACCCACTGGGTGGCGGACGACCAGGCCACTTCCATGCCCAGCTCCAGGTTCTGCCGCGTGCGGTAGGTGACGCCGCCGTAGAGCTTCACCTGGGGCGCCTGGGTGCAGGGGCCGCACAGGCCGTCCTCGCCCTCGGCCGTCAGGTTCTGGAAGGCGGCGGTGACCTTGATGCCCAGGCCGTCCACCGGGGCGAGCGTCACGCCGGCCTCGGCGCCGCGCGCGGTGTAGACGGCCGCCTCGTTCTGGAAGTACGAGCGGCCCAGCAGGTAGGAGCCGGTGGTCGTGTCCCACGAGTCATTCGCCGTCGCCGACTGCACGGCGGACAGCTGGATGAGGTCGTACACGGTGTTCTGGTAGAGGGCCACGTCCCAGTCGATGCCGAGCCGGGGCGCCTCGCCGCGGTAGCCCAGCTCGAAGGCCAGCAGCCGCTCGGGCTTGAGCGTGCGGCTGCCCTGGGTGAGCAGGTTGGCGCCGTTGACTCCGGGCACGGGGAAGGCGAGCGCGGCGTAGCTCTCCAGGAAGGTGGGCTCGCGGAAGGCGGAGGCGGCGCTGGCGCGCAGCGCATGGCCCTCGCGGATCATGTAGAGCGCGGAGATGCGGGGGGAGTGCGCCAGGCCCGGCTTGCCATTGTCCAGCAGCGGGTGCCGGTCCGCGCGGTAGGAGGCCATGATGCGGAAGGGCTGGGCGATCCTCCACTCGTCCTGGATGAAGGCGGCACCGTGCAGCTCCTCGCGCAGCGTCACCAGGTAGTCCCACGCCACGCGCTTGAGCCGCCCCTCCACGCCCACGTTCACCTGGTGCTCGCCCAGCAGCGAGAAGTTGTGGCTGTAGAGCAGCTCGGCGTTGAAGATGTTGGAGTCGATGCGCGTGGCGAGCGGGCGCTGGCCGTGGGCCTGGTACTGCGGCCCCGCGTCGGCCGACAGCGTGTTCCAGAAGGCCTTCACCTTCAGGGGGCCCAGGTTCGCGTCCGCCTTGACGAAGCCCGTCACCCCGTCCACGTAGAAGTTGCGCAGGGCGCCCGGTGGGTAGGCCTCCGTGTAGAGGCGGTTGACGCCGCCGGACAGGCCCAGCTCGGTGCCCGGCTTGAACTGGTAGACGGTGGCCAGGGTGGCGCGCGCGCTGCGCACGCCCAGGTCCTTCTCGGGGTCCTGGATGACGATGTCGGGACGATCCTCGGCGAAGTCCCGGCTCCACTTGTCCGCCTGCGAGTAGCCCGCCGAGGCGCGGTAGTGCAGCGCGCCCGCGCCGCCATGGGTGACGAAGTGGCCGCCGGCCATGTTGCCGGTGCCGGTGTAGCCCTGGAAGCGCGCGCGGGGACCGGTGCCCGGCGCGCGGGTGATGATGTTGACCACGCCGAGCATGGCGTTGGCGCCGTACAGCGCGCTGCCCGGGCCGCGGATGACCTCGATGCGCTCGATGTCGTCCAGCTCCACCGGGAGCGAGGACCAGAGCGTCATGCCGAGGAAGTCCTGGTACTCGGTGCGTCCGTCCACCAGCACGAGCACCTTGTTGGCCAGGCGCTGGTTGAAGCCACGCAGCGACACGTTGGCGCTGCCCGCCCCCATCGTCATCACCTCGGCCCCCGGCACGCGGCGCAACAGGTCCTGCACGGTGGTGGCGCCCGACAAGCGGATGTCGTCGGCGGTGATGACGGTGGTGGCGTTGGGCGCCTCGAGCGAGGACTGGGCACGGCGGCTGGCCGTCACCACGCGCTCCTCGTAGGGCACCGCGCCCTCGTCGTCGGTGGAGGCCATGGCCGCGTCACCCGCGGAGGGCGTCTCCGACGAGGGCCGCGCGGAAGGGGCGGCCCCGGAGGCATCCGGCAGGGCCTCGGCGCGGGCGATGGCCTTCTCCAGGCGCTCCACCAGCGCGGCGAGCGACCGGGCCGCCTCGGGGCCGGGGGCGATGGGCATGGGAGGCAGCCCGGGCTTCCCCGTGGAGGGGCCCGCCGCGCCGGCCTGCGCGCTGGCCTCGGGGTCCTGGAGCGACTGCTCGAGCTTCGCGAGCGTGGTGCGCACGCGGGCGGCGTCCGGGGGCGAGGCGTCGATATAGCGCCGGTAGTACTCCACGGCCTCGGGCACCCGGCCCGCGTCCTGGTAGGCGCGGGCGATGTTGTAGAGGACGTTGGCGTGGGGCTTGATGGCGTAGGCTTCCAGCAGCTCGGCGATGCCCGGGTCGTACTTGCCCTGGGAGATGAGGCTCATTCCGTTGCGGAAGTGGCGGCGGGCCTCCAGGCGGGGGTCGCCGAAGGCCGTGCCCGCGCACAACAACAGCGCCAGCGTGCCGGCTCGCTTCAGGGCGGTCGGGTTCTTCACCATTTTCAGTAGGGGTCGTCCTTGTACCCGGAGGAGTCCTTGCCCGCCGACGAACGGGAGCCGCTCCTCTTCTTCTGCTGTTGCTTCTGCAGCTTCTGGTTGAAACGGACCACCGGCCCTTCACCGCCAATGAAGGCGGAGGCGCGCTGGTAGCCCTCGAGAGAGAACGTGACGTGGGCGCTCGCGTGGCCCTGGGCATCGGGTGGCACGGACAGCTCCAGCGGCGTGCGTCCCACCACCTCGCCCTCGTAGGTCACCGTCGCGCCCTCCGGCACGCTGCCGAGCAGCAACTGGATGGACGCGCGGGCGGGGGTGTCGCTGGTGGGCACGAGCGGTGCGAGCTCATCTTCTTCCGCGGCCTGTTCCGGGGCGGCGGGCGCGGGCTCGGGAGCGCGGGCCACGGTGGCGGGGACCGGGTCCGGTCCGGGCGAGCGCAGACTCACCGCCGCCACCACGCCCAGACCCAGCAGCAGCGAGATGGCGAAGAGGGCGAGGGGAAGGGTGCGCCGGGGGCTCGCCGTGGTCGCGGGTGTGGAGCCGCCCAGCGACAGGGTGTTGGCGCCCGAGGTGCTCGGCACGGGCAGGGGCCCGGTGCGCGGTCCGCTGAAGGAACCACTGCCCGTGTTGGGCACGGCGCTCATGCCGTTGCCGGTGAGCAGGGACGGAGAGGAGGAGGAGAAGGCGCCGCTGAAGCCCGCGGCCGAGGCGGCGCGGCGGATGCCCTCGAGCACCTCGTCCATGGACTGGAAGCGCTCCTCGGGGCGCTTGCTCAGGCAGCGCATCACCAGGGCCTCCACCTCCGGGGGCACGTCGTGCATGGGCCAGACGGAGGCGAAGGTGGGCGGGGCCTCGTTGAGGTGCTTGAAGATGACGTCGATGCTCTGCGGGGCGTGGAAGGGGGGCCGCCCGACGAGCAGTTGGAACATCACCACGCCCAGCGAGTACACGTCGCTGCGCGGATCCGACACGTTGCGCGCCTGCTCGGGCGCCATGTACAGCGGCGAGCCGAGGATGACGCCCGCCTGGGTGATTTCCGCGTTGGGTGGGCGCTCGCGCTCGGGCAGGAAGGACTTCACCAGGCCGAAGTCGAGCACCTTCACCACGTCATGATCGTCCTCCTGGTTGAGGACCATGATGTTGGCGGGCTTGAGGTCGCGGTGGATGAGGCCGACGCGATGGGCCTCGCGCAGCGAGCGCGCCACCTGCTGGGCGATGTTGAGCACGCGCATCCACGGCAGCGCGCCCACCTGGGCGGACAGATGCGCGAGCGTCTGTCCCTCCAGGTACTCCATGGCGATGTACAGCACCCCGTCGTCCGTCTTGCCGTAGTCGATGATGGTGACGGTGTTGGGGTGGCGCAGCTTGGAGGTGACGGCCGCCTCCATGAAGAAGCGCTTCTGGAAGCCGGGATCCTTGCCCTCGCTGTACTGGGGGTTGAGCACCTTGAGCGCCACCAGGCGCTCGAGCGGTGACTGCATGGCCTTGTACACCCGGCCCATGCCTCCCGAGCCGAGCACTTCCAGGATGCGGAACTTGTCGTTGAGCACCCGCCCCAGCAGGGGATCTCCGGGGTCGGTCGGTGCGCTCTGCGCCTGGGTGCTACCGTGGATCATGCGCGATGCCCTCCGCCGACGGGGGTACGGGGTGGGTGTAAACCTGAAAACGTGTGTTGTACCGGATGCTAGCACTAGAAGCGAACCGCTCGAAAACCCGGCGCTTCGGGAGATTATCGGTTCCACCCCCACGCCTGTTGCGGCGCGTCATGAGTTGCGCTTCGCGGATTCATGCACGGGAGAATGGACTTGCGCGTTGCGTCACGGCACGCTGTCCCTCCATGGCGAATGCTTCAGGAGTGAGAGGAATCCGGCCGCTCGTGCCGGTGGTCGGTGTGCTGGCGTCCGGGCTGGCGCATGCCCAGGCGGCCGAGCCCGTGGCCAACTCGGGAGACACGGCGTGGATGCTGGTGGCCTCGGCGCTGGTGCTGCTCATGACGCCCGGGCTCGCGCTCTTCTACGGCGGCATGGTGCGGCGCAAGAACGTGCTGGCCACGTTCATGTACTCGTTCTTCGCCCTGGCGCTGGTGACGGTGCAGTGGGTGCTGTTCGGCTACTCGCTGGCCTTCGGCAAGACGCACGGGGGCTTCATCGGGGGCTTCGACTACCTGCTGCTCAACAACGTGTCGCTGGAGCCCAAGGGCAGCATTCCGCACCTGGTCTTCATGGCCTTCCAGCTCAAGTTCGCCATCATCACCCCGGCGCTCATCTCCGGCGCGTTCGTGGAGCGCATGCGCTTCAGCGCCTACGTCATCTTCACGCTCCTGTGGACCACGCTCGTGTACGACCCGGTGGCGCACTGGACGTGGGCCGAGGGCGGCTGGCTCTTCAAGCTGGGCGTGCTCGACTTCGCGGGCGGCACGGTGGTGCACTGGACGGCGGGCCTGAGCGCGCTCATCTGCGCCCTCTACGTGGGCAAGCGCCTGGGCTACGGGCGCGAGCGCTTCATCCCGCATGACCTGCCCATGACCGTCATGGGCGCGGGGCTGTTGTGGTTCGGCTGGTTCGGCTTCAACGCGGGCAGCTCGCTGTCGGCGGGGCCGTTGGCGGCGCTGGCGTTCGTCACCACGCACGTGGCGGCGGGCGCGGCGGCGCTCTCGTGGACGACGGCCGAGTGGTTCTTCCGCAAGCGCCCCACGCTGCTGGGCTTCGTGTCGGGCCTGGTGGCGGGGCTGGTGGCCATCACCCCGGCGGCGGGCTTCGTGTCGCCGGGCGGCTCGCTCGCCATTGGCATCATCGCGGGCGTGGTGTGCTACGGCGCGGTGCTCGTCAAGGAGAAGCTGCACTACGACGACTCGCTGGATGCGTGGGGCGTGCACGGCGTGGGCGGTCTGCTCGGCGCGCTCCTGGTGGGCGTGTTCTCCCAGCAGGCGCTCAACCCCGCGGGCGCCGACGGGCTCCTCCAGGGCAACCCCGCGCTGCTCGGCAAGCAGGCGCTGGCGGTGCTGGCGGTGGGCGCCTACACGGCGGTGGTGACGCTCGTGCTGCTCAAGCTGGTGGACAAGCTGGTGGGCCTGCGCGTCACCGAGGAGGAGGAGCGCATGGGTCTGGACTCCACGCAGCACGGCGAGGCCGCATACACCTCGTGAGCCTTGGGGGGGCCGGGCTACACTCGGCCCCATGACGGATCGGCTCAAGGCCCTGCTCTCCTCCGCGCCGCGCTACCCCGAGCGCATCGTGTGCATGACGGAGGAGACCGTGGAGACGCTCTACCGCATCGGCGCGGGAGACCGGGTGGTGGGCGTCTCCGGCTTCACCGTGCGCCCCCCCGAGGCGCGCAAGAAGCCGCGCGTCAGCTCCTTCCTGGACGCCAACTTCGAGCGCATCCTCGAGCTGAAGCCGGACCTGGTGCTGGGCTTCTCGGACCTCCAGGCGGACATCGGCCGCGAGCTGTGCAAGCGCGGGGTGCCGGTGGTGCTCTTCAACCAGCGCTCCCTCGCGGAGATCCTCCAGACGGTGCGCGTGGTGGGCGCGCTCGTGGGACTGGCCGAGCGGGCCGAGCGGCTGGCGGAGGAGCTCGAGGCCAACCTCGCGCGCCACGCCGAGGCCGCCGAGCGGCTGCCCCGCAGGCCCCGCGTCTTCTTCGAGGAGTGGCACGAGCCGCTCATCTCCGGCATCCGCTGGTGCTCGGAGCTGGTGGAGCTGGTGGGCGGAGAGGACGTGTGCCGCGAGTCGCGTCAGCGCCAGGACGCCAGGGGCCGCATCTTCGAGCCCGCCGAGGTGGCCCGGAGGGATCCCGAGGGCGTCATCGCGAGCTGGTGTGGCCGCAAGGCGAAGCGCGAGAAGATCGTCTCCCGGCCCGGCTGGGAGCGCGTGACGGCGGTGGTGGAGGATCAACTCTACGAGGTGAAGAGCCCGATCATCCTCCAGCCGGGGCCGGCGGCCCTGACGGATGGGGTGGACGAACTGGCGCGCATCGTGGCGGCGATTGCCCGGGGTGAGCCGCTTCCGGCTCCCAGCCCGGGCGAGCTGCGCCGGGTGCCGCGCTAGGCGCCGACGGCGCGCGGAGGCGGGCGCACGCAGTGGTCCACCAGCCGCAGGAAGTCGTCGATGTCCAGGGGCTTGTGCATCAGGGTGACGCCCTGGGGCGGTTTGACGCGAGGGTGAGCGGTGATCATCACCGCGGGTGTGTCACGCAGCCGCTGCTCGCGCTCGGCCTGTTCCAGCATCCACCCGCCGTTCTCGCCGGGCAGCATGTAGTCGGTGATGACGAGGTGGAACATCTCGGAGCGAAGACGCTCCAACCCGTCTTCCGCCGAGGCAGTGCCGACAACGGAGTAGCCCTCGCTCTCCAGTAGGTCGGTCAATCCCTCGCGGATGTCCTCGTTGTCCTCTACCAGGAGAATCTTCACTTTGCGTCCGGACCTTGCGGAGACCCACTCTCGGCGGGCCCACTGTCTCCATTCTGGACGTACGGGGGAATCCCCCCCCACCCCCCCGGGGCCTGGAGCTGTTCACTACCGTATTCGGTGAAGAGGGAGCGTGACAGGATGAGAACATGCCGTCCGTCTGGCCCGCCCTGATCGCCGCGTCCCTGCTGCTGGCGGACCCCGCCGTGGGGGGAGAGGGCTACGAGGACGAGCTCGTGCGCTGGGGGTTGGAGCAGCACGGGTGGACGCTGGAGCCGGAGCCCGAGGGCAAGCGCCTGGAGTCCGTGGAGGTGGCGAGCGAGGACGTCGTCGCCCCGAGCGATCCGTATCCGTCCCTGCTCAACGTGTTCCACGTGCGCACGCGCGATCAGGTCATCCGGCGCGAGGTGCTCCTCACGCCGGGCGAGCCGTACTCGCCCACGCTGGCCCTGGAGACGGCGCGCAACCTGCGCCGCCTGGGCATCTTCGCGGTGGTGCGGGTGGTGCCCGTGCGAGGCAGCGCTCCCGACGGTGTGTCCCTGCTCATCATCACCAAGGACTTGTGGTCGCTGCGGCTCAACCAGGACTTCCAACTGGTGGGCGCGCTCGTGCAGTCCCTGCGCCTGCAGGCCACGGAGCAGAACTTCCTCGGGCTCAACAAGAAGGTCGCGCTGGATTTCCAACTGCGCCGCGACTCGCTGAGCCTGGGGCAGACGTACGTGGACCCTCGCCTGGGGGGCAGCCGCTGGTCGCTCACCGAGAGCGCCGCCGTCATCCTCGCGCGCTCGGGCCAGCCCGAGGGCTCCCGGGGCAGCGTGCTCCTGTCGCGGCCCCTGTACTCGTTGAGCACGCCGTGGAGCTTCCAGGCGCAGGTGGTGTGGCGCGTGCAGCCGGTGCGCGTCTTCCGGGGCGCGGACGTGTGGCAGTTGCCCTATCCCGAGGGCGGCACGGTGCCCTACATCTACGATGCCCGCGAGCTGAGCGGCAGCACGCTGTACCTGCGCTCCTGGGGCACGCGCTTCAAGCTGGACGCGGGCGGAGGGCTGGGCGTGTACCACCGGCGCTATGGGGCTCCGGCGGACGCGGACCTGGACGAGGCGCGGCGGACGTGGCTGCGCGACACGCTGCTGCCGCGCAGCGAGGACGCGACGTACGTGCTCGCCTACGCGCGCGTGTGGGAGACGCGCTACGAGGTGCTGCGCGACGTGGACACCTACGCCCTCTCCGAGGACTTCCAGGTGGGCCCCTACGTCACGGCCACGGCGCGCTACGCGCCCGCGCTCCTGGCCTCGTCCAGCAGCTTCGCCGAGGTGGGTGTCACCGCGCGCTACCGCGTGCGCCTGGGGGACGCGCTCA
This sequence comes from Cystobacter fuscus DSM 2262, assembly GCF_000335475.2. Classification (NCBI taxonomy): domain Bacteria; kingdom Pseudomonadati; phylum Myxococcota; class Myxococcia; order Myxococcales; family Archangiaceae; genus Cystobacter; species Cystobacter fuscus. The sequence continues at coordinate 754,082 of NZ_ANAH02000001.1, read as the reverse complement.
CCAGCGTGGCCACCGCCGCCTCCATCCGTCGCTGGCTCGGCGGGGAGGCCGGGGGCGAGTGGGCCAACCGCCGCTGGGCCACGGAGGTGCAGCAGGTGTCGCCCAAGGTGCTCGGGGGACGCTTCGTGGCGCGGGCCCTGCTGGACGTGAACCGCGATGACCTGAACGAGCGCGTGCTGCTGCTCGGGGGGGGCAATGGCCTGCGCGGGGCGTCCCCCGAGGCGTACTCGGGCAAGCGCATGGCGCTGCTCAACCTGGAGTACCGCACGCGGCCGCTCGTGCTCTACACGGTGCACCTGGGCGGCGTGCTCTTCTACGACGCGGGCACGGCGTTCGACGAGGCGCCGAGCGTCGTGCACACGGTGGGGCTGGGCGTGCGGCTGCTCTTCCCCCAGTTCAACACCTTCCCGTTCCGCCTGGACTTCGGCTACGTGCTCAATGGCGAGCGTCCTCCCGTCGGCGGGCGCTTCTCCTTCAGCGGTGGTCAGGTGACGGAGTTCCGCCCCTCGTTCCTGGACTCACCCCTCTAACCTTCGCGTGCTCCGGGGGCGAAGGTGCGGCGGTAGCCGGGCCACGCGTCCCAGAGGTAGAGCGAGAAGGGCACCCACCAGATGAAGTCGTTGGTGAGGCAGAGCACGAGCGTCGCCGGGGGCCACTCTCCGCGCAGGATGAGCCCCGCGAGTCCGATGGGCCCGAGCACCTTGCCCAGCAGGCCCACCGCCGCGAGCGCGAAGCCGTGCTCGGGCCGCCGGGCCACCTCGGCGTAGAGCAGGCCGTACACGCCGATGACCATGCCCAGGCAGGCGAAGAGGGCGGGCTGGTTGAGCGGCGGCATGTCCGCGAAGCGGAAGAGCCACTGGGGATCCACCGCCGCGAGCAGTCCCCAGAAGACGTTGTAGACGGCCGCGAGGAGGAACACGGCGCGGTGGAAGGCGCGCCGCTTCACGGCCGGACCTGGGGTTGGGCGGGCCAGGGCCAGTGGCTGCCCGGCACTCCGAGCGCGGCGGCGAGATCTCGCACGCCCGAGCCGAACACGCCCACCGCCATGAGTCCGAGCAGGGCGCGCAGGGGCTCGGGGAGGGGGAGGGGGGCGAAGGCGAGCTGGGTGGGCAGGTGCCAGGCATCGAGCAGCGCGGGCAGGAGGTGGGCGAGCACCGCGCCGTAGAGGATGCCCATCACCGCGTGGGTGCAGCGCTCGCCGGGGAGGATTCCTCCGAGCGGCCGGCGCACCCGGTCCTCCACCACGAAGTCCGCGAGCGTGATGAGGATCTCCGCGGCGATGATGAGCGCGAGCACGGCGGCCCAGAGGCCCCGCCACGCGAGCCAGGGCAGGGTGCCGAAGAGGAGCGCGTAGAAGAAGTCGCGCGCGGCGTGCAGGAGCAGCTCGGGGCGGGTGCCGGGGACGTGCGCGGGCAGCCGGGCCTTCCACTCGTGGTAGTAGAGCGTGTCGAACGCGCCCAGCACGCCCTGGATGGCGAGCAGCCACAGCGCCGTGCTCATGGGGTCTCCTCGGGGCATACCCAACCTTCGTAGGACAGCAGCGGGCCCAGCAGCGGCGCTCCGATGCGCACGTGCACGCGCATTGCCTCCGGGGCGTCGAGGGCCTCGGCCTCGATGCGGGGCGAGAGCAGGCGGGGCAGCCGCAGGCGCCAGGCCCCGAGGCACACCCAGGCGCCTACCTGCTCGTAGCGCAGACCCCGGCCCTCGACGCGCAGGCGGAAGACGCACGCCACGGCGCCGAGCCGCTCCGCGAGCAGTCCCCCGGGCCAGACGTGTTGGCTCGTGACGAGCGCATGGCCACCGAAGGCGCGCTCCCAGAATTGAGTGGCGCCCTCGCGCCGGACCACGAGCCGGGTGGGCACGTCCTCGCCCGCCGGGGGAAGCCGTAGGAGCCATCCCATCAGGGCGGCGAGCAGGCCCGGCGCCCGGCGCACGTGGAATCGTCCGTGGGCGATGCCCTCGGAGTGGAGCTGGCGCACCCGGGGGAGCAGCCGCTGCCAGTCCGGGCCCAGCAGTTGGGCGTAGAGCGAGGGTGGCGGGAGTACCTCTGGGACGGCGGGTGCGGCGATCATGGAACCTCCCCCCCGCGGAAGGCCCGCGCGGGTGCCTGCGCGAACCGGATCATGTGCCGAAGGCTCTTCTCGCCGAAGCCGCGTCCGTAGCGCGCCTCCAATTGTCTCCCCACCGCGGAGACAATCTGGGCCCCGTACTCCGCGCGGCGCTCTTCGAGTACCTCCGTGTGGACGCGCTGGCCGATCTGCCAGTAGAGCCCCATCAGCGCGGCGTTCGCGGTGACCGACACCTGCTTGCGCGCGGCGTCGATCATCGCACCGATGTCGCGCACGAGCCCCACCACGTCGGCCTCGATCTGGGCGCCGGACACAGGGGCGGCCTTCTCGATGGCGGTGCTTGGCGATTGTCGCAGCGGCGCTGCGACTTTCTTCGAGCCGACCGTCCTGGGCATCTTGCTCGGGCGCTTCGTCATAGGTCCCGCCCCATGAGTTGGGAGGGCTTAGCGGTTGAGCTGGTAGCGGCGGGCGATCTCCGTCACTTCCCGGGTGACGGCCTGGAGCGTCTCGGTGGCCTGGAGCGTCGTGTCCAGGCGCTTCATCGTCTCGTCCATGCCGGAGGACAGGTGGGCGATGGCGTTGAAGATGTGGGTGATGCCCGCGTTCTGCTGGTTCACCGCGGCGGCGATCTGCCGCACGGCCGCGGCGTTCTCCTGGATGATGAGCGACATCTCGCGCAGGTTGTTGCCCGAGGTCTTCACGCGCTCGAGGCCACCTTCGACCTGGAGCGCGCCCTGCTCGCTCATGGAGACCACGTCCCGGATGGCGGTGCCGATGTCCAGGAGGCTCTTGCGGATGAGGGCGTTCTCCCGGATGGTCTGATCGGCCAGCTTGCGGATCTCACTGGCGACCACGGCGAAGCCCGCGCCCTGGTCTCCCGCGCGTGCCGCCTCGATGGAGGCGTTGAGCGCGAGCAGGTGCGACTGGTCGGCCAGGTCCTTCACGGTGACGGCGATGTGGGCGATCTGCGTGGCGCTCTCCTGCAGGCGCAGCACCTTGCCGCGGATGCCATCCACGAAGTCGCCGATGGTGCTCAACCCCATCAAGGTGCGCTCGAGGGCCTGTTCCCCGTACTGGCCGAGCTGTTCGGCGTGGCCGGCGACGCTGAGCACGCTCTCGGCCTTGTGGGAGGCGAGCTCGGAGGTGGTGCGGATCTCCTCGGAGGTGAGCTGGGCCTGCTGGAGCACGGCGGCCTGTTCCGACAGGCGCTGGCGCTGCTGGTTGCTCGCGGAGCCGAGCCCGGTGCTCGCGGCGAGCAGCAGGCTGGCCGAGGCCTGCAGGCGCGTGGGGATCTCCTGGAGCTTGTCCAGGGCGATGGCCATCTCGGTGGCGACATCGCCCAGCTCATCGGTGGAGGCCCAGGCGGGCGCCACCGGGGCCCCATTGGCCAGTCCCTGGATGGCCGCCCGGAGCGCGGTGGTGGCCCGGGACTGGCGCCTGGCGAGCATCCAGGTGGTGAACACGGACATGATCAGGGCGAACAGTCCCAGCGCGATCAGGGGCGGCCCCAGCGTGGACGTCTGGCTGTCGACGAAGCTTCCCAGGTGTTGGGCGATCCGCTCGGCCTGGGCCGCGGAGAGGGTCGGGTCGTTCAGCAGCGCATTCATCCGGGCATCGCGCAGCGCGACGGTCTGCGTGACGAGCAGCAGGCCCATGATGAGCAGGGCGCTCACCACGACGGAGCCGATCGTGAAGGGCAGATGCCAGCTCTGGCGCATCCAGGAGAAGCCCTTGCTCTGGGTGCGCAGGCGCAGCCGATCCCTCTCCTCGAGCAGCGAGGGCATCAACAGCGCCTCGATCTGCAGGGCGGCGGGCAGGGCCATCGCGTACCCCAGGGTGACGGCGATGAGGCACTCGGCCCCGAGCAGGAGCGGATCCTTGTGGAAGCGCACCAGGAGGATCAGGCTGAAGAGCAGACCGCCGAACAACTGACTGCCCTGGCCGCACAGCAACGCCAGCTTCCAGGGCAGCTTGTACAGGCGCACGAGGTAGTGGTGGGGCTCCTCTCCGGGGCGCGCGCCCAGGTTGCGCTGGAGCTGCGGAAACGCGATGAGCCAGGGCACGCCCACGGCGCCCAGCAGGATGAAGAGGGGCAGCAGGTAGCGCAGGCTCCAGGACATCTCCTCGGCCGACAACCCGAGCGCCAGCGCGAACAGGTAGGCGGTGACGGGCGAGAAGAGGGCGCTCCACGTCGCCATGACGAGGAACACCCGGTGAGGAAGCTGCGGAGGGATGACCGTCTGCGGGTGTGAGCCGTTCATGAGACCGGGTCATTCTCCCAGAGAGAGGGGCGGGGAAGACAGGGACGCGCCCGGAGCCGCCCGTGGCTGCTTGAATACTCTCCTGCTGGGCGGATGTTAATCGGGAAGTCCCGACTTGGTCGCCAGCTGGGTCGGGGGCTTCGAAAGGAGGGCTTCTGCAAGTGGGCTCGGAGCCGCGGGGGTCAGGGGGGCTCGGTGCGCAGCAACTCGCGGAAGAGCACCTCGGCCACGTCCTGGAAGAGCCTGCCGGAGGCGAGCAGTCCCCCACAGTGATGGGGCTCCCGCGCCAGGGTCAGCGCGACGCAGCGGCCCAGGACGGCCTCCCAGAAGGGCTCCGAGTCGGGTGGGAGCAGGTACTCCCGGATGATGTCCCGGGGCCAGGGCAGCACGGTGGTGGGGTCCGCGTCGCTCAGGCTCGTGAAGCAGTCCAGGTCCACGTCCAGCAGCACCCGCTCGGCGGCCTCGAGCACCTCGCGCACGCGGTCTCCCGGCGCGGGCGAGGCCCAGGCCTCCGCCGCCCGGTCCACCGTGGGCACCACCACCAGGCGGTGCGAGCGCCCCCGCGTGTCGACGTAGTGCTCCGCCGTGGACGCGCCGCGGGGGGTCGCCCGCGCGAGCACCAGGACGTCACCCACGAGTCCCGCCTCCATGGCCGCCAGCACGTGATCGTAGTTGCGCACGTCGAGGTGCCAGCGCGCGTGTTCATCCAGCGCGCGCAGTCCCGCGGAGCGATCCGGCACCGCCGCGGGCGCCGCCGGCACCACGAGGTCCAGGTGCCGGTCCAACGTCACGAGCAGCGCCGGGGGTCCGTCCTCGCCCAGGGCACAGGCCCAGGCGGGGAGCGCCAGCCGGTGCGGATCGAACACGTAGGCATCTCTCGGCCCCCGCCCGCCACCGAGCGCCAGCCGGATGATGCCCGCCAGACGCAGGTGTCGCTGGGAATCGTCCATGAGCCGACGGGAGTGTAGGCTGCGCGCGCCTTTCCCCCCAAAGGAAGAATGGCCCTGCTTCCCATGCGCCTTGCTCCCATGCGACTCCTGCTCGCCGCCGCGTTGCTCGTCTCCTGTGCTCCCGCACTGACCCAGCACCCCCCGACCAAGCCCATGCCCTCCGTCCCCGACACCTTCCTGCGTGACTACGCCGAGACGCGCCGCTTCATGAGTGGCCGTCCGCTGGCCGCCCGCATCACCCCCGACGAGAAGACCGTGCTCTTCCTGCGCGGCCAGCCCCGCGCGCCCATCCAGACGCTGTTCGCCTTCGACGTGGCGAGCGGCGAGGCCCGGGAGGTGCTCACCCCCGAGTCCATCCTCAATGGGGCCGAGGAGACCCTGTCCCCCGAGGAGAAGGCCCGCCGCGAGCGCATGCGCGTGAGCGCCCGGGGCTTCACCTCGTACCAGCTGTCCGAGGACGGCTCGAACATCCTCGTGCCGCTGTCCGGCAAGCTCTACCTGGTGGAGCGCGCGAGCGGAAAGTCCCTGGAGCTCAAGACGGGCGCGGGCGTCGTGGATCCGCGCTTCTCCCCGGACGGCAAGCACGTGGCGTACGTGCGCGACAACGACGTGTACCGCCTGGAGCTGGCCTCCAACACGGAGCGCCGGGTCACCAAGGGGGGCACGCCCCTGCTCACCCATGGCCTGGCCGAGTTCGTCGCCCAGGAGGAGATGCGCCGCTACTCCGGCTGGTGGTGGAGCCCGGACGCGCGCTTCATCGCCTATACGGAGTCGGACACCTCGGGCGTGGAGAAGCTCTCGCTCATCGACGTGATGCACCCCGAGCGGGGCGCGGACACCCCGGCCTATCCCCGTCCGGGCAAGGAGAACGCCAAGGTGCGCCTGGGCGTCATCCCCGTCGGGGGGGGCAACACGGTCTGGGTGAAGTGGGACGCGCAGGCCTACCCGTACCTCGCCACGGTGGTGTGGCCGAAGAAGGGGCCGCTCACGCTGCTCGTGCAGAACCGCACCCAGACGGAGCAGAAGCTGCTCGCGGTGGATCCGGCCAACGGCACCACGCGCGAGCTGCTCACGGAGAAGGATGACGCCTGGCTCGAGCTGGATCAGTCGTTCCCGCAGTGGCTCGAGGATGGCTCGGGCTTCCTCTGGTACACGGAGCGCAACGGTGGTCCCGAGGTGGAGCTGCGCGGCGCGGACGGCGCCCTCACGCGCTCGCTCGTGAAGCCGGAGGCGGGCCTGCGCGAGTTCGTGCGCTACGTGGAGAAGGAGGGCGCGCTCTACTTCAACGGCGGGCCCAACCCCTCGGAGAGCTACCTGTGGCGCGTGAAGGACGGCGGGGCCCCGGAGCAGGTGCGCCCGGGCACCACGGGCGAGGCCGTGGAGACGGGGACGGTGTCCAAGTCGGGCGCGCTGCTGCTCTTCACCCACTCGAGCCCCACGTCCATGCCGCGCACCTACGTGGCGCGCGCGGACGGCTCGCGGGTGGGGGAGCTGCCCTCGGTGGCCGTGGAGCCGCCCTTCACGCCGCGCGTGGAGTTCCGCGAGCTGGGCCCGTTGATGTTCCAGTCCTCGCTGGTGCGCCCGCGGGACGCGAAGCCGGGGGAGAAGCTGCCCGTCATCGTCGAGGTGTACGCGGGCCCCACCGTCACCGTCGTCCACAAGAGCATGGCGCCGCACCTGCTGTCGCAGTGGATGGCGGACCAGGGCTTCCTCATCGCCCGCTTCGATGGCCGGGGCACGCCGCTCAGGGGCGCGCAGTGGCAGCGCGCGGTGCACCTGGACTTCTCCGCCGTGACGCTGGAGGACCAGGCCAGTGCCGTCCACGCGCTCGCCGCCGCGGTGCCCGAGGTGGACGAGGCGCGCGTGGGCATCGAGGGCTGGAGCTTCGGTGGCTACATGGCCGCGCTCGCCGCGCTCAAGCGTCCGGACGTCTTCAAGGCGGCCGTGTCCGGGGCGCCCGTGGTGGACTGGCTCGACTACGACACCCACTACACCGAGCGCTACCTGGGGCTGCCGCAGCAGCACCCCGAGGCCTACGAGAAGAGCTCGCTGCTCACCTACGCGCGCGCCGAGGACAAGCCCATCTCCCCGCTGCTGCTCATCCACGGCACCGCGGATGACAACGTGTACTTCTTCCACACGCTCAAGCTGTCCGACGCGCTCTTCCGCGCGGGCAAGTACCACGAGCTGCTTCCGCTCAGCGGGCTGACGCACATGGTGCCGGATCCGCTCGTCACCCAGCGCCAGTACGAGTGGGTGATGGGCCACTTCAAGCGCCACCTCCAGCGCTAGGCGGCCGCCTCCCCTCGCGCGTGGAAAGCAGAAGGCCCGGCTCCTCTCTCGAGGGGCCGGGCCTTCTGTCTTCAGGCCACCTGCCGTGAGCAGTGGCTGAGGGCTTTCAGGTGGCGGCGCGCACGTTCTGCGCCTGCAGGCCCTTGGGGCCGCGCGACACCTCGAACTCCACCTTCTGCCCCTCGGCGAGGGTGCGGAAGCCATCCATGTTGATCGCGGTGTGGTGACAGAACACGTCCTCACCCCCCGCGTCCTGCACGATGAATCCGAAACCCTTCGCGTCGTTGAACCACTTCACGGTGCCAGTTGCCATGGATGCTTCCTCGTCAGGAACCGGTCCCATCGAGACCGGTTCGTTGCCCGTCCCCCGTCCGTCGGGTGACTCTGGATATTTTTGGCGGGCAGCCGAAGGGCTGTCTAGTCGGTTGCCCCGTTTTCCAGACTAGTGGCGTCTGACGTTGTTTCAAATTTCCAGCAGGAGCCGAGTGGGATCCTCGATGCAGTCCTTGATGCGCACGAGGAACTGCACCGCCTCGCGGCCATCGATGAGGCGATGGTCGTAGGAGAGGGCGAGGTACATGATGGGCCGGATGACGACCTGGCCGTTGCGGGCCACGGGGCGCTCCACGATGTTGTGCATCCCCAGGATGCCCGTCTGGGGCGGGTTGAGGATGGGGGTGGAGAGCATGGAGCCGAAGGTGCCCCCGTTGGAGATGGTGAAGGTGCCGCCCTGCAGATCGCTCAGGGTGAGCTTGTCGTTCTTGGCGCGGACGCCGAAGTCACCGATCTTCTTCTCCATGTCGGCGAGCGACAGGGTGTCGGCGTCGCGCAGCACGGGGACCACGAGTCCGCGCGCGCCGCTCACCGCCACGCCGATGTCGTAGTAGCGCTTGAAGACGACGTCCTCGCCCTCGATCTCCGCGTTGACCTGGGGGAAGGTCTTGAGCGCCTCGATGGCGGCGCGCACGAAGAAGCTCATGAAGCCGAGCTTCACGCCGTGCTTGGCCTGGAACTTCTCGTTGTACTGCTTGCGCAGGTCCATCACCTCGCCCATGTCCACCTCGTTGAAGGTGGTGAGGATGGCGGCGTTGGACTGGGCCTGGAGCAGGCGCTCGGCGACGCGGCGGCGCAGGGGCGTCATCTTCACGCGCTCCTCGCGGTCCGCGCGGGGGCGGGGGCCGGAGGGAGCGGCGGGGGCCGGAGCGCGCGCGGGCGCGGGGGCCTCGGAGGCCGGACGGCTGAGCTGACCGAGCGCGTCCTCCTTCATGATGCGGCCACCGGTGCCGCTGCCCTTGAGCTGGGCGACGTCGAGGTTGTTCTCCTCGACGATCTTCCGGGCGGTGGGCGTGATGCGCGTGTCGGCGGCGGCGCTCGGGGCCGGCGCGGCGGCGGGAGCGGGAGCGGGAGCGGCGGCCTGCTGCGGCGCGGGAGCCGAGGCGCTGGCGCCACCGGCCTCGATGGTGCCGAGCACATCACCCACGCGCACCTTGTCGCCTTCCTTGAAGGCGATGGTGGCGATGGCGCCGGCGGCGGGGGCGGGCACGTCGATGGTGACCTTGTCGGTCTCCAGGACGACGAGGGGCTCGTCCACGGAGACGGACTCACCCTTCTTCTTGTTCCACTTGCCGACGACGGCTTCCGTGATGGACTCGCCCAGGGGCGGGACTTTCAATTCAACGGCCATTCTTGGTTCCTCGGAGGATGGCTTCCTCCACGATGAGCTGCTGCTCAAGTTTGTGCGTCTGGGTGAAGCCGGTGGCGGGGCTGGCGGCCTCCGCGCGGCCGATGTAGCCCAACTTCACCGGGTTCTGTCCCCGGGTGGCGACGAGGTCGTGCAGGCGGGGGAAGATGAAGTGCCAGGCACCCGAGTTGCGTGGCTCCTCCTGGACCCAGAACAGCTCGGTGAGCTTGGGCATCTTCGCCAGCAGGCCCGACAGTTCGTCGAAGGGGAAGGGGTAGAGCTGCTCCACGCGCACGATGGCGATGGAGGTGTCCTTGCGCGCGTCGCGCTCCTTGACGAGGTCGTAGTAGACCTTGCCCGAGCACAACAGCAGCCGCGTCACGCCCGCGGGGTCCACCTTGTCCGCGATGACCTCCTGGAAGGAGCCCGTGGCGAGCTCGTCCAGCTTGCTGGTCGCCTCGGGCAGACGCAGCATGCTCTTGGGCGACATGATCACGAGCGGCTTGCGCAGGGGGCGCAGCACCTGGCGGCGCAGCAGGTGGAAGATCTGCGCGGGCGTGGTGGGGTAGACGACCTGGATGTTGTCCTCGGCCGACAGGTTCAGGAAGCGCTCGAGCCGGGCGCTGGAGTGCTCGGGGCCCTGGCCCTCGTAGCCGTGGGGCAACAGCAGCGTGATGCCGCTGAGCCGCCGCCACTTGCTCTCACCCGCGGCGATGAACTGGTCGATGATGATCTGCGCGCCGTTGGCGAAGTCACCGAACTGGGCCTCCCAGATGGTGAGGCCGTCCGGCACGTCCAGGCTGTAGCCGTACTCGAAGCCCAGCACGCCCATCTCCGACAGCGGGCTGTTGTGGATGTCGAAGCGGGCCTTGCCGGTGGGGAACTGGCTCAGCGGCACGAACTCCTTGCCCGTCTGCACGTCGTGGAGCACGGCGTGGCGGTGGCTGAAGGTGCCGCGCTCCACGTCCTGGCCGCTCAGCCGGACGACGTAGCCCTCGGACAGCAGGGTGGCGTAGGCGAGCGACTCGCCCTCGCTCCACTGCAGCTCCTCGGTCTGCACCATGGTCTGGCGCTTCTTGATGACCGTGCGCTCCACGTCGCGGTGGATGTTGAAGCCCTCGGGGACGTGGGCCAGCTTGCCGAGCATGCCGCGCAGGGTCTCCTTGTCCACCGCGGTGCGCACCTCGGGCACGCTCGCCTCGAGTCCGCCCTTGTAGGGCTTCCACAGGCCGTCGAGCGCGTTGGGCTCCTTGAACTGGCTCTCCGCGCGGGCGCGGGTGAGCGCCGCGTCGAACTCCTGCAGGCAGCGCTGCTTGAGGGTGTCGGCCTCCTCGGCGGACACCCGGCCCTGGCTGGCGAGCTGCTGCGCGTAGAGCGTGCGCACGGTCGGGTGCTTGCGGATGATCTCGTACATCTCCGGCTGGGTGAACGACGGCTCATCGCCCTCGTTGTGCCCGTAGCGCCGGTAGCACACGAGGTCGACGACCACGTCGCTCTTGAACGTCTGCCGGTACTCGGCCGCCAGCCGCCCGATGTGGACGCACGCCTCGGGGTCGTCCCCGTTCACGTGGAAGACGGGCACGTCGAGCATCTGCGCGAGCGCGGTGGAGTAGATGGAGCTGCGCGACTCCTCGGGGTCGGTCGTGAAGCCCACCTGGTTGTTGATGACCAGGTGCACGGTGCCGCCCGTCTCGTAGCCCTGCAGCCGCGAGAGGTTGAGCGTCTCGGCCACCACGCCCTGGCCGATGAAGGCCGCGTCGCCGTGGATGAGCACCGGCATCACCCGGGTGCGCGAGCCATCTCCGCTGCGGTCCTGCTTGGCGCGCACGCGCCCCTCCACCACCGGGTTGACCGCCTCGAGGTGGCTGGGGTTGAAGGCCAGCGACAGGTGGATGCCCTGGCCGCTGCGCGTGGTGTGGTCCGAGCTGAAGCCCATGTGGTACTTCACGTCGCCCCGGCCCATGTGCTTCTTGGGATCCTGCGGACCGTCGAACTCGCTGAAGATCTGATCCGGCTTCTTGCCCAGGATGTTCGTCAGCACGTTGAGGCGGCCGCGGTGGGCCATGCCGATGACGACCTCCTTGAGACCCATGCCACCACCCACCTCGAGCAGCGCGTCCATCATGGGCACGAGCGCCTCGCCGCCATCGAGCGCGAAGCGCTTGGCGCCGATGTACTTGGTGTGCAGGAAGTTCTCGAAGCCCTCGGCGTAGGACAGCTTGGTGAGGATGTGGCGCTGCTCCTCCACCGGGAAGTCGGTGCGGTTCTCGGTGTACTCCATGCGCTTCATCAGCCAGCGGCGCCGCTCGCTGTCGAGCATCTGCATGAACTCCACGCCGATGGAGCCCGTGTACGTGCGGCGCAGCCGCCCGAGCAGATCCTTGAGTTTGACGCGCGCCTCGGGGAAGACGTTGGAGCTCTCCACCATCTGCTCGAGCTCGGCGGCGGAGAAGTGCTTGTCATCCGCCATGCCCACGTCGGCCATGTGCTCCATGGGCGGGAGCGGACGGCCGAGCGGATCCAGGTTGGCGCGCAGGTGGCCACGCAGGCGGAAGGCGGAGATCGCCTGATCCACCCGGGACTGCAGCTTCATGTCCTGCTCGAAGGCCACCGTGGGCCTCGTCTGCGGGGCGAGCGCCTGGGCGGCGGCGGGAGCCGCCTTGCCGGCCTTGGCGTCCTTGCCCGGCACCGCGGGGGCGGGGGGTTCGATGGGAGTGGGGTTGAAGATGGGACGGCCGGCGCCGTTGGTGCGCTCGAACACCTCGCGCCAGCTCGCGTCCACACTGGAAGCGTCCTCGAGGTAGCGCGCGTAGAGCCCCTCGATGAAGTCGATGTTTCCGCCAGAAAGATACGAGTCCTGGAAATTCGCCATGGCGTGCTGCCTTTTACTGGAAGGCCGCCCCGTTGGGGGGTTTTCGGCAAGATTTATTGGGAGTGCCCCCGCCCGCGCCTACGATTGAGTTTCCGGGGAACAGCAGGTTTCATGCGCGGCGTGAGCACAACTTCACCTCGGGAGGGCCCGGGGGTCGCCGGATTCGGACGTGTTCCTGGCTTACCCGGGGCTCGGGGAGTGGTAAACCCCCTGGCACTCTCACTTTCTTTCGTCAGAAAGGCCTTCGCATGTTGCTGCAGGGCAAGAAGCTCCTCATCACCGGAGTTCTCACTCCCCAGTCCATCGCCTACGGGGTCGCCGAGCACGCGCTGGAGCAGGGCGCGGAGATCATCCTCACCGGCTTCGGCCGGGCGCGCTCGCTCACCGAGCGCAGCGCCAAACGCCTCAAGGAGGGCACCGAGGTGCTGGAGTTGGACGTGTCCAATCCCGAGCACTTCCCCGCCCTCACCGAGGCGCTGCGCCAGCGCTGGGGCCGGGTGGACGGCGTGCTCCACGCCATCGCCTTCGCTCCCGAGAACGCCCTGGGTGGAAACTTCCTCCACACTCCCTGGGAGAGCGTCCAGACGGCGTTCCGCGTCTCGACCTTCTCCCTGAAGGAGCTGGCGGTGGCGGTGCTGCCCCTGATGCCCAAGGGCGGCTCCATCGTGGCGCTGGACTTCGACAACCGGGTGGCCTGGCCCATCTACGACTGGATGGGCGTGTGCAAGGCGGGCCTGGAGGCCACGGTGCGCTACCTGGCCCGGGATCTGGGGCCCAAGGGTATCCGGGTCAACGCTCTGGCGGCCGGGCCGCTGGCCACGGTGGCGGCCAAGGGCATTCCCGGGTTCAAATCCCTCCAGCAGGGGTGGGGTCGCCAGGCTCCTCTGGGGTGGGATGCGCGCAACAGCCATGATGCGGTGACGCGGACGGCGTGTGCGCTCCTATCCGATTGGATGCCCTCCACCACGGGGGAGATGATTCATGTGGACGGCGGCTATCATGCGATCGGTGCTCCGCCGGTGGACCCTCATGAGGACGAAAAGGAGGAGAGCGGCCAGCCGGGCTGAACACCCTCGGTTGGTCGATTGCTGTGCGGCGGGAGAAGCTCACTCCTCCCCCCGAATTCCATGTTTCGACCCCCCCCGGCTTTTGCTGGGAGGCGAGGTCACGGTACAGTCTCCAACGTTTCCTTCAACCGGGTCCCGAACTTCGTGGCCCGGGCGGAGCCCTGGGTTTGAGCGCCAACATCCTCCTCGTGGATGACAGCCCGACCGTTCGCAACATCCTCAAGATCTACCTCATGAATTTGAAGATGGGGTTCGTCGAAGCGGAAGACGCGACACGGGCGTTGCAGCTCCTCCGGCTGGTGCCGGTCAAGCTCGTCATCGCCGATATCAATATGCCTGGTATGGACGGCATCACCTTCGTGAAGCAGGTCCGAGCGAGCCCGCTGTCTCAGGTTCGCGATGTGCCCGTCATCCTCCTCACGGGTGAGCGCGGCGGCGACCTGCGTCAGCGCGGTGTCGAAGCCGGAGCCAATGCCTTCATCAACAAGCCGGTTTCCCATCACGACCTGACGGAAACCGTGCGCAAATTCCTCACCCAGAATTGAGTGTCGAGCCGTGAGTCTTCCGTCCCTGCTCCTTGTCGATGACAGTGATGCCATCCTCGCGCTCGAGCGCGCCATCCTCTCCGGCCATTACGCGCTGAACACGGCGAGCAATGGCCGGGAGGCGCTGGAGAAGGTGGTCCGGGTCCAGCCGGCCGCCATCCTGTTGGACTTGTCCATGCCGGAGATGGACGGGGACGAGGTGCTCAAGCGGGTGAAGGCGGATCCCACCACCGCCGACATTCCGGTCATCATCATCTCCTCGGAGACGAGCCGGGCGGAGTCGTGCCTGGCGCTGGGCGCGGAGTTGTTCCTGTCCAAGCCCTTCCGGGCCGACGAGCTCTTGAGCGCGGTGGAGAACGCGCTGGAGAACGCGCGGCGCCGGGCGCGAGCGGGTTCGCTGGCCCTGTTGCGGCTGGCGGTGGGCGGCCTGGAGTTCGCCATCCCCCTGGAGGGCGTGCGTCAGGTCCTCCTCCAGCCGAGCACGCGTCCCCTGCCGCTGGGGCCGGGCTACATCTCCGAGTTCTTCGAGCTGCGGGGCCAGCCGGTGTGCGTGCTGGACCTGGCGCGCCGGCTCGAGGTCGAGCACCGCGAGCCCGTCGAGGAGCGCAAGCTGGTCATCCTGGAGATCAGCGGGGTGCAGCTGGCGCTGAGCGTGGACGCGGTGCAGGACCCCGAGGAGTACCCGGCCACGGACATCGAGCGGCGCGATCGCGTGGGCGGTGTCGGCCACGGCGAGCTGCGCGATGCCCTCATGGGCATGCTGCGCAGCGGAGAGCGCTCGGTTCCCATCTTCGATCCCAAGGCATTCGCCACGCAGGAACTCTTGCGCGAGGCGGTGGACGTGCTTCGTCCGGCGCGTAGCGCATGAGTGGAGGTGTGGGGGTGGAATCTCAGCTGGTGTTCGAGCGGGCGCGGGAGTTCGTCGCGTCGTGCACGGGCTTCCGCGACACGGCGATCTCTCCCGCGGCGGTGGATCGCGTCGTGCGCATGGAGCTGTCTCGGGGCCGCTCGCCCTCGGAGTTGATGGCGGAGATGCATCGTCCGGGCTCCGCGTTGGAGCGGGCGCTGCTGGACGCGGTGCTGGTGGGCGAGACGTACTTCTTCCGCCACCCGGAGCAGTTCCGCTTCCTGGCGACCGAGACGGTGTCCGCGGCGATGCGCCGGGGCACCACGACGATGCGGGCCTGGAGCGCCGGATGCGCCTCGGGCGAGGAATCGTATTCGATCGCCGCGTGTCTCCTGAACATGGTGACGCCAGGCGTGCAGGTCGAGGTGCTTGGCACGGATCTGCACGAGGGCCGTCTGGCGTTCGCCCGCCGGGGCGTGTACGGCAACTGGTCGCGCCGCGAGTCGGGGCCGCTGCTGTATCCCGTCTATCAGGAGACGGCGGAGGGCCGGGTGAGCGTCATCGATTCGGTGCGCGCCGTCACCCACTTCGCCCAGGCGAACCTGTTGGAGCCCCTGGCCGAGAAGCACGGCCAGTTCGACGTCATCTTCTGCCGCAACGTGCTCACGTACTTCTCGCCCGATGCGGTGCAGCAGGCCGTGCGTCATCTGGCGCGGGTGCTCGTGCCGGGCGGCTACCTGTTGCTGGGCACGGTGGAGATGGACAACGCGCCCGCGGGGCTGGTGCGGGTGGGGCCTCCCGAGCTGCAGGCCTTCCGCCGCCCGACGCCCCAGGAACTGGCGCCTCCCCCCAAGCCTCCGCCTCCCGAGCCTCCCAGGATCGCCCTGCGCGTGCCGCCGCCCGCCCCGGCGCCCGCGCCGCCGCCTCCCACGCCCGTGAGCCTGCACACCGAGGCGCTTCAGCGCATCGAGGGCGGCGACGAGTCCGGCGCGGCCAGCACCCTGGAGGCCCTGCTGAAACAGTTCCGGGACTATCTGCCGGGCATGTTGGAGTTGGCTCTGCTGCGTGAGCGGGCCGGGGCGCGAGAAGCGGCCTTCGCGCTCATGCACAGTGTGCGCGATTGCGCCTCCCGCCTCCCTCCGGATCAGGTCATCGAGGGACCTGAGCCGCTGCCTGCCCGCTTCTACAGGGCGTCCGCCGACGCCTTCCTCACGTTGGGATCCATCGAATGACATCCACCCCCCGAGGCCCCGAGGAGGTTCAGGACCAGGAGGTCCGTACCCTCCTGGACGAGCGCGCGAACCGTCTGCGCGGACGCTCCGACAACACCACCGACGAATCCGTGCTCATGGTGGCGGAGTTCCCCCTGGGCGAGGAGCGCTACGCGATCCCCCTGGACTCGCTGCGCGCGGCACTGCCCCTGCGCCTGGTGACGCCGGTGCCCCTGTCCCAGCCGCACGTCATCGGCGTGCTGCGCTACCAGGGCCAGGTGCTCGCCGCGCTCAGCCTCGCCGCGCTCCTGGGTGGCCACGGCTGGCGCCAGGACCCCGCCGTGTTGCTCGTGGTGGAGCGGGGTGACGGAGAGCTGTGCGCCCTGGACTGTGAGGCCATCCCCCGTCCGTTGAGCATGCCCACCGTGGCGGTGGAGGCGGCGCGCGCGCAAACCGAGGGCCCGGTGACGCAGGTGCTCATGAGCGGCTCGCGTCAAGTCATCCACCTCATCGATCTGCCGCGCCTGTTCGCGAGCACTTCCGGGACACGCAATGTCGGTTGACCCCATGCTGCAGAGCCTCGTGGCGGGCTTCTCGTCCGAGGCGCAGGAAGTCTGTCAAAAGGTCACCCTGGACCTGCTCGAGCTGGAGCGGGAAGGCCTGGACAACGAGGCCCTCGGCAAGGTGTACACGCGCCTGGCGCGCCACCTGCACACCCTCAAGGGCAGCGCCGCCAGCCTCGGGCTGCAGGACCTGAGCTCCATCGCGCACAAGCTGGAAGATGCCCTCGCGCCGCTGCGCAAGGACATCAAGCCCATGCCGCGGCCGCTGGTGGACCTGCTGCTGCACGGGTTGGATCTCTTCCTCCTGCGGGCCCAGGCCCACGCGGACGGCCGGGGCGACGCGCTGCCGGATCCCGCGGCTGCCCTGGCCCAGCTCGTGGCGGATGCCCCGCCCCCGGAGGAGGCCGCGGCGGTCGCGTCGGGGGGCCCCGCGCCGGCGAGCGCGCCCTCCAGCGCTTCCGCCGCGAACGCCGCCGCCGCCGCCGCCAGCGCGGCCATGGCGGACGAGGACGTGGACGCGGGCTGGCGCGTGGCCGCGCACCAGGTGACGGCGCTCATGCGCGAGGTGGAGCGTCTGCGCGAGTTCCGCATGCGTCTGGAAGACCGGTTGCGCGACATCGGCAAGGTGGTGGAGCTCCTGTCGGCGCGCGAGCTGCTGGCGCCCACGGCCCGGGCGCGCGCGACGCTGGCGTCGGTGACGGCGGGCGTGCGCGCGGACGGGCACGAGGCGTCGGACATCGTGGACAGCCTGGAGGAGGGCCTCAAGTCCATCACCACGCGTCCGGTGCGCACCATCCTCGAGCCCTTGCAGCGCATGGTGCGCGACCTGTCGCGCCAGCTGGGCAAGTCCTCGCGCCTGTCGGTGGTGGGCGCGGAGGTGTCGCTGGACCGGCGGCTGCTCGAGAAGCTCCGGGGCGCCATGGTGCACCTGTTGCGCAACGCGGTGGACCACGGCATCGAGATGCCCGAGGAGCGCGAGCGCGCGGGCAAGCACCACGAGGGCGCCCTCACGCTGCGCGTGGAGCAGCAGGGCAACATCCTCTTCCTGGAGCTCATCGACGACGGGCGCGGCATCGACGTGGTGGCGGTGCGCGCGTCGGCCGAGCGCAAGGGCCTCATCACCGCGGAGGAGGGCGCGCGCATGCACGAGACGCAGATCCGCGACCTCATCTTCCGCCCCGGCTTCAGCACCCGCACGGACGTGACGGACACGTCGGGCCGCGGCGTGGGCCTGGACGCGGTGCGCGCCGCGGTGGAGTCCATGCAGGGCCGCATCGAGGTGCTCAGCACCAAGGGCAGCGGCACGCGCTTCGTGCTCACCATCCCCATGGAGCTGGGCAGCTCGCCGGTGCTCACGGTGCGCGCCATCGACGCCTCGGTGGGTCTGCCCATGCTGGCGGTGGAGTCCACCCAGCTGGCCACCGCGGACAACCTGCGCATCGGCCGCAGCAAGACGCAGCTGGACTACAACGGCCAGCTCGTGCCGGTGACCGACCTGGGCGCCCGCATGGGCCTGCGCGCCGCGGCGCCTCCCTCCGAGGGCCAGCCCCTCATCATCGTGCAGAGCGGCGGCAAGCGCATGGCACTCGCCGTGGACGCGGTGGTCGGAGACCGGGACCTGGTCATCCGTCCGCTGCCCGCCGAGGTGCGTGACGTGCCCTCCTACCAGGGCGCCGCCATCCTCAGCCGTGGTGAGCTGCTGCTCATCCTTCGCCCCGGCTGGGTGGTGACCGACAGTGCCCCCCAGACGGTCGCCATGCCGACGAGCCGCCGGGCGCTCGTGGTGGACGACTCTCTCACCGCTCGCGCCCTGCACCGTGCCATGCTGGAGGCTGGTGGCTTCACCGTCCACCTGGCAGCCAGTGGAGCACGCGCCTTGGAGCGTTTGCAGGCGGAAGAATACGACGTGATCATCTGCGACCTTGAGATGGAAGAGATGAACGGCACCGAGGTCATCGCCCGCCTGCGCGGGCAGCCAGACACGCGGGACATCCCCGTCATCCTCGTGTCGGCCAACGACAGTGCGAGCGCCCGTTCCCGCGGTCTGGCGGCGGGAGCGGATGGCTACCTCAGCAAGCGCGAGTGCGCGGCGGGCCGTCTGCTCTCCGAGGTGCTCGACGTGATGAGCCGCAGGGGGGCCCGGGCATGAGTGGTGGGAAGGAGCCCATCCGTGTGCTCGTGGTGGATGACTCGCCCACCATGGCGGATGCCGTCAGCGCCCTGCTGACGGATGATCCGCGCATCGAGGTGGTGGGGCGCGCCAACACGGGAAGCCGGGCGGTGACGCTGGCGCGCCTGTTGCGCCCGGACGTCATCACCATGGATCTGCTCATGCCGGACCTGGATGGCCCGGCGGCCATCGCGGCGATCATGGCCGAGGCGCCCGCGCGCGTCCTGGTGGTGAGCGCCGTGGCGGACCAGCGCAACCTGGAGGTGTGCTTCCAGGCGATGAGCGCGGGCGCCCTGGAGCTCATCGGCAAGCCGAGCGTCATCAGCGGCGAGGAGCTGCGGCGTTGGGGCCGGCAGCTGGCCGAGTCGGTGTGTCTGATGGCGGAGGTGCCCGTCATCTCCCGGCGCCTGCGCGTCTCCAGCCCGCCGCCGCCCGTGTCGGGCGCCCGGGTGGACATCATGGGCATCGCCGCCTCCACCGGCGGGCCGCCGGCCCTGTCCGAGGTGCTCTCGCGCCTGCCTCCGGATCTGCCCGTGCCCATCGTCATCGCCCAGCACATCACCGAGGGCTTCACCCCCGGCATGGTGCGCTGGCTCTCCCAGGTGACCTCGCTCAAGGTGGTCATCGCCCGGGAGGGTGAGCGCGTGGAGGCGGGCAAGGTGTACTTCCCGGCGGACGGTCACGACCTGACCATCGAGGGCAACGGCGTGGTGCGCATGACGCGCACGCGTGGCGGCCCCTGTCCCTCGGGAGATCTCCTGTTGTCCTCCCTGGCGCGCACCTATGGCAGCCGCGCCGGCGGAGGTGGCCTCACCGGCATGGGAGAGGACGGCGCCCGCGGCCTGCTGGACATCCGCAAGGCGGGAGGCGTCACCTTCGCCCAGGACGAGGCCACGTGCGTCGTCTTCGGCATGCCCCGGGTGGCGCTGGAACTGAAAGCGGCGGACCGGGGCGTTCCCCTGTCCTCCATTCCCGACATCATCCGCATGAGCTGCCGCCGCGGTCCCATGCCGAACCGTCCTCCCGGTCCGGAGGGCGTGGTTTGAACCCCTTTTCCATCCTCACTGAGGTGCTTTCGTGAGCCCCGCCCGTAAATCCATAGGCATCGGTGCCCAGTTCGTCTTCGCCACCGCGGCCGTCAGCGTCGCCATCGCCATCCTGCTGTCCATGATGGCGGCCCAGCAGCTGCGCGACAGCCTCATGTCGAGCACCTTGAACGAGGGCAAGGCGATCGCGCTGGGCTTCTCGGCCGCCGCCGAGCGCGCCGGCGGCACCTCGTCGCTGCAGCCCCTGGTGGACGCGTTCCGGGATGCCCAGGGCCTGGGCTACCTCTACGTGGTGGACGAGAGCAACACGGTGCTCGCCCACTCCTTCCCGGGCGATGTGCCCGTGGAGCTGCTCACCGCCAACCCCCTGTCCGACAACGGCCTCGCCAATGGTGAGCGCACGCAGACGCGGGAAATGGTGGAGATGACGGTCGACAACAAGCGGGTGGCCGTCGCCGACGTGGCCGCGCCCCTGTCGGGCGCGACGCGGGGTGTGCTGCACGTGGGCATGATGCACGACAGCGTGAGCGTCCTGGTGGGCCAGCTGTGGCTCAAGATGCTGATGCTGGGCCTGCTCATCGTGGCCGTGGGCGTGCTCGGGGTGTACGTGCTGAGCCGCTCCATCGTGGGGCCGCTGCGCGAGCTCACCAACGCGGCCGCGCACATCGTCCAGTCGGGCGACCTCACCCGTCCCATCCCCGCCATCGCGGGCGGCGAGCTGGGCCAGCTGGCCGTGTCGTTCTCTCAGATGGTGGAGCGGCTGCGCTCGGTGACGCAGAACCTCCAGCAGGCCAGCGAGGCCCTCAACGCCTCCACCGAGCAGCTCAACGCCTCCGCCGCCGAGCAGTCGCAGACGGTGGCCCGGCAGGCCTCCGCGCTCCAGGAGACGCAGGTCACCGCCCAGGAGATCCGCCAGACGAGTCTCCTCGCCGCCCAGAAGGCCGACGCGGTGCTCTCCGTGGCCGAGCGCGCCGACGAGCTGAGCCGCACGGGCGAGGCCTCCCTGGAGCAGACGCTCGCGGGCCTCAACGACATCCGCGCCCAGGTGCAGGAGATCGCCCAGAAGATCCTCGAGCTGGGCGAGCGCACCGTGCAGATCGGCAGCATCACCCAGACGGTGAAGGACCTGGCGGACCAGTCCAACATGCTCGCGCTCAACGCCGCCATCGAGGCGGTGCGCTCGGGCGAGCACGGCAAGGGCTTCGGCGTGGTGGCGCGTGAAATCCGCGCCCTGGCCGACCAGTCCATCGAGTCCACGGACCGCGTGCGCGAGCTGCTGGACGATATCGGCAACTCGGTGGCCACCGCGGTGCGCGCCACCGAGCGCGGCTCGCAGCGCATGGAGATGGGCCTGGAGCAGGTGCGCTCCTACGGCAAGAGCCTGCGCGAGCTGTCCACCATCAACCAGGACAACGCCGCCGCCGTGCGGCAGATCGCCGCCGCCGTGGGTCAGCAGAACGTGGGCATCAGCCAGATCAGCACCGCCGTGGGTGATCTCTCCAAGATGATGGAGGAGACGGTGGCCCGTATCAGCGCCACCGGCGAGGCGGCCACCACGCTGCAGGTCATCTCCGAGCAGCTCAGCAGCGCGGTGAAGGCCTACCGCGTGTAGTCGTCCGCGCGAGCCGCTGAATGCACGAAGGGCCAGGGGAGGGGGAAACCCTCCACCTGGCCCTCGTCGTTTCTGGGCTCTCCCCCTCTTGCTTCCTCGAGGGGGAGGGCCCGGGTGCTCAGGCCGCGGGCGCGGGCTGCGGAGCGGTGGCGGACTGGAGCTTCAGGCCGTCGCCCTCCACGTCGAAGCGCGCGGTGCCGCCGTCCTTCAGGTCACCGAAGAGCACGGCCTCGGCGAGCGGCTTCTTGAGCGCGTTGTCCACCAGCCGCGCCATGGGCCGCGCACCGAAGGCCGGGTCGTACCCGTTGGCGGCGAGCCACGCGCGCGCCGCCGGGGTCAGCTCCAGCTTCACGCGCTTCTCCTCCAGCATCTTCTGGAGCAGGCCCACTTCCTTGTCCACCACCTTGAGGATGATGTCCGCGGGCAGGCCGGAGAAGAGCACCCAGCCGTCCAGGCGGTTGCGGAACTCGGGGGTGAAGGTGTTCTCGATGGCCTTCTTCGCGCGCAGGGTGTCCACCGGGGCCTGCTTGTCGCCGAAGCCCATGGACTTGGTGCTCATCTCCCGGGCGCCCGCGTTGGTGGTGAGGATGAGGATGATGTTGCGGAAGTCCGCCTTGCGGCCGTTGTTGTCCGTCAACGTCGCATGGTCCATCACCTGCAGGAGGATGTTGAAGAGGTCCGGGTGGGCCTTTTCAATCTCGTCCAGCACCAGCACCGCGTAGGGGTGCTTGCGCACGGCGTCGGTGAGCAGACCGCCCTGATCGAAGCCCACGTAGCCCGGCGGCGCGCCGATGAGCCGGCTCACCGTGTGCTTCTCCGAGTACTCGCTCATGTCGAAGCGCAGGAACTCCACGCCGAGCACCTGGGCGAGCTGCTTGGCCAGCTCCGTCTTGCCCACGCCCGTGGGGCCCGAGAAGAGGAAGCTGCCGATGGGCTTCTCCGGCGCGCGCAGACCGCTGCGTGCCAGCTTGATGGCGTCCACCACGGACTTGATGGCCGGGTCCTGGCCGAAGATGACCCGCTTGAGCTCGGGCTCGAGCTTCTGCAGTTGCACGCCCTCGCTGGCGGACACGCTCTTGGCCGGAATCTTCGCCATCTTGGCGACCACGGCCTCCACGTCGGTCATCGTCACGTGGCCGGTGCGCTGGCCCTCGGGCTTGAGCCGCTCGGCCGCGCCCGCCTCGTCCACCACGTCGATGGCCTTGTCCGGCAGGAAGCGGTCGTTGATGTGCTTGGCGCTCAGCTCCGCGGCGGCCCGCAGGGCCTCCGGCGCGTACTTCACCCCGTGGTGCTCCTCGTAGCGGCTCTTGAGCCCCTCGAGGATGAGCAGGGTGTCCTCCACGCTCGGCTCGCCCACTTCAATCTTCTGGAAGCGCCGGGACAGGGCCCGGTCGCGCTCGAAGGACGCCTTGAACTCCTGGTACGTCGTCGAGCCGATGCAGCGCAGCCTGCCGCTGGCCAGCGCCGGCTTGAGCAGGTTGGAGGCATCCATGGAGCCGCCACTGGTGGCGCCCGCGCCGACGATGGTGTGGATCTCGTCGATGAAGAGGATGGCGTCCGGGTGCTCCTTGAGCGCCTTGAGCACGCCCTTGAGCCGCTCCTCGAACTGGCCGCGGAACTTGGTGCCCGCCAGGAGCGCGCCCATGTCGAGCGAGAAGACGATGGAGTTCTTGAGCACCTCGGGCACGCGGCCCTCGTGGATGTGCAGCGCGAGCCCCTCGGCGATGGCCGTCTTGCCCACGCCCGTCTCGCCCACGTAGAGCGGGTTGTTCTTGCGCCGCCGGCAGAGCACCTGGATGGTGCGCTCGAGCTCCTTCTGCCGCCCGATGAGCGGATCGATGCGGCCCGCCTTGGCCTCCTCGTTGAGGTTGGTGGTGTAGGCCTCCAGGGGGCTCTTGCGCGTGTTGCCCTCGCCCTCCTCGTCCTCGCCCACGGGCACGCCCGGGTGCGCCTCGCCGCTCGGCCCTTCGTCTCCCGAATCCGAGGCGTCCTTGGAGATGCCGTGGGAGATGAAGTTGAGCAGATCCAGCCGGGTGATGCCCTCCTGCTGCAGCAGGTAGAGCGCGTGGCTCTCCTCCTCGCGGAAGAGGGCCACGAGCACGTCGCCGCCATCGATGAACTTCTGCTCGGCGGACAGGGCGTGCATGGCGGCGCGGTGCAGCACGCGCTCCACGCCGATGGTCTGCTGCGGCTCGGCCTCTACCCCCTCGGGCAGACGCTCGACCGTCTCCTCCAGGAAGGACTCCAGGCGTTCCTGGAGCCGCTTGACCTGCGCGCCACAGCTCTTGAGCACTTCCCGGGTGCGGGTGTCCTTGGTGAGCGCGAGCAACAGATGCTCGAGCGTCAGGTACTCGTGACGCATCCGTCGCGCCTCCTCCAGCGCGTTGCGGAAGCTGTCCTGTAATGCCTTGGCAATCAGCGGTCCTGCCACGGTCTCAACCTTCCTCTGGTTCCATCGAGAGGCGCAGCGGGAAGCCATTCTCCCGCGCCGCGGCCTCCACGGTGCGTACCTTCGTCTCTGCGACCTCGTACGTATAAACGCCGGCCACGCCGATGCCGTTGTAATGGATGTGCAGCATGATCTGCACGGCATCCGTCTCCGATTTGTGGAAGACCTCCTTGAGAACGGCCACCACGAACTCGCGCGTCGTGTAGTTGTCGTTGTGCAACAGCACCTTGTAGAGCGTGGGCCGCTTGAGCTTCTTCTGCGGCACCGTCTCCGTGACGACGTTGGAATCCGGATCGGACTTCTCTCGAGGCATGCGCTTTCTCTAATGATTAGGGGGTGCGGACGGCTCCCGCTTGGAACGGGAGGAGGCCCGCTAACGGAGCAGGCCAGCCAGCGGCGAGTGCCGTGGATGAGCCCTCGGCGCGCGCCGCCTGGCCGCCTCGCGGCCCGGAGGTGGGGGCGCTGGAAGGCACGGAGCAGGTGGGCGGCTGGAGGGCGGAGATCACGGCGGGCACCAGCCTATAACGTCTGGAGGAGGCGCTCGCCAACCGTGCGGGCGGCTTCGGGCGGCCTAGCGCCCCCGGGTGAGTTCGGCGGCCAGGAAGCGGCCGACCTCCGCGAGCCCCTCCTGGGCGCGCCGCTGTCCCTCGGGTGACTCCATCACCCGGCGCGCGGCCTCGCTGGCGGTGCCCGCTTCCAGGTCCGCGAGCACGAGGAAGGCGCTCCACGCGGCCGTCACCTCCACCACCCGTCCGGGGCGCTGGGGCCGGTCGCGCAGCGTGGTGGCCACCTTCTCCAGGAGCCCCTCGTCGTCGAGCCGCTTGCTCTTGCCGCGCATGGCCGTCCACGCCTCTTCCAGCAGCGACGGCAGCATCCGGCCGCGCAGCGCCTGGGAGAGGCGCTGCGCCGCCTCCTCCTCATCGAGGTGGTGGGCACGCGAATAGGTGGGCACGAGCTTCGCCACGACGACGGAGAGCGTGGCCAGGTGCGCCAGGCGGGGAGGGTAGGCCATGCGGCGTTCTACCAGCGCACGAGCAGGCGGAAGCCCTGCGGTGAGCGATCGTCTACGTGGATGATGGGCTGCGCGTGGGCGTATTCCAGCACCACCTCGAGCGCGCCGACGAAGAGTTCCGGGGGATTGTGCACGTCGGCGATGGAGACGCGCCGCGCGCGCTCGCCCAGGCTGACGGACTGCACCTGGACCTCCGCGCGGCCCATCATCCCCAGGTAGCGCGGCAGCCGCTCCAGGGCGCGCGCGGGGCCCATCATCGGCAGCCCCACCGCGGCGATCCGGCCCAGCGGCGTCTTGGCGAAGCCCTCGCTGAGCTGGCGTCCGAGCGCGCGATAGGCCTCGTCATCGCTCAGCGTCCCATACGCTAGGTACCTCGCCTGGGACACGCAGCGCTTCCACACCTGGATGGGGTAGTCGACCTCGGGGCAGCGGGGATCGTACCCCTCCAGGGCCAGGGCCTTGGCGAGGGCCGCGTGTGGCTGCATGCCCCGGACGAACAGCCCCTCGAAGACACAGGAGGGGATGCGGAGCGGTGCGGCATAGGTGGGGGTCCTCGCCTGCAGGCTGGTGCTTTCCATGGACGTTCTCCCCATTGTTCCGTCTCCGTCCTCCAAGCCTAGCACGCCTCTACGGGGATTCATTGAATTCAGGTAAAGTTATCATTGTCAGATAGAACAACTTCTGGGGTGGGCCCTGGGGCGAGCACGTGGTTGCCAGGCGGGAGCCAAGGGCTTAGAGGAAGAGGGAACGGAGAGATTTCGACATGTCGGTGAACATCCAGCTCGAGTGGACCCCCAACCCCAGCACCCTGAAGTACGTGGTGGATCGGCGGCTCGTGTCGTCGGGAGCGGTGAGCATCACCAGTACGCAGGCGGCGGAGGAGAAGTCGCCGCTGGCCGCCAAGCTCATGGGCATCCAGGGCGTGACGGCGGTGATGGTGGGCAGCAACTTCGTCACCGTCACCAAGGGTGACGCGGGCGAGTGGGACGAGCTGAACGACGCGGTGATGGGCACGCTGGACGAGCACCTCGGCGCGGGCCTGCCCGCGGTGAACGAGGAGGCGATCGCGGCGGCGCGCACGGCGGCGGGCACGGCGGGCGGCTCGGTGGAGACGCGCATCCAGGAGATCCTCGACGCGGAGATCCGCCCGGCGGTGGCGCAGGATGGTGGCGACATCACCCTGGACCGCTTCGAGGAAGGCATCGTCTACCTGCACATGAAGGGCTCGTGCGCGGGGTGCCCCTCTTCCACGGCGACCTTGAAGATGGGCATCGAGACGCGGCTGCGCGAGCTCGTCCCCGAGGTCACCGAGGTGGTGTCCGTCTGAGGCGGCAGGTCAAAGGCGCGCGGGTCAAGCGCGAGCTCCTGCCGGACCAGTCCCGGGAGCTGCTGCGTGAGCTGCACCTGCTCACGCGCGAGGGCAACCTCAACGCGGACACGCTGCGCAAGCTCAAGCAGGTCAACCACCTGGTGGGGTTGTTGCGGCCGGCGCTGGAGGACATCCAGGGCCGTCACGCCTCGCCCGTGGTGGTGGACGCGGGCAGCGGCAACGCCTACCTGGGCTTCATCCTCTACGAGCTGTTCCTCAAGGACGCCGAGGGCGGCGTGCTGCTCAACGTGGAGGGCCGGCCGGAGTTGACGCAGCGGGCCAAGGAGCGCGCCGGGCGGCTGGGCTTCTCCCGGATGGAGTTCCAGACGGCGCACCTGGAGAGCGCGCAGTGGCCCGAGCGCATCCACCTGCTCATGGCCCTGCATGCCTGCGACACGGCGACGGATGACGCGCTGGCGGTGGCCATCCAGAAGGGCGCGGACTACGTGGCGGTGGTGCCGTGCTGCCAGGCGGAGGTGGCCACGCAGCTCAAGGAGGGCCGGGCCGCGGTGGAGCCGACGCTCTCGCTGCTCTACCAGCACCCCTGGCACCGCCGCGAGTTCGGCAGCCACCTGACCAACGTGCTGCGCGCGCTGACGCTGGAGTCCTTCGGCTACCAGGTGACGGTGACGGAGCTGACGGGTTGGGAGCACTCGCTCAAGAACGAGCTGATCCTCGGCCGGCGCGTGCACCGGGAGAACCGGCAGGCGCGCGCGAAGCTGGAGGCGATGCTGGGCGCCTACGGGGTGCGACCCAAGCTCACGCGGCTGCTCGGCGTGGAGCCCGCGAGCTCCACCCCGGCCCCCCCGGCCGCCGACATCACCCGTACGACTCCCGTTTGATTCGCTTGTCGTCGACGCCGAGCGTGTGCAGGTGGCCGATGACCGTCTCCAGGAAGCGCGGGGTGGCGGGCGTGCGCGTCTCCAGGGCCTTCTTGCGGGCCCACGGGGTGATGGCCGGGCCGCACACGTAGACGAGGCAGGAGCCGCGCTCGGGGAGCAGCTCCTCCAGGAGGGCCTCTCCGATGCGGCCCTTGCGCACGGTGGGGCCGAAGCGCGTCTCGTCCGTCTCGCGGGTGAGGGTGTGCACCACGCGCAGCCGGTCCGGGTGCGCGCGCGCGAGCGCGTCCAGCTCCTCGCGGTAGAGGATGTCCGCCCACGTCTTGTTGGAGCACAGCAGGGTGTGCCGCAGCCGGAGGCCCCGGTGCAGCGCGTCCTTGAGGATGGAGAAGTTGGGCACCGCGCCGGAGCCGGCGACGACATGGACGAGGTGGTCCGTGCGCTCCTCCACGTCGTCCGGCAGCACGTAGGGGCCCATGAAGCCGAGCACCTTCATGCGCGAGCCCGTGAGGGGCGCGTGCACGAGGTAGGGCGAGAGCAGGGGGGGGTAGGGGGTGAGGCCGGGGATGAACTCCTCGTCCTTCACGGTGATGGCCACGAGCTTCTCGTGCGGCGCGGAGGCGAGCGAGTAGGCGCGCGCTGGTTCCTTGCGCCCCTTGTGCTGCTGGAAGTAGGCGATGAGGTGGCCGAGGGCGCGGAACTGATGCGGGTCCAGGTTGAGGAACTGGCCGGCGCGGTAGTCGGGGCGCTCGGGGCCGAAGTCCAACTGGAGCGTGACGGTGTCGGGCGTGTCCCAGCGCACGCTGTCCACCGTCACCTCGTACTCCCGTGGCCGCTCGCGGGCGTTCCTCGCGACGTCGCTCATGGCGTGCTCTCCTTCGTCCGGGTGGACGTTCCCGTGAGGAAAGCATTGCGGCCGGGCGTCGGGCGCGGACAATGCCGCTCCAGGTGACCAACGTCCAACAGAGGGAATGGCTCTTCATCCCGGCGCTGCCCGGCCTGGAGCCCGCCGTGGCGGCCGAGGCGGAGGCCCTGGGCCTGTCGCCCCGGCGCGTGGAGGGGGGGGTGGAGCTCGAGGGGGCCCCGGGGCTGCACCAGGAGGCCAACCTGCGCCTGCGCACGGCGAGCCGGGTGTGGCTGCGCCTGGGACGCTTTCCCGCGCCGGACGCGGCGGCGCTCGCCAAGGGGCTCGCGGCCCTGCCCCTGCGGCCGGTGTGGGACGGGCGGACGGTGCCCCGGCTCTCGGTGGTCCTGCATGGCGCGCGCTTCAAGGGGCCGGACGCGGTGCTGGCCGCCGCGGCCCGGGCCTGGGGGCTGCCCTCGGTGGAGCGCGCGGGCCTCCTGGACGAGGAGCCGGGCGAGGGCCTCACCCTGCTCGTGCGCGTGGAGGGGGACACGTGCACGGTGAGCGCGGACACCAGTGGCGAGCCGCTGCACCGCCGGGGCTACCGCCAGGAGGTGAGCCGGGCGCCGCTGCGCGAGACGCTCGCCGCGGGCATCCTGGTGCTGGCCGGGTACGACGGCGTGGCGCCGTTGGTGGACCCCATGTGTGGCTCGGGCACCTTCCTCATCGAGGGCGCGTGGATGTCCCAACAGCGGGCGCCGGGGCTCGCACGGCCCTTCGCCTTCGAGCGCTTTCCCGGCTTCGACGCGGGGGCCTGGGCGGAGCGCCGGGCCCGCGCGGAGGCCCAGGCCCTGCCGGCCCCGCGCGCGGTGCTGCGGGGGCATGATCTCAACGCGGGCTCGTTGGGGACGGCCAGACGCAACGCGCGGCGGGCGGGCGTGACGCTCACGCTGGAGCGCCAGGACGTGCGCACGCTGACGCTGCCCTCGGGGCTCGGGCCCGGGTGGGTGGTGGCCAATCCGCCCTATGGCAAGCGGGTGGGAGAGGGGGAGGACCTGCCGGGGTTGTACCGGGCGCTCGGGGCCACCTTGCGGCGGGCCTTCGCGGGTTGGCGCGCCGCGGTGCTCGTTCCCGAGGAGCCGGGCCTCATCCGCGCGCTCGCCCTGCCCGGAGCGCGCGAGCTGCCGGTGCGCAATGGAGGGCTGCGCTGCCGGCTGCTCCTGAGCGCCCTTCCCTGAGGCGGCCCCCGTGCTTCAGCCCGGCAGGGGCTCGGGGGGAGCGAGCGGCAGCCGCAGCTCGAAGCGCGCGCCGCCTCCCGGCCGCTGCCCCGCGGACACCGTGCCGCCGTGAGCGAGCACCACGCGCCGCACCACCGCCAGCCCCAGGCCGGTGCCCGTGGCGCGCGTGGTGAAGAAGGGCTCGAAGATGCGGTGGATGTCGGCCGGAGAGATGCCCGAGCCCTCGTCCTCCACGGCGAGCAGCACACCCTCGGGCACGCGCGACACCGACACGGTCACCCGGCTCTCCGGGGGCGAGGCCTGCACGGCGTTGCGCAGCAGGTTCTCCAGCGCGAGCTGCAACAACATCTCGTCGCCCTGGAGCAGGGGCAGGTCCGGCGCCTCGTTCATGACCACCTGGAGCGTGCCCAGCTGGTGGCGCTGGCGCAAAAGCTCCAGGGTGCGCCGGGCCAGCTCGCCCGGGTGTAGCGCGCGGGGCCGGGGCTCCATCGGCCGCACCACGTCCAGCAAGTCCCTCACCATCGCGTCCAGGCGCGTGGCTTCTTCCTCCAGCATCCGCACCGCGCTCGTGCTCACCGGGCCCAGCCGGTCGCGCTTGAGCACCGCCACCGCGTTGAGGATGGCGCCCAGGGGATTGCGCACCTCGTGGGCCACCACGCCCGCGGCCTCGCCCAGCACGGTGAGCCGCTCCTGCGCCACCAGCTCCGACTGCAGCCGCGACAGCTCCGCCAGCCGTGAGGCCGCCAGCCGGTGGTGGCGCACGTTCTCCAGCGCCCCTCCTATCTGCCGTGCGAACAGCTCCAACGTGGCCGCGCTCGTGGGCGTCAGCGTCTCGCCCTGCACG
Source organism: Cystobacter fuscus DSM 2262 (assembly GCF_000335475.2). Lineage (NCBI taxonomy): Bacteria > Pseudomonadati > Myxococcota > Myxococcia > Myxococcales > Archangiaceae > Cystobacter > Cystobacter fuscus. Next base: position 724,301 of record NZ_ANAH02000001.1, on the reverse strand, counting down.
GACAGGATTCCGTAGGGTTTGCCCTGCACGAAGATGGGCGCGTCCAGGGCGCGCACGCTCGGGGAGGCGCGCCGCAGCCACGCGAGCGGCTCCATGGTGCGCACGTTCTCCAGCACCTGGAGGAAGTCCGAGTGGAAGGCCGCCTTGTGCCGCGCCAGCACCTCGTCGATGTGCGGCATGCTGGAGCGCGGAAAGCGGATGTCCTGCAGGGGCTTGCCGTAGAGCACCTCGCACGTGGTCACCTGCGCCGCGTCCTGCCGCAGGGGCCCGTAGCGCAGGCTGTCGCCCTCGAGCAGCAGCACCATCACCGAGAAGCCGTGCCGGTGGATGGCCTCGACCGCCATTTCCAGCACGCTCTGCTCGTCACGGCAGTGTAACAGCTCGCCCGCGGCTTCCACGAGGGACTCGGTGAGCCGCCGCGTACTCGCCTCTCCCTCCGCGTCCACCAACATCAACAGGGTGTCCTCCGCCCGCACTCCCTCTCCCCGACTCATGCAGTAGGTCCATTCTTGCTCTTCCGCCACCCGCACGCGCACCCACAGCTTGTCGGGTGTCTGCTTTCCACGGGTGTACTCGGTGTGCATCGGCTCCAGCCAGCGCTGATACTCGGGCGAGAAGCGCGCGAGCAGCATCAGCACGGGCGTGTCGAGCACCTCGGGCAGACCGATGCCCAACAACTTCAACAACGCCGGGTTGGCGTAGACGGTCCGCTCTCCACGCACCACCAACACCGGCGCCGGCAGTCCATCGAGGGCCTGGTACTCGGCCGGATCGGACACGTCCTGCTCCTTCCGGCGGAGGGGTGGGGGACTGCGGCCGAGATGGACGCGGACCGCCATGTGGCTCAGCCCGCGGTCGTGGGCGCCTGGATGCGGTGCGTGCGCAGGAAGTCGTCGAGGAAGGTGCGCTCCTCGGGCCTCAAGTCCGCCAGACCGAGGCCATAGCCGCGCGGCTGCTTACCATCGTCGAGCGTGTATTCCCAGATGACGGAGCTGCGCAGCTTGAGCTGCCGCGGAGGCTGCTCGAAATTCAACACCAGTTCCACCCGGGTGCCCAACCGCAAGGGGTTGGACGCGGGAATGAAGAGCGCTCCGGACTGCAGGTTGATGATGCGGTGGTCGGTGAAGATGCCCATGTTGCGCGCGTTCACCTGGACTTCCACCTGGGTCCGGTCGTTCTGCGTGCGCAGGCCCACGAACTCCTCGGCCGAGTAGGTGTAGGCCGAGCCCTGCACGGCGGGGCGTCCGCCGGCGGGAGTCACCGGGCGGGGCCCCGCGGGCACGGGCGCCGCTGGAGCCGTGGCCGTGGCGCGCTGGGCCTCCGCCTCGCGCATGCGGCGCGCGAGCAACTCGAAGATGTCCGCGTGCACCTTGCGCAGCTCGGGGCTGGTGTCCGGGGCCATGTTCTCGGGGGCGAAGCGCCGCGCCATCCGGAAGAAGGCGCTGCGCACCTCCTCCAGCGGCGCCTCCGGCTTCAGCCCGAAGAGCTGCCACGCGCTCATCGACTGCATCTGCCCCAACTGCGTGCGCAGGCGCGCGGCCTGTCCGGACTCGTCGGCGGAGCCGGGCCGCAAGGTGTTGAACAGATCCTTCACTTCGTTGAACTGCGCGATGGGCTCCCAGGCTTCGCCATCGCGGGAAGCGCGGGTGACGGCCTTGAGACGTCCCGAGCTCACCAGTTCCCGCAGCGACTGGAGCGTCAGGGGTCCCAACACGCGTCCGACGGAGTCTCCAATCCAGTAATTCGACATGGGCTCTCCTCGGGTTGTGTTCAGTGGGCCAGGGCCTGGCGGATGGCCAGGGAGATTTCCAACGGATGGAAGGGCTTGCCCACGAAGCCCACCGCCCCGGCGGACAGGGCCTGCTGCACCACCGGAGCGGCATCCATGCTGCTGATGATGAGCACCCGCGTGTCCGGTGAGGACTGCTTGATGTGTGCGAGCACCTCCAGCCCGCTGCACCGGGGCATGAAGAGATCCAACAGCATCAACGCCGGCTGCTCTCGCGCGGCGACCTCCAGCCCCTCGCGCCCGTCCGCCGCCTCGAGCATCCGCACCTCGAGGCCACTTTCCTGGATGGCATCCTTGAGGAGGTGGCGCACGAAGCGATCGTCATCGACCAGCAGAAGCGTGGGGGGGGGCATGTCCCCGCCATGATAAGGCGCCCACCCCTGGATTGCCCATGGTCTCGACGTGCTTTCTCATTGCTTTCATCACTCGCGCGGAGACCCCGGGAAGTGGGCTAAGCACGCGCCATGTCCACCGATCAGGCCCTCGCCCACTTCGACGTCCAGAAGAACAGCTACCTCGAAGATTTGAAGCAGCTGATCCGCATTCCCAGTGTGTCTTTCGACGGCTTCGATCCCGCGCACGTGCGCGCGAGCGCGCACGCCACAGCGGCACTGTTGAAGTCGCGTGGGTTCGAAAACGTGCGCTTGCTGGAGTTGGAGGGTGCCCATCCGTACGTGTACGGCGAGCGGTTGAAGGCTCCTGGCAAACCCACGCTCCTGCTGTACGCCCACCATGACGTACAGCCGGCGGGGGACGAGGGGGCGTGGAAGAGCCCGCCGTTCGAGCCGCAGGTGCGCGACGGGCGCCTCTATGGGCGGGGCGCGGCGGACGACAAGGCGGGCATCGTGGTGCACACCTCGGCGGTGGACGCGTGGTTGAAGGGCGGCGGGGAGCTGCCGCTCAACGTGAAGGTGCTCATCGAGGGCGAGGAGGAAGTGGGCAGCGAGCACCTGGGCACCTTCCTGCAACGGCACAAGGCGCTGCTCCAGGCGGATGCCATCGTGCTCACGGACACGACGAACTTCGACACGGGGCTGCCCTCCATCACCACCGCGCTGCGCGGCCTGGTGACGGTGGACGTGGAGGTGCGCGCGCTGCGGCAGGCGGTGCACTCGGGCATGTGGGGCGGGCCGGTGCCGGATCCGGTGATGGCGCTGTGCCGGATGCTCGCCTCGCTGACCCACCCCGACGGCAGCATCGCCATCGAGGGCATCCACGAGCACGTGCGTCCGCTCACCGAGGACGAGCGGCGCGGCATCCAGTCGCTGCCGGGCGATGAGGCGTACTTCAAGCAGCAGGCGGGCCTGGTGCCCGGCGCCGAGCTGCTCGGTGGGCGTCATCCGTGGGAGACGAACTGGCGCCAGCCGGCGCTCGCCATCAATGCCATCCAGGCGAGCAGCCGCAAGGACGCGCGCAACATCATCTGCGACGTGGCGTGGGCTCGCGTGGGCATCCGCGTCGTGCCGGACCTGGACGCGGCGGACGTGCAGCGGCGGCTGGTGGAGCACCTGAAGCAGCGCGTGCCCTGGGGGCTGGAACTGCACATCAAGCAGGACGCGCCCGCGGGGCCCTGGTTCACGGAGACGTCGCATCCGGCCTTCCAGGCCGCCTTCCGCGCGCTGCGCCTGGGCTATGGCACCGAGCCCGTGGCCATCGGGTGTGGCGCGTCCATTCCCTTCGTGGAGCCGTTCGCCCGGGAACTGGGCGGGGTGCCCGCGCTGCTCATCGGCGTGGAGGATCCGTACACCAATGCCCACTCCGAGAACGAGAGCCTGCACCTGGGTGACTGGGACAAGGCGGTGCGCAGCGCCATCCACCTGTACGCCGAGCTGGCCCAGGCACTGAAGTCGTACTGAAGTCGTGAAGTAGCGTCCGGGACGTTTCGCTTGTTATGAGGGCTTCATGAAAATCGCCAAGGACAGCGTCGTTTCCATCGAGTACCGGCTGCATCTGGGGGATGGAGAAGTGGTGGATGAGAGCGAGCCGGGAGAGCCGCTCGAGTACCTGCACGGGCACGATGAGATCGTCCCGGGCCTGGAGAAGGCGCTGGAGGGCAAGACCAAGGGCGAGTCCCTGAAGGTCGTCGTCTCGCCGGAGGAGGGCTACGGGGAGATCGATCCGGACGGCGTGGAGGAGGTTCCGCGCAGCGAGTTCCCGGCGGAGATGGAGATCAAGCCGGGCGCCATCCTCAGCGCCACCGACCATGAGGGCGACGAGGTGGACTTCCTGGTGAAGGAAGTGAAGGGCGACACGATCATCGTCGACTTCAACCACCCCTTCGCCGGCAAGACGCTCCACTTCGAGGTCAAGGTGCACAACGTGCGCGCCGCGACGAAGGAAGAGCTGGAGCACGGTCACGCCCATGGCGAGCACGGGCACGACCACGACTGATCACGTCGGCTCGCGCTGGCCCTCGTCGGGGGGCGGCGCGGGCGTCTTCGGGGCCGGGGGCACGCCCTGGCCCGCGTAGGCCACCACCTTCACCTCCGAGCGGTCATCCAGCGCGAGCCCGTCTCCCTTGGCCTCGGTGTTCGTCACCGAGACGACGTCGCCGCGGTGCAGCTTGAAGAAGCGCTCGTTCTTCTCCGTGCGGTGCTTGTCCTGCATCGCCAGGCCCATGCGGCCCTCGGCCCCACAGCCGATGAAGCGCTGGCGCCCCTTGCCCTCGAGCGACTCGGACACGATGCGGAAGAGCCGCTCCGGCCGGGGCTCGGGCCAGCCCTCGCCCGCGGGCGCGAGCACCAGGTAGCTCATCTTCAGCGCTTCCTTGTGCAGCCCCGCCGCGCGGGCGATCTCCTCCACCACCCGGGGCATCGTCCAGGTGCGCTCGGCGTGACACCAGTCGCTCTCCTTCACCAGCGCGGGACAGGCACCCCGGTACATGCAGGGCGCGCGGATGGCGTAGCCCTTCTCCACCATGACGTCGCGCACCTTGAGCAAGAGCCGCGACGTCTCGCGCAGCGCGGGCTCCAGCACCACCAGGCTGCCCCCGGGCTTCACCTGCGCCAGCACCTGCTCGAGCAACGCCGCGCGCGGCTTCACCGCCTCGTCCCCGCGCCATACAGCTCGTTGAGCACGTGGCCCATGGTGATGAGATCGTATTTGCCCTCGGGAGGGGGCGCCTTGCGCAGCGGATCCCACTCCCGGGTGGCGAGCGCCTCACCGGCCTCCGTCGCGAGGGCGCGCGCGAGCGCCAGCGCGGGCTTGCTGCGGTCCGCGGCCGTCACCTCGGCGGCGCCCGCGTCCAGCGCGGCGAAGGCCACCGGGGCGGGGCCGCTTCCCAGGTCGAGCACCGAGCGGGGCCTCGCGGACAGCTCGCCCAGGGCCTCGCGGGCCTGCGCATAGGAGACAGGCCAGTAGAAGAGCAGGTAGGCGCCGAGCAGCTTGGGGTCGTCCATGTAGCGGGCCCCGGCGAGTTTGCGCTCGCGCGTGAGTCCCAGCGAGAGCTGTTTCACTCCCGCGCCCACCTCCTTCACTTCCTGTGGCGTCAGGCGCGTCTCGGGCCCGTCCGCCCTGCCGCGCGCCTGCCTCCAGACGGCGATGAGCCGCGGAATCCAACGCTCCAAGTCCTTGCCGTACGGGCCACTCATCCCCACCCTGCCTTCGCGATAGAAGGGTCGCCTCTGACGGGCAACCGCGTTAAACCCCGACTCAATGATTTCCGTCCGCGACCTGCGCAAGCACTATCAGGTCCACAAGCGTCCGCCCGGCCTCAAGGCCGCCCTCCGCTCGGTCTTTCATCGGACCTACACCTCCGTCAAGGCGGTGGATGGCATCTCCTTCGACATCCAGCCCGGCGAGCGCGTGGGCTTCCTGGGTCCCAACGGGGCGGGGAAGACCACCACCCTCAAGGTGCTCTCGGGGCTCCTGCACCCCTCGAGCGGCGAGGTGCGCGTGGACGGTCATGTCCCGCGTCATCGCGAGGAGGCCTTCCTCAAGAAGATCATGCTGGTGACGGGGCAGAAGCAGCAGCTCATCTGGGACCTGCCCCCGTCGGAGACGCTCGAGCTCAACCGCGCCATCTACGACGTTCCCACCGCTCAGTACAAGCAGACGTTGGACGAGCTGGTGACGCTGCTGGACCTGGGCGAGCTCCTCGGCAAGCCGACGCGGCAGTTGTCGCTCGGCGAGCGGATGAAGTGCGAGCTGGCGGTGGCGCTCATCCACCGTCCCAAGGTGCTCTTCCTGGACGAGCCCACCATCGGGCTGGACGTGTCCATGCAGGCCACGATGCGCGCCTTCATCAAGGCCTACAACGAGCGGCACGGCGCCACGCTCATCCTCACCAGCCACTACATGGACGACGTGGCGGCGCTCTGCCCGCGCATCATCGTCATCGACAAGGGCATCGTGTCGTATGACGGGGGGCTCGACGCGCTGGTGAAGAGGGTGCGGCCGGAGAAGCGGGTGGTGTTGCGCCTGTCCCAGCCGGTGGACGCGCCGGACCTGGCGACCCTGGGCAAGGTGGTGACGCACGACGCGCTGTCGGCGGTCCTGCAGGTGTCACAGGAGGCCGTCAACGCCACCGTGAGCCGGGTGCTCTCCACCCTGCCGGTGATGGACCTGACGGTGGAGAACGCGCCCCTGGAAGAGGTCATGAGCGAGCTGTTCGCCGAGAGCAAGGCGCGGCGCCAGGAGGCGGGCACATGAGTGTGCGCGGCACGCTGCGTGCCCTGCCCACGCTGCTGCGGGTGGGCGTGTCCGAGGCGGTGGCCTACCGGGCGGAGATGCTCGTCTGGGTGCTGGGCACCACCATGCCCTTCATCTCCATGGCGCTGTGGACGGCGGTGGCCCGCTACGAGCCCGTGGGGCGCTATGACTCCCACGACTTCGTGCGCTACTTCCTGGCCATCTTCGTGGTGCGGCAGATGACGGGGGCGTACGCGGCCTGGCAGATCAACTACGAGGTGCGCCAGGGCACGCTGGCCATGCGCCTGCTGCGTCCCATCTCGCCCCTGTGGAGCTACGCGGCGGAGAACCTGGGCACCTTCCCCCTGCGTCTGCTGCTGGTGGTGCCGCTGACGCTCTTCTCCGTGTTCACCCTGGGCACCCGCTCGGTGCCTGGCACCGCGTGGGGCTGGGGGTTCTTCCTGTTGGCGCTCGTGGGCGGCTGGCTCATCACCTTCCTGGCCAACGTGCTCATCGGGAGCCTGAGCCTGTACATCGAGAGCAGCAACCGGCTGATGGACCTGTGGTTCGCTTTCTTCATGATCTGCTCCGGCTACCTGTACCCGGTGGAGCTCTTCCCCCCGCTGCTGCGCGGCCTGTTGGGCTGGTTGCCCTTCCGCTACCAGGTTGGCCTGCCGGCGGAGTTGATGACGAACGCGCACGGTTTCACCGAGGCGCTGGGATTGCTGGGCCTCCAGTGGTCGTGGGTGGCACTGCTCCTGGGCTTGTCCATCCTGAGTTGGAAGCGGGGCCTCAAGCGCTTCGCCGCCTATGGAGGCTAGGGGCATGTTCCGCCGCTATCTGCGTTTGTTGAAGGTTCGCCTCCGGGCGTCCAGCCTGCTCGCCATGCAGTACCAGGCGGACTTCCTGCTCGATGGACTCATCTCCCTCTTCTGGATGGCCTCCGCGCTGGTGCCCCTGTTCGTCGTCTTCCAGAGCGCGCAGCGCCAGATCGAGGGGTGGAGCTTCGGCGAGTCGCTGCTGGTCATCGGCTGGTTCACCCTGTTGCAGGGGATTCTCGAGGGGGCCATCAACCCGAGCCTCCAGGGCGTGGTGGAGCACATCCGCAAGGGGACGCTGGACTTCGTGTTGCTCAAGCCCGCGGATGCGCAGTTCCTGGTGTCCACCGAGAACTTCCTGCCGTGGCGCGCCATCAACCTCGTCGCCGCGCTGATCATCTTCGGCTACGGCTTCCACCTGATCGGGCGCGGACCGTCCCTGTTGGGCGTGGCCATCTCGCTCGTGCTGCTGGGCACGAGCGTGCTCCTGCTCTACTCGCTGTGGATCCTCACGGTGTGCGCCGCCTTCTACGTGGTGAAGGTGGACAACCTCACCTACCTCTTCTCGTCCATCTTCGACGCGGCACGCTGGCCGGCGCCGGTGTTCCGCGGGGTGCTCGCCTTCGTCTTCACCTTCGTCATTCCCCTGGCGGTGATGACCACCTTCCCCGCGGAGGCGATGCTCGGCCGGCTGCCGTGGACGGCGCTGGTGTGGGCGCTGCTCGGCTCGCTCCTCTTCGCGTTCTTCTCGCGCCGGGTGTGGCTGCACTCCATCGGCCGCTATACCTCCGCGAGCAGCTGACGGAAGCTGTGCGCCGGGCCGGTGGAGAGGCGGTGCAGCCCTCTTCATGCCGATGCCAGGTTCTGCCCCCAGTGCGGCCGTAACTTCCAGGCTGCAAAAGGCGGCAGGCGCCGGAAACCGCCGGAAGCTGCCAGCCCTCAAGGCGGCGGCTACCCTCACAGCGAATCCATTGACGCATGGGATGCGCTCAAAGCGAGCAAACGCAACAGGGCCATGTTGATCTTCGCATTCGGGGCGGGGAGCACCGTGGTCGCTACCGCCATCCTACGAGTGAGGCGCTCGCCCGCGACGATGATTGCCTGCAACGGGGCGACCGAAGCAGGCGCAGATCCAGATGGATGTGGATGCCACCTGCTCGGCGCGGAGCCAGTGCCGGGTGCGCCCGAGGTGGTAGCCCACGCCCCTGCTGCCTCCCGCTTGTACGCCTCCTCGCTGGCGAACTGTTCTCCTGGGGCGCCATCATGCCGCATAACATGGCGCTGTTCTTGTTCGGGGGCACCTTCTCCGCGAGCACCGCCCTGGTGGGGGCGCCTTGGCCCAGGCGGACACGGCGAGCACCAGCGCCATCAGGCCCACAGGGGCAGCCAACAGCGAATCGGGTGTTTCATCGGTGAGTCTTCTCTCGAGGCGTTAGGGTACACGGGACATGAGAGCGACATTACGAGGCAGGGTGATCGCGGAGAGCGCCGACACCGTCGAGGTTGGCGGCTACCACTACTTTCCGCGTGCGTCTGTCCAGATGGAACTGCTTCGGCCCGCGCCGAAGACGGACAGCGACCGGGCGTGTCCGCATGGCGTCCAGTTCTACGATGTCTCGGACGCGAGCGGCCGGAGCGAGCGCGCGGCCTGGTCCTACGAGGCGCCCCAGGCGTCGATGAAGCGGGTCGACCACTGGATTGGCTTCTGGGGAGACGTCGAACTCGCTCCCTGAGCGCGGCTCATCACCTTCCTGGCCAACGTGCTCTCCCCGTACTGCGCGGCCTGTTGGACTGGTGGCCCTTCCGCTACCAGATCGGCCCGCCGGTGGAGTTGATGATGCCGAGCTGGAAGCGGGGCCTCGAGTCCTCGCTCCTCTTCGCGTTCTTCTCGCGCCGGGTGTGGTTGCACTCCATCGGCCGCTACACCTCCGCGAGCAGTTGACTAGAAGCTGGAGGCTGGCTTGAAGGCCTGGACCTTGAACTCCGCGCGGGTCGTGGCACCGTCTCCATCCGAGACATCGACCTTCACGTCATGGGACTGGCTCTTTTGCCACCACCCGCATTGGTTCTGGCTCAAGTTGGGAGTCCACCGGATCAGCCCCGTGGGGGTGATCGTCATGCCCGAGGGAGACTGATTCAACGCGAAGGAGAGCGTGTCCCGGCCGGGGTCCGATGCGGAGAGCTGAAGCGTGTACTCCGTCCCGCAGACCGCCTTCTGGCTGGTGATCGGGGTGATCACGGGCGGCGCGTTCGTCACGGTCACCGGCAGCACCGCGTCGGTGGCGCTGTCCGGATCCCGGACCCGGACCTTGGCGCGGAAGGTGCTCCCCGTCGCGGGGTTGTCGTCATACAGGTGCTGGGCCTGGGGCGCCGTCGTGACCGTGTCGAAGGTCCCGTCTCCATCGAAGTCCCACTGATAGTCGACCACCGCGTCGACCTGCCCGTTCGCGGCGCCCGTCGTGGCCTCGACCGTGAACCGCACCTCCAGGGACTCGGCTCCGCTCTGCGGAGTGGCCGTGAACGAGAGGATTCTCGGGCTCACGTCGGCGACGTCGAAGGTCGTCGACTGGACCTCCGAGTGCTCCCCGGAGCGGCTCGTGACCCTGAGGGCCACGGTGTAGGTTCCCTGGGCGGAGTAGTGGCAGCTCTGGGTGACGGGACCCGGCTCGGGATGGGACTGCTCCGACTCGGCCACGAAGACTCCTCCCTGATGCTGGCAGTTCCACTCGACCGTCCACGGTCCGTCTGATGCGTTGGGCGTGCTGAAGGAGGCCTGGAGGGTGACGGGGGTGCCTTCCTTCGGGGAACTGGTCGTGAGGACCGGGGCGGTGACCTCCAGCACGTTCGACGACGCGAGCGTCCTGAACAGCAGCGAGGTGCCGTTGTTCAGCTTGGGCTCCAGGTAGCTGTACTGCTGGACCACCGTGGGCAGCAACTGGATGCCCACCGTGGCGCTGGCCCCGTTGTCCAGCTCCGGGAACTCCTCGTCGCCGTAGAAGACATTGGCGTAGTTGAACGCGATGTCCGAGCTGTCCTCGAAGAACACCACCTGGAACTTCAGGGGCTGGGTCGGGAAGATGGGAGAGATCGCCACGTCGCGCCACTCGATTACGAACTTGCGGTGGGGCGAGGTGCCCAGGGTCTCGTGGTACAGACCCGAGGGCTCGACTCCCGGCACCTCCAGGTTCTGCCAGAGGGGAAGGAGCGCCGACGGGAAGAACGTGGAGGGCAGGGGGGTATTGCCCGAGGCCGACGGCACGGGCGCGAAGGTGATGTACCCGTTGCTGTTCACGTACAGGGTGGAGAAGCCCGGAGTCATCCCGGCGAACCGGATGGGAAAGGGCGTGGAGAGGATGCTGGTCGTCTCATCCGAGGCTCCCACCACATGGGTGTTCGCCTCGGTCATGACCTCGTAGGTGGAGGGCTGCTGCCGCGCGGGGCCATAGTGATTGAACACGTCGACGGCGATCGACTCTCCACCCGGGAAGGTGAGCGTGTAGGTGCCCGGCGTGGTCGGGGTGAAACGTCCTGAGTAGATGCCATCCCCGGCGGCCAGGTCCTCGGCCTCGCCCTCATCCCCGAGGGGGAGGGTCGTCTCCGCGCTGCCCGAGACATCCACGGAGACGGCTCCGGCGGGCTCGGCGCAGCGGATGTTCAGCACGGCGAGGGAGATCGGGAACCCGACGACGGTCGCGATGCGGCCGGCGCTCACCACCGGCTTCATCCGCTGCGTGACGCTCTGACCCTCGCAGTTGAGCGCACCACTGCCCTCCGGGCCCCAGGCGCGCAGACGTCGGCCCGTCAGGGTGACACCCGACAGGCCCGGTATCGCGCGGCCCCCGGCGAGCAGGAGATTGCGGATGGCCTTCCAGTCCCGGGTGGGGTCCTGGGTCGCGAGCAGGCCCGCGACCCCCGTGACGTGAGGGGCGGCCATCGAGGTGCCATTGAAGCTCTGGTAGGCATTGCCAGGGACGGTGCTGAGGATGTCCACGCCCGGGGCGCCCAGGTGCACGGTGTGTCGGCCGTAGCTCGACAGGTTCCACCGGGCGTCCTTCCGGTCGGTGGCCGCGACCACGAGCATGTTCGGCAGCTGGTGCTTGGCGGGCCAGCTCTCGGCGACGTCGATGTTGGCGTTCACGTTGCCGGCGGCCGCCACGAACAACATCCCCGCGCCCAGATGCTTCTGGATGGCCTGGCGCATGGGGTCCGAGTTGCAGGATTGCGACCGGCAGCTCCAGGAGTTGTTGGTCGCCACGATGTGGACCGGATGCTGCGCGCGTGTCTTCAGGCGCCAGAGATAGTCCATGCACTTGAGCGCGTCCGACTCCGCCCCGTTGCCCGTCTTGTCGAGGAACTTGCAGGCGATGAGCTTGACGTTCCAGTTGACTCCCGTGACGCCCAGACCGTTGTCGCCCGCCGCGCCCAGGATGCCCGCCACGTGCGTCCCGTGGTTGCCATCATCCAGGGGATCGCCCGTGCCCGTGATGGCGTTGATGCCATGCACGTCGTCGACATAGCCATTGGCGTCATCATCGCGGCCGTTGCCAGGGATTTCCCCGGGATTCCACCACACGTTGGCGGCCAGATCCGGGTGGGTGTAGTCCATGCCGCTGTCGATCAACGCCAGGACGACCTCGCTGCTGCCGGTCGTGAGACCCCAGGCCTGGGGGGCTCCGATGTCCGCGCCCGCGGAGCCTCCGTCCTGACCCGTGTTGTTCATTCCCCAGAGTCCACCGAAGAGTGGATCCCCCGGCGTCCGTGGCGTGCTGTCGATGGAGTAGATGGCATTGCGCCCGGCGTAGAGCACGCGGGGATCCCGCTGGTAGGCGGCGAGGGCCTGCTCCATGTCCGCGCCCCTGGGCAGGCGGATGACCCGCAGGCCTGGCAGGGACTCGTAGGAATGGACGATCCGCGCACCCGGGGCGGCCTCGAGCGCGGCCAACGCGCCCGCCTGGGCTGGCTCCCGGAACCGGACCAGGAGCTCCCCCTCCACATACCCACGCTCCACGGACATCTCCGGGTGCACGGGCTCCCGGGGAGCACCTCCGGGTGACCGCTCACACCCTGGCAGCAGCAGGACCAGCGTGGCCAGTCCCACGAGGCCCGCCGCTGTTGCCACGTGCCCCATGCGAATGCGCTCCATCATGATGGTGCTCCTTCCTTCACGTCCGAAGGGCCAGCCACCCGTGCGGGCGGCTGGCCGGGCCCATCACGTTCAGTGGGCGCCGCTTGGCTTGAAGAGCGGCGTCTCCACGAAGTGGAGCAGCCGCTGCATCTCGCACTTGCGGCGCCACAGGTCGTTGTACTGCCGCGTCTCGAAGTCCACCGGATCCGTGGGCGAGGTGTAGTAGTAGGGCTGCGTCGGATCCCCGGTATTGGGCAGGAGCGACTCCGAGCCGGAGGGGGCGAGGAACCCCGAGAGCTGGGCCATCTGGTTGATGCCACGCGGGGCGACGTGGAAGTTGCTCGTCCCCGTCTCGGCGTAGTGGCAGCCTCCGCAGGTCTGCAGGGCGAACACGTGCCGGGTCGACGTCCTGAAGGCGCCGCCATTCTGCTCGTAGCTGCTCTGGCTTTCGGTAGACAGGTCCCAGACGAGCTGCTGTCCCAGTGCCGACTTGGAGCGCGAGGCTCCGCCAATCATGTGCGGCGGCAGGGTGCTGAGATCTTCCGCGTCGATGAGGGGCGCGTTGTTCAACAGGTAGCTGTCCAGGTCGCTGCCCTTGTAGGTGGGATCCGTCTGATCCTCGCCGCCCTTGTTGTACCGGCTGTCGGGAGTCAGCTTCACGGTGTCCGGCCGCAGCCTGCAGGTCCCCTGCGAGCAGTCTCGCGTCTGCTCACGCAGCTCCCACACCCGGTTGGACAGCGCCGCCGTGTCGAACTCGATCTCGTTGGTGCGAATCTGGCTGATGGCGGAACCCCCGGGAATCCACGACGGATTATAGGTGGCCACCAGGTTCGTGAGCTGCTCCAGCCTGCTGTTGTAGGCCTCACTGAACTCGTAGGTCGCCAGCCGATGCCACTCCTCGGCCCAGCCGAACGTGTCCAGGTGCTGGGTGAGCTTGTACTCGAAGATGACCGTGCCCTTCATGGCGCCGTTGTTGCTGCTCGCATCGCCAAGCTTGTTGAGGTCGACGAAGCCGAAGACGAAGCGCAGCTCGCCAGGACTGGCGGAGCCATACGCGTTCCCGCTCAGGTCGACGCGGTTGATGATGGCGAGCAGCCGGAAGGGAGCCTGGTTGAAGTCGAGCGTGCACGCACCCGTCGCCGGGCAGTTGCTCTTCGTCCTCCAGGTATTGATGAACTTGTTCATCCCCAGGGGTGCTCCCGCGGAGGACACCCCCGCTCGGGCGGCCACCAGATGGCCGTTGATGTTCTGGTCGGTCTGCCAGGTTCCCAGCCAGTTCAACACGAACTCCGAGGTCCCCGCCGCATCCTTGCCACCGGCGATCTGCGACATCAGATAGCCGAAGGACCACTTGCCCCGGGAGTTGGGGGAAGCGCAGCCCGTGCCGTTGAACTGGGTGCGGCAGGGGTCATTCACGACGGAGAGGTTGCGGACCACCAGCTCCTTGTCCATGTTGATGGCCGGAGAGGTGAAGGGACAGCTCGCGAGCAGTCCCTGGCTGAGCGAGCCGAGTTCGCTCGGGCCCCGCGGCTCACGTGAGGCGCTCTCACCTCCGCAGCCCGCCACCACCCCCGCGACCGCGCTCAACAACAGCTTTCTCCAGGACGGCATCATGTCGAACTCCCTCCCAATCAGTGGGCACACTCCGGCTGTCTCGATCGAGCGCAGTGGAGTCTGCTGGCCTTCACGGCAACGACCGCGGCGACGTCTGGTAGTCCGGTTTCGGGGAATGGGTGTGACGGCCTTCCCTGCGTTGGAAGCCGGCCGCCAGTCAGCACCGTGATTCTTTATACACCAATACTCTATGTGAAGGTGAGAAAAAGAGCCGCGAGGGCAGCACTTCAGTGAAACCCCACCTTCAGGAGGAGGCGCCAACCCGAACGCAGACGCACCTGGGTCACGAAGAGTTGACGAGGTCTCACCGGGAGATGTCTGCTTCAATCCGTGGTATCTCCATGGATGCGGCGCGGAACACCTGGAGAGAGGTCCTCGACGCCTGTTCCCAGGGCTCCGCTGTTTGAAAGGGAAACACCATGAAGAAGTCGCTGCTGCCCGCAGTGTTGGCCGTGGTCTCCGTGGCGTCCTCCGGCCAGGTGGCCGCCGCGCCGATGTCCCCCTCCGCGAACCCCGTGGCACAGCACTTCTCGGCCACCGTCCAGGATGCCTTTACCCTCCTGGCGGACACGGAGGATCCGCTGCTCATCTATTACGTCCCACGCCGCGGTGGCGTGGCCGTCCAGTACCCGCTGAGCACCTCTCCCTCCCCGCGCTTCCAGGTGGGCGCCTACACTCCGGCCTCGGGTTTCTTCGCGGGGGCGGAGCTGACCAACATGAGCGGGACGCTCTCCACCCTCAGCCATCTGGGCGTGCTCCAGCAGCTCCAGGACGAGGCCACCGCCCAGGGCTTCTATGTCACCCCGGCTCCGGCCGCGAAGGCCAGGACCCGGTTCCTCGTCTCCGGTTACGAGGTGACGCAGGGGCGCATCGACGTGGCGTGCACGCGGGAGTTCATCCAAGTCACGACGTCCACCGGTGTCAGGCGGGTGGCCGTCCCGAAGTGTTACACCCGGCAGGATCCGACCCAGCCGTATGGTCTGGACACCAACGTGATGTACAGGTTCACGAGCGCCAACGCCTCCAGTGGGAGCGTGGTGGCCCAAGACATCTCCTTCCAGGCAACCACCCTGCCCGGATGGGCCGATGCGCTCCGGCTCCTGATGGCCACCGGCGGCCAGTGGGACCACCTGCTGACGGCGAAGATCGACTGGGAGATCAAGACCAGTGAGCTCTCCCGCCAGGCCCGCTTCTCCGTGAACTGGCAGACGCTGCTCGAGCGGGCCGGCGCCCATGCCGCCACCTGCTTCGACTCGTGCGTGGACGCCGAGGTGCGCGCCTTCTTCGAGCAGCTGGTGCCGTGCGCCGCGGAAAACACGTGCGGTATTCGCATCGAGTACCCGCAGGCCAACGGCACCTGGGGCCCGCAGGCACCCGGTGAAGCCTCCTTCGCCAACGTGGTGAGCGCCGTCCAGCGCAGGCTCCAGGAGGAGCTGTTCAACGAGGTGCGCAAGTACACCCCGCCGGTGAACGGCCAGGTCTCCGACGAGCGGACGGCTTCCTTCACCCCTCGCGCCAACTACGACAAGCTCACCCTGGGCAAGAATGAGCTGGTCTACATCACCTACAACCCGGGCGCGCCCAGCGTGAACGCCGCCACCACGCTCAACGTCGCCTGCCTCCTGGGGGGGTTCGAGCAGGGGCGCGTGACCTGGAACCTGAACGATCCGGGCTGCCGCGCGCTGCTGGGCCAGCCCTAGGGGAACAGGGGGCGCGGGGCGCGTCCTGGTCGCTCCCCGCCGCTCAGAAGCCGGACACACCCGCTGGCACCAGGCGCATGGACATGACTCCATCCCCGAGCTGGCCGGAGTTGCCGAAGCCCCAGGCCCACACCGTTCCATCCGAGCGCAACGCCAGGGAGTGGTTGGCGCCGGAGGAGATGGACCTCACGCCGTTCGGGACGGACGACGGGGTGGGCATCTTGCGATCGCTGGTGCTTCCATCCCCCAGCTGGCTGGCGTTGTTGCTCCCCCAGCCCCACACCGTCCCGTCCGTGCGCACCACCAGGGAGTGCCAGTTCGCGGCGGCGGCGATCACGCCGCTGGAGCTGGAGATGGGCACGGGCAGCAGGCGCTGGGTGGTGGTCCCATCGCCCAGCTGGCCGTGGTTGTTGTAACCCCAGGCCCACACCGTCCCGTTCGAGTGCACCGCCAGGGAGTGGTAGGTGCCCGCCGCGACGGACACCATGCCAGCCAGGCCCGGCACCTGGACGGGCGGCGAGCGTTGGATCTTCGTCCCATCGCCCAGCTGGCCATAGAAGTTGTAGCCCCAAGCCCACACCGTCCCGTCCGAGCGCACCGCCAGGGAGTGGTGGGTGCCCGCCGCGATGGACACCACGCCGGTCAGGCCCGGCACCTGGATGGGCACCAGGCGCTGGGTGGACGTCGCATCGCCCAGCTGGCCATAGAAGTTGTAGCCCCAGGCCCACACCGTCCCATCCGAGCGCAAGGCCAGACTGTGGGCGCTCCCAGCGGAGACGGCCATGACGCCGTTCAGGCCCGACACCCGGACCGGGACGTAGCGGGTGATTCCCGTCCCATCGCCGAGCTGGCCCTGGGAGTTGCCGCCCCAGGCCCACACCGTCCCGTCCGACTGCACCGCCAGGCTGTGGTTGGTTCCCGCCGAGACAGCCACCGCGGAACCTAGGCCCTGCACCTGGACGGGCCGCGGGCGTTGAAGGCCCGTTCCATCCCCGAGCTCACCGGAGCCGTTGTTGCCCCAGGCCCACACCGTTCCGTCCGAGCGCACCGCCAGGGAGTGGGAGCCCCCGGCCGCGACGCCTTTCATCGCGCTCGGGCCCGGCACCTGGACGGGCACCGGGTGAAGCGTGGACGTCCCATCCCCCAGCTGGCCGTACGCGTTGTTGCCCCATGAGGAGGAGGTGCCATCGGCGTGCAGCACCAGGGAGTGGGCGTTTCCGGCCGCGAGGGCCACCACGTGGGCCAGGCCCGGCACCGCGGCGGGCGTCGAGCGCTCGAGGGTGGTGGCATCGCCGAGCTGCCCCTGGTCGTTGCCGCCCCACGCCCACGCCACTCCGTCCGCGCGCAACGCCAGCGAGTGGGAGTCGCCCGCCGCGAGGGCCACGACGCCGCTCAGGGCCGGCGCCTGGGTCGGCGTCACGCGGGGCGTCGTCGTCCCATCACCCAGCTGGCCCATGCCGTTGTAGCCCCAGGCCCACACGCTCCCCTGCGCGTCCACGGCCAGCGAGTAGCCATTGCCCGCCGCGAGGGCCACGACGCCGCTCAGGCCCGGCACCTGGACAGGAGACAGCCGCCGGAGGGTCGTTCCATCTCCCAGCGCGCCGTTGGAGTTGTCACCCCAGGCCCACACCGTTCCATCCGCGCGCAGCGCCAGCGAGTGGGTGCTCCCCGCCGCGACGGCCACCATGCTGCTCAGCCCCGGGACCTGGACTGGAGTCAGACGCGAGAGG
Source organism: Cystobacter fuscus DSM 2262 (assembly GCF_000335475.2). NCBI lineage: Bacteria > Pseudomonadati > Myxococcota > Myxococcia > Myxococcales > Archangiaceae > Cystobacter > Cystobacter fuscus. Next base: position 706,896 of record NZ_ANAH02000001.1, on the reverse strand, counting down.
GTCGTCCCATCCCCGAGCCGGCCAGAGCCGTTGAAGCCCCAGGCCCACACCGTGCCGTCCCTGCTTACGGCCAGCGAGTGCTGGTGCATGGAGGACACGGTATCCACTCCGGCCAGGCCCGGCACCTGGACGGGCAGCAGGCGCTGGGTGGTGGTCCCATCGCCCAGTTGTCCGAAGGCGTTGTCACCCCAGGCCCACACTGTGCCGTCCGCGCGCGCCGCCAGTGAGTGGCTCGTGGTCGCGGACAGGGTGTGCACGCCCGCCAGGCCGGGCACCTGGACGGGCAAGGTGCGTGGCAGGTCCGTCCCATCCCCCAACTGGCCCGCGGTGTTGACGCCCCAGGCCCACACCGTGCCGTCCGCGTGCAACGCCAGGGAGTGGCGGTTTCCGGTCCCCAGGGGCATTCGGATCCGCTGGCCCAGCACGCGCGCCGGCCTGAGCTGCTGGCTCGACTGGCCATCGCCGAGCTGGCCCTGGGAGTCATCACCCCATGCCCACGTGATTCCGTCAGCGCGCATGGCCAGTGAGTGGGCTCCTCCCGCCGCGATGCTCTTCATGCGGCCCACTCCCGGCACCTGGACCGGTGTCAGTTGCTGGCTGATGGTGCCATTGCCCACCTGGCCATGGTCGTTGTTGCCCCATGCGCGCACCGTGCCGTCGGAGCGCAGGGCCAGCGAGTGGGCACTGCCGGCCGCGAGGGCTTGGACGTTGGTGAGCCCGGGCACCACGACGGGCACCGGACGCCGGGTGGTGGAGCTGATTCCCAGCTGGCCGGAGCCATTCTCTCCCCAGGCACGCACCGTGCCGTCGGAGCACAGGGCCAGCGAGTGGAAGGTGCCAGCGACGACGGACTTCACCCCGGTGAGGCTCGACACGAGCACGGGCGTCCAACGCTCGGTGCTGGAGCCGTCGCCCAGTTGGCCGTAGTAGTTGTCGCCCCAGGCCTTGACCTTCCCGTCGGAGAGCACGGCCAGGGAGTGGGTGCTGCCGGCGGAGAGGGCCACGACACCGGAGAGGCCCTGGACCTGCACGGGCAGCGGGCTCGCCACGGTGGTGTCATCGCCCAGCTGGCCATGGGCGTTGTAGCCCCAGGCCCACACGGAGCCATCGGAGAGCAGGGCCAGCGAGTGATGGTCACCAGCGGCGATGGCCACCACGCCGTTCAAGCTCCACACCTGGATGGGTACCTGGCTCTGGGCATCCGAGCCATCCCCCAACTGGCCGAAGAAGTTGTCGCCCCATGCCCACACCGTGCCGTCGGAGCGCAGGGCCAACGAGTGCTGGTAGCCGACCGCCAGGGCCACCACGCTGTCGAGGGACTGCACCCGCACGGGGAGGCGCTGGGTGATGCCCGTGCCATCGCCCAACTGGCCATAGGTGTTGTCGCCCCAGGCCCACACCGTGCCGTCGGAGCGCAACATCAGCGAATGGGCGGCGCCGGCCGCGACCTGCTCGTGCCCGAGCGGCGGCGGAGTCAACGCGGCTTCAATCCTCGAAGGCCCCGCGTCCTCCGTGCCCCACTCCTCTGGAGGGATGCACCCCATCATCAGACATAAACCCAGCAGACCCATCCAGGCTCCCGGGCTGATTGCGCGAACTCGAGTGTCTCTCATTTGGATATTCCCCTCCCCCTGGCGATTGAGCTGACACCCAGGGCCGAAGCGCCCCGGAGGACAGACCTCTTCATGCAAGCCCTTCAGTTTTCCTTGCTTGCCGCTCAAGCCCCGAGAAAGCGCGGATGATAGTCCATTAGAGCCATGAATGACAGGAATATCATGGATTCTTTACGGCTCCTGGCCACAGGGGTGGGGGCGCCTTGGCCCAGGCGGGCACGGCAAGCACCCGTGACATCAGGCCCGGGCTTCAGGACGGGACGGAGCCGCGGGGCAGCCGCACGGAGGAGGTCGTGCCCGCGTCCGGGCTGGAGCTCGCGGTGATGGAGCCGCCGTGGGCCAGGACGATCTGCTGCGCGATGTAGAGCCCCAAGCCCAACCCCTGGCGCGAGCTGTCCGCGGCGCGGCGGAAGGGATCGAAGACATGGGGCAGCAGCGACTCGGGGATGGGCGTGCCCTGGTTCGTCACCACGAGGACGATCTCCTGCTCCTCCTCGTGGAGGTCCACCGCCACCGGCCGGACTCACGGAGTGCTGCACCACGTGATGCACTCGCTCACGGTCTTCCGGGTGCCGCGCGGAGAGGTGGACGGCGTAGTCCAAGGTGGCATCCGGAGGCAGGCCGAGCAGGTGCAGGCAGCGCTCGTCCGCGTGCACCATTCCGGTGATGGGGTCGTAGTCCCACGTCCCCAGTCCAGTGGTCTCGATCGCCAGGCGGAAGTGCGCCTCACGCAGCTGCGGTGCCCTGAGACCGGGCGGGATGTGCTCGGGTGAGCGCTCTCCGAAGACGGACTGTCGGAGGTGAGCTTCTTCCAGACACCGGCGGGTGTAGCCAGGGTCCCCGCGCCTCGGCAGGGAGCGCTCAGGGTCGCGAGATACTCGGGGAGGTTGTCGAGGACATCCTCGGGGCGCACCTCCCTGGCGGACGGGAGCTGGCTGGCCTCCTCGCGGTAGCGCAGGAGCAGCGACTCTCGATTCCGCTCGATGAGTTCCGCAAGGGATTGCATGGCCGAGAGAGTCCCCCGAGCCCTGAGCGTTCACCAATCCCTGACCCATTTGGGGTAGAATCTTCCAGCGGAGCCGCTCTCCCGACAAATCTTGGAGTAACCGTTCACCGGGTTGATGCATCCGGACGGGTATGCGCAGTTCGAAGGATGGCGGGCCTGTGTCGGGGGCGCGACGTTGTTGATGCCGACCAAGGAGAAGGATGCGGTGGGATGGGTTGAGGCGTGGATAGGATGGGTACGACCGCAGAAGTGGGGCTGGACGTCATGACGTGAGGCGTAGTGTATCAGTACCATGATGGAAGTGGTCCCCACAAACGCCCGCATTCGTATCGCGGAGCTGGAAGCGCAGGTGGCCGCGCGGGACGCCCGCATCGTGGAAGCGGAATTCCACCAACTCCTCCAAGCCTCCGTCGTCGGACCCTGCTGGAGTAAGACGGACGCCCAGAAAGCCCACGGGGCGCCGTCCAGGTGGCCAACCCGGCCACGAGTACCACAAGCGGGAGCTGCTGCCGCCGGAGCAAGTCAACCGATTCATCGACGTGCCCGCCCCGGAGCGGTGCGCCAGGTGCGACGAGAAGCTGGAGGGCGGGCAGCAGCAAGTGTTCCGGCACCAGTTGGTGGAGATACCACCGCTCACTGCGAGTTGCGGTGCCCTGCGCTGGAGTGCGCGCATTGCGGCACGCTGAACAAGGCCCTGCTCACGCCCGAAGCCGCCGGCCCTGTGTTTGGCGAGCGCTTGTCGGCGATGCTGTGCCTGCTGGTGGGCAAGTACAGACTCTCCAAGCGGCTGGTTCGCGAGGCGCTCTCGGACCTGTTGGGAGTGAAGCTGTCGCTGGGCGCCATCCGCGACCGTGAGCAGGAAATGAGCGATGCCTTGTCAGCCCCAGTCGCACAGGCGGAGGAGTACGTGCGCGACCAGGACGCTGCCAACCTGGACGAAACAGGCTGGTACGAGGGCAAGGGAGAGGGGAGCCACCACCGCGCCTGGCTGTGGGTGGCGGCCACCGCGCTCGTCGCGGTATTCCGAATCACCTCCAGCCGGGGCAGTGAAGTGGCCAAGGCGCTGCTGGGGACGGACTTCGCGGGCTTCCTCACCACCGACCGCTGGAGCGCGTACAACTGGTACGACACCGCCCTGCGACAGCTGTGCTGGAGCCACCTCACCAGGGACTTCCAGGGCTTCATCGACAGGGGTGGTGAGGGGGCCCGAATCGGCCAGGAACTCATGGACGAGCGCAACCGGATGTTCAAGTGGTGGCACCGCGTGCGGGATGGGACGCTGGCACGTGAAGCATTCGAGCGCCGGATGAAAGAGGTAGAGCAGAAGGTGGGACGTCTGCTCCGTGAGGCCGAGGTGGGTGCCGAGGAGAAGACGGCCGGCATCGCGAAGCAGATTCTCCGGCTCGAGGAGGCCATGTGGACATTCGTCCACGTGGAAGGCCTGGAGCCGACCAACAATTTCGCGGAGAGGCTTATCCGCCCTTGCGTCCTGTACAGGAAGACGAGCTTCGGGACGCAGTCGCCCGAAGGTAGCCGCTTCGTGGAGCGGATTTTGACGGCCGTGACAACTCTCGGCCTGCAACGACGCAATGTGTTGGAGTACCTCTCTGACCTCCTCTACGCACATCGCCGCGGGCTGCCTTTGCCTTCCCTCCTCCCATTCGCCACCAGCACTCAGGCTTCTCTTCCTGTCTGAGCCGGTGAACGGTTACCCCGCAGAAGCTGGTGCGCCGTGTCAGGTAGCGCTCCACCAGCACGGCGAACGTCTCCCGGTGCCGTTCTCCGACAGCGTCTGGGCCCGACGGGGGCTTTCCACGCCACTGAACGTTTGCTGGACGCCAGCAACCGGCCGCCCCACGCCGTCCCTGGAAGTAGCGCAGACTCGGGGGAAGGCCCTGGCGCTGCGAACAGCGCGGAGGGGCGGACGGGCAGTGCCCGTACGGGGGCCGGGAGCGGAGCGAATGAAGCACAAGGACCCGACGATGGTGACCGTCCCCGGACCGGTGGGACGATTGATGGCGACAACCGAAGGAGACGGCGGCATCCCCGTCCTCTTCGTGCATGACCTCGCCGCCGACCGGACGCACTGGGCGGAGACGCAGCACGGCCTGGCGACCCGCAGCGTCTCTTTCGATCTGCGCGGGCTGGGCGAGAGCGGCGGCGCCCATGGCCCCTTTGGCGTGGAAGCGGCGGTGGAGGATGTCGCCGCCGTCGCCGACGCGCTCCTCCCCCAGAAGTTCGTCCTGGTGGGCCACGGCTTCGGCGCCGCGGTGGCCGGCGCCTTCTCCGCGTACTACCCCGAGCGGCTCGCCGGGCTCCTCTACGTCGAGGCGGCGGGAGATCTCCGCCGCGTCCCGAAGGCCGACGCGGACGCCTGGCTCGAGAACTTCAGCGGAGCGAAGTATGGCGCCTTCCACGAGCACTGGCTCACGCCGCTGCTCCTCAATGCGAAGGAGACGACGCGCGGGCTGGTGATGAAGACGCTACGTACCTCGCGCCGGGAGGCCATCGCCGGTAACCTGGCGTCGCTCTACAGCCACGACCCGAACGAGGCCTTCGAGCGCTTCACGGGACCCACCCACGCGCTGGTGGCGGCCACCGGCCCGGAGACGCTGGTGGCCCAGCGGCCCACGCTCTCCCGCTCCGTGCTGCCGCACGCGAGTCACTTCCTGATGCTGGACTCGCCCCAGTGGTTCCACACGGAGCTGGTCCGCTTCCTCGGCCACTGCAAGCCTCACCCCTGAGTCAGGGGTTGAGCGGGGTGGTAGCCATTGACACCACTGGGGTTTCGCCGCGCGCACGCCCGAGGTGTTGGCCAGGCGAGTGATTGAGCACCAGCGAATAGGCCGCGTGGGGGCCCTGTTGAAGAGGTGTGCATCCTGGCCGGGAGTGGCGAGGTCGTGCTGGAGCGGCTCTCCGCACCGGCACCCCAGCGGCCCGTTCTGGTCCACAGAGGGGTGGCCCTATGAAGACGATGTATCGGATGGAGCCTCGGCGTGCGCCGCCACGAGTCCTCGCTCTGGCGCTCGAGGGACGACGCGGCCCGCCAATCGCTCTCCTGGGGAGTCAGGAGGAGGACCACCCGTCCGCGCCCCCGCCGGGCGTATACATCCCCTCGGTGGATGCGGGGGAGAGCGTTTTCGGCTACCTCGCGCGCACCCGAGGTGGCTTCGACTTGCCCCTCTACCGGCAGCTCATCGGCGCGGCCAACGAGCACAAGGAGGGCGACGAGGCCGCGGGACTGGCCGCCGCGGATGCCACCTCGCGCGCCAATGCACGACTCCTGCTGCGCGCTACCCGCCTCGGCGAGCTGCGCGCCCACCCGCTCTTCGCGGATGGTCTCTTCACGCTCATCGAGCAGGGCGTGGACCCGGCGAGGGCCGCCACCCTCGACGGCTGGAAGATGAGCGACCTCGTGGACTTCCTCCTCGACCAACCGGAGGAGGCCATCAAGTCCTGCATGACCGGGCTGAGCAGCGACCTCATCGCCTGCGTGGTGAAGCTGCTGAGCAACGAGGCGCTCATCGCCGTCAGCCGCAAGGTCTTCAACCCGCTGCCAGGCAGCAAGGTGGGCGCCAGGGGCTACCTGGGCGCGCGCCTCCAACCCAACTCGCCCACGGACCACCCGGACGACATTCGCTGGCAGGTCTTCAACGGCTGGGCCTTCGCCGTGGGGGACGTGGTGCTGGGCACCAACCCCGTCTCCAGCGAGGTGGAGTCCGTGCGCACGGTGGAGAACGTGCTGCGCGACACCCTGGAGACGTTCGGCCTCGCGGAGGTGATGCCCCACTGCGTGCTGTCCCACATCGACATCCAGGCCGAGGTGGAGAAGCGGGAGCCCGGCTCCACGGCTCTGTGGTTCCAGAGCCTCGGCGGCACCGAGGGCGCCAACCAGACGTTCGACATCACCCTGGCCAAGATGCTGGCGCACGCGGCGAAGCGCACCGGCAGGTATGGCCTGTACTTCGAGACGGGCCAGGGCGCCGACGGCACCAACGGCCACGGCGAGGGCTTCGACATGGTGGTGCACGAGTCGCGCAAGTACGGCTTCGCGCGTGTGCTCCAGCAGTGCGTGGCCCGGGCGCGGCGCGGGGCTGGTGAACCCGCCGCGCCCTGGGTGCACCTCAACGACGTCGCCGGCTTCATCGGCCCCGAGGTGTTCCGCACCCGCGAGCAGCTCGTGCGCTGCTGCCTCGAGGATCTCGTCATGGGCAAGCTGCATGGCCTGACGATTGGCCTCGACGTCTGCTCCACCCTGCACATGGAGGTCGACCTGGATGACCTCGACTGGTGCCTGGAGCAGCTCATGCCGGCCAACCCGGCCTACCTCATGGCGCTGCCCACCAAGAACGACCCGATGCTCAACTACCTGACCACGGCGTTCCAGGACCACGTCCGCCTGCGCGAGCGGTTCGGCTACAAGGTGGATGACCGGATGTGGGCCTTCTTCCAGCGGCTCGGCGTCATCGACGAGGGCGGCAGACCCACCGAGCACTTCGGCGACCCCACCTGGGTGTACCTCCAGTACCGGAGGCACAAGGGCGACGTGCGCTCGAACGAGGACATCCTCGCGGAGGGTCGGGCGCGGATGGTGGAGGTGCGCGCGCGGGGTGTGTGGCTCGCCGAGGGCCACGGCGCCAGCGCGTGGGAACTCAACCCTCCACTGGAGCACGAAATCCGCGCCCTCTACGAGGACGCGAAGAAGAGCCTCTTCGCCGAGTTGCCTGGAACCTTCACCGATACCCTGCCCGGTGCGGTGGCGGTGGCCACCCGCTCCAAGGATCGCGTGGACTACATCCTCCACCCGCCCTCGGGAGAGCAGCTCTCCAAGTCCTCACTGGCCTCGCTGCGGGCGCTACGGGACGCGCAGGCGGGCCAGTACGACGTGCAACTCGTCATCTCGGATGGGCTCAACGCCTGGGCGCTCACGGACGAGGGGCACCTCGCGCCCTACCTGGAGCGGGTGCGCACGGAGCTGACGGCCGCGGGCTACAAGGTGGCGCCCCAGCCCATCGTGGTGACGCGGGGACGGGTACGCGCCGGCTACCACATTGGCGAGGTGCTGTTCGGCTCGCTGCCGGACAAGCGTTCGCACCGGGCCCTCCTGCACCTCATCGGAGAGCGGCCCGGGTCGGGGCACCATGCCTACTCCGTCTACATCACCGCGCCCACGGTGGGCACCTGGGCGCGAGAGGGTCTGGTGGACCACGACATCACCCGCGTAGTGTCCGGTATCGCGGACACGGCGCTCACCCCTTCCACCGCTGCGGTGGCCACGGTGAACATCCTCCAGCAACTCGCTCCGTGGCGCGCGCATCATTGAAGGTCAGCAACTTCAAGCGGAGAGAGGCCTCTAGTGAGCGTCGCGACCTTCGAAGAAGGCCCCTTGTCGGGTCCGAGCTTCTTCCTTTCCCGTACGGCGCTCCGCTCGCTCGCGCTGGCCCATCGTGACACCTACGGCGCCGCACGGCCCTATCCTCACGTCGTCATCGATGGCTTCCTGGGCGCGCGACTCGCGTCCGGACTGGCAGGGGTCTTCCCGGGCGCATCCGAGGCCAACTGGATGCGGCGCGATTACCAGGAACAGGCGGCGCGCCTGGGACAGCTTCAGCGCAAGGCGTTCGAAGGTGTGCACGGAGCGCTGCGACACCTGCTCTCGGAGTTCTCGAGCATGTCGTTCCTCGACTTCCTGGAGTCACTCACCGGAGTTCAGGGGCTCATCGCGGATCCTCATTTCCGGGGTGCCGGGCTGCACCTCACGCTTCGTGGGGGTCATCTGGCACTTCACGCGGACTTCAACCGTGATCGCTACCGTGGGCTCTCGCGGCGGCTCACCGTCCTCTACTACCTCAACCCCGATTGGGAACCCGCCTGGGGTGGCGACCTCGAGCTGTGGAATGCCGAGCTCTCCAGGTGCGAGACCCGAATCGCTCCGCTCCTCGATCGGCTGGTGGTGATGGCCCATGGCGATGACCACTGGCATGGCCACCCATCCCCGCTGGCGTGTCCGGAGGGACGTGGTCGAGCCGCGGTCGCGGCCTACTTCTATACGGCGCAAGCGTCCTCGGACGCGCCGGATGCCCACGGCGCCATCTGGGCGCCAGCGCGCTCCTCGTAACGGGGGGTAGACTGGTCAAGGCACTCCCCAGGGAGCGCCGTGGACATGGAGGGAATCTGGCACATGGAGGAACCCTGGGAGGGGAGTGCGCTCTCCCCCTCCCGGGTGATGACGCTGGCGCGGGGTCTGGATACAGACGAACGAGCCCAAGGAGCCTTTGTCATGTCGAGAGCGGTAGTGATTGGCGGTGGTATCGCGGGTTTGTCGGCGGCGCACGTCCTGTCCCAGCACTTCGAGCGCGTCCTGCTCGTGGATAGGGATGGCCAGGACGTGGCACACGAGCGCGAGGGCGTGCCGCAGGTGGATCACCTCCACGTGCTGATGCGGCGCGGTTGGTTGGCGTTCAATGAGCTCTTCCCGGGCATTGGCGAGGCGCTCATCCGGGCCGGGGCCGTGGAGGTCGACTGGGGTGCGAACTGCTACTGGGTGGGACGCTTCGGGGCCTTCCCGCGCCCCCCTTCGGACATCACCTCGCGTCTGTGCAGCCGCAGGCTCCTGGAGAAGACGGTCCGCGCCCGCCTGGCGGGCAATCCGAGAATCGAGCTCATCGAGCGTTTCGAGGCCGGGACGTTCCGGTGGGACTCCTCGCGGCGCCGCATCCTGGCGGTGAAGGCGAGTGATGGGCGAGAGGTGGAGGCCTCGCTCTTCGTGGATGCCTCGGGGCGCAACGGTCCCTTCCGCTCGCGGGCGGTGCTCGAGAAGGTGGATGCGCGGGCGAGCTATGCCACGTGCGTGGTGCGCATCCCCCACGCGGAGCGTCTGCCATTCCGGCAGGCCTACGTGCAGGTGTGTGCGCCCCATCACCTGCGCGGAGGTGGCATCAATCCCATCGAGGATGGGTTCCACCTGGCGATGATGGTTGGCGCCGGCCACGAGATGCCTCCAGGAGACAGGGAGGGCTTCCTGGAGTACGCGCGCTCCCTGCGAGATCCCTGTGTGGCCCAGGTGCTGTCCCAGGCCGAGTTCGTGGGCCCCATCCGCTGCTTCCGAAGGATGGCGGGCACGCGTGTGTTGCGGCCCGCGTTCCAGGCCGACAACCTGGTGACGATGGGTGATGCGCTGTGTGCCTTGAATCCCGTCTACGGGCAGGGAATGACGGTGAGCCTGCTGTCGGCGCTCGAGCTTGGGCGGCAGATGGCCCAGGAGGGCAAGACCTCGCAGAAGCGGTTCGACGAGCTCGTCATGGGCCCCTGGCTCACGGCGGCCGGCGAGGACCTGCGCGTGCCCGGGTGCACCCTGGAGAACGTGAGCGCCATGGAGCGTCTGACCATGAGGCTCAACAGCCTCCTGGGAGACAGGGTCATGTTCCGGGCCACCTTCGATCCAGACGCGCATCAGCGCACGATGCGCGTCCTCCACATGGTGGACCCGCCCTCCGCGCTCATCCCGCTCGCACTGCCTCGAGTGGTGTAACGGCGGGGGGCACGGGCTCCCCCCTCGATTCTCCCCTTTCGCGGGACACCCCTTCGCGATGTCCCGGGTCAGCCCTTCAGGGACTGTCGGGCTGCTTTCGCCAGGCGCACCATGGCGGCACGCGCTTCATCCGGTGTCGCGATCGGTTGGTCGAAGGTAAAGCGCAGGGGGTGCTCATCCGCCAGCACATCGAAGCCATCGGCATCAATGCCTTGCATGGCGACCTTTTCCGCCGAGACCCCCTTGAAGGCCTGACAGTAGGCCTTGAGGTTGTGGGCGTGGTCCTCGTTCATGTGCCCGACGATGTCGGCTTCGCTCTGGGCGAAGGGATTGGCGACGAGCAATTCATCGCGCTCCAGCCAGTAGATCCGCCCGAACCCGCCAATGAAGCGGGCGCGTACCAGAACGAGTCGGTACAGCTCGAAGTCGTGGGTGTCGAGGTAGTCCGCCGATCGGGGGAAATAAGCACGGTACCGGGCGTGAGCGGTGGTTTCGTCGAGCGGTACGGGCTTGGCATCCGCGACCCAGGTCAGGCGCTGGGCGGCCTGCGGGTCTGGATTCGTCGCATCGTGAATCGTCAAGGAGACCTTCGCGTCCGCCTGGATGTTCTTCGTGTGCTGGGCCAGGGTGCTGATGAGAATCAGCGGCGCGCCGGCATGGTCGAGAGTGTAGGGGGTAATCGACCCGAAGGGATAGCCAGGCAGCTCGAGGCTCATGGTCGCGAGCACGCCATGGCGCTGGCTCAAGAGAAGCGTGCGGGCATGACGCGCGCGATTTTCGAGATCGGACATGGCCCAGAGGATACCGGAACTCCACGGCGAATCGCCTCGAAGAAGGCCTTCCGCTTTCCGGGAGTATAGGAAAGATGGCAGTGGGTCCGTTCACCACCTCCGAGCGTGCTGGAGCTGGATGGACGGGCGGGGGCGAAGCGCTTCGTCGGCCGCGGTGGCCGGTTCGAGGAGTCCCGCCCCCGCCCGTCTCGGGTTACTGCAACAGCTTCTGCTTGATGAAGGCGCCGGATTGCGTGAGGGCCGAGCTGGGCCAGTTCCCAGTGGTGCTCGAGCCGGTGACGAGCGCGGAGGCGGTCTCGGCCTTGTCGTTGAGCGACCAGTTGGCCCAGCTCAGCTTGCGGCTGTTCATGAAGTCGATCCACAGCTGGGTCTCGGCGAGGTTGAGGTTGCCGTTGCCGGACGCGTCGCAGGTGCCGAACTCCGTCACGAACAGGGCGATGCCCTTGTTCAGCGCCGTGGCCGCCTTGTCACGCAGGAACTGCTTGTGCGTACCCGCGTAGAAGTGCAGCGAATAGGCCACGTTGGGGTACTGGGTGATGGGGTTGCCAGCGGCCACGTCCACGTCCTGCGACCACGTTGGCGTGCCCACCACCACGAGGTTGGGGGCACCGGCGCCGCGGATGGCTCCAATGATTTCCACGGCGTAGGCTCGCACCTCGCTCCAGGACTCGCCATCTGGCTCGTTGAAGATCTCGAAGATGACGTTGGGGGTGTTCTTGTAGAGCTGCGCCATCTCCGTGAAGAATGCCTTGGCCTGCGCGGTGTGCTGCGTGGCGTTGTGATCATGCCAGTCGATGATGACGTAGATGCCCTTGGCGATGGCCGCGTCGACGACGGTCTTCACCCGGGCCTTCTCCGCCGCGGGGTTGGTGAGGTAGCCGCCGCTCTCCACCCCCATGGCGGCGCGCACCACGGTGGTCTTCCAGTTGTCCGCGAGCGAGTTGACGACGGAGGCGTTGTAGAACGTGCCGCCCCACTGGCTCCAGAAGAGGCTCATCCCCTTGAGCTGGATGGCCACGCCATTCTGGTTCCGAATCTGATTGCCCACCACCTGAAGCTTGCCATTCGTGGCCACGGGCGAGGCCAGCGGCGCCTCCACACTCTCCACCTCCGGCGTGGTGGCTTCGGTCTCCCCGGTCATGGAGGGCTCCTCGGGAGGGTACGACTCCTCCATGCCACCGCATCCGCCGAGGAGCGTGAGGTAGAGGACCGCCATACACAGGCTCCGCCATCCGCTCAGACCCGCACCGCCCGAAACCAGATTTCTCTTCATGCACGCCTCTCGTGATGTGTGCGCTATTGCAAGGGACATCCTCCAGACAGACACCCGCAGCTTGTCCCATCTTCCCGTGCACGGAGGATGGCTCGGTGCCTGGTTGTCGGGGCGCTGTTCCCTGGAATCGGATTTTTCCGCGCCTTCTCCGAAAGGGTTTTCAGGAAGGGCGAGTATGCTGCCGAGGCCGTGGTTCGCGGGTGGCGGAAGGCACGAAGGGCCCGGCTCCTGCTCGCCGGGACCCCCGGAACCGGCGTCGATGGTTCAGGGCGCACGGTCGGGTAACCGTTCGCCTCGGAGACGGCTCCTACCTGCCGAGCAACGCGGACGGCGCTCGGGCGCCGACCATCCAGCAGGCAGCACTGAAGCGGACTTCCGCTCCGTGCACATAGGGCTCAAACGCGGCGCGGACCGTTTCGATGACCTGGGTGCGAGTCCGATCGTCCGCCTCGTGAAGAATCAGACCGAGGGGGCCGAGCCGGGTCAGGTAACGGACCAACTCCTTCTCGGGCAGGGTGCAGGTCACATCGATCGGCCGGATGTCGAGCTCGGCCCAGCCACTTTCCTCCAGAATGCGGTGGACCCGGCGCTGGTCCGCGAAGGCGAACTGCCCCGGCGCGTCTGGCTGGCGGGCGGGGATGTTCGGCAGCAGCGGTGCCGCGGCGCGCTCGGCCGTCGTCATGAACGGATTTTCCGAGGGACTCCGCCAGGCGACGAACCGCAATTCGGCGCCATCCTTCGCGGCCTGCCTCAGGTTCGCGAAGGCCCGGACGAAGTCGTCGAAGAACATGACGCCGAAGCGCGAAATGATCATGTCGAAGCTGGCGGGCTCGAAGGCGTGGTTTTGCGCGTTGGCGCGGATGAAGCTCGCTGGCGTGCTTTCCCGTTCGGCGCGGGCCCGGGCGGCGGTGATCATCGGCTCCGAAATGTCGATGCCGGTGCAGCGGCCCTTCGCGCCGAGCAGCCGCGCGACGGCGAGCGTCGTGCCGCCCGTACCGCAGCCGACGTCGAGCACCTGGTGCCCGGCGCCGGCCAGGGCCGCTTCGACGAGCAGGTCTTCTAGCGGCTTGAACATCTGGTCGAGCAACTCCTGCGTCTCGACCCAGGCGCGTCCGGCGGGGCCATTCCAAAGCGTCGTCTGCCCGTCATCGCCCTGGTGCGCGACATTCATGATCAGCTCCTTTCGAGTGCCTTCGAGAATCGAATAGCAGTACTGTGCCAGTTCAAGTCGACTTGAGGTCAAGAGCGTGAGAGACCTGGACATCACCGAGGTGGCGCGGCGGTCCGGCGTTCCCGCCTCGACGCTGCGGTTCTATGAGGAAAAGGGGCTGATCGCCTCTATCGGCAGGCGGGGCCTGCGCCGTCTGTTCGAGCCCGGTGTGCTGGAACGGCTGGCGCTGATCGCACTGGGGCGCGCCGCCGGCTTCTCTCTCGATGAGATCGCGCTGATGTTCGCTCCGGACGGGCGGCCGCGCATCGACCGACAGATGCTCGCGGCCAAGGCGGAGGAACTCGACAGGACGATCCGAGAACTCAGCGCCATGCGCGACGGCCTACGGCACGCCGCTGCCTGCCCCGCGCCGAGCCACGTGGAATGCCCCACCTTCCGCCGCATCCTGCGGGCCGCCGCGTCTGGAGCGATGGGAGCGCGGAGCAAACGGGCGCCGCGGCCACCGCGTCACTAGAACGCCAGGGGCAGGCTCACCAGCCCACGACTGTTATTTGACGCAGGTATCTCCCTCGAGGAGTGCCGTCACGGACCCACTCCGGGCGGTGTTGTATTTACGGTGGCGGATATCCACTCTCTATCTGCTGCGCGCGGGCAGGGGGGAGACCGCGTCCCCGGGAGCCTCCTGCCGGAGGAACGTCGCACCGGGCCGCTCGCGCTCGTCCACCTCCAGGCGGAAGATGTCGGGTCGGCCGTAGTGGCCACAGGGGTCGAAGTCGAGCCGCGCCCGCGTCAGCATCCCGAGGTCCAGGTCGGCCGTCAGCACGCCCTCCTCGCCCCAGAGCGGGCCCGCGAGTACCTCACCGAACGGGGAGATGATGACGCTGCCGCCCCGGGACATGATGTGCGGGGTCTCGGCGGGGAGGGCCTCTTCGCGGAGGACCTCGGGCGGGTACATGTCGCGGGTGACGAACTGGTTGCACCCGAGCACGAAGCACCGGCCCTCGTTGCCGATGTGGCGCATGGTGGCCTGCCACGTGTCGCGGCTGTCCGCGGTCGGGGCGAGGTAGATGTCGACGCCCTTGGCGTACATGGCCGCCCGCGCGAGCGGCATGTAGTTCTCCCAGCAGATGAGCCCACCGATGCGGCCGAAGGGCGTGTCCACCGTCGAGAGCGTGCTGCCATCGCCCTCGCCCCAGATGAGGCGCTCGGAGCCGGTGGGCTTGAGCTTGCGGTGTTTGGCGAGCAGCGCGCCCTCGGGCCCGAAGTAGAGCTGCGTGCAGTAGAGCGTGCCGCGCGTGAGGCGATCCCGCTCGATGACGCCGATGGAAAGGAAGACGCCGTGCGCGCGGGCGATGCCTCCGAGGCGCTCGATGGCCGGACCGGGGAGCTCCACGGACTGCTCGTTGTAGAGCTGCCAGAGTCGGCGGCCGGCATCGCTCCGGCTGCCCACGATGAAGCCGAAGCCGAGTCCGCGGGGATAGGCCGGGATGAACGCTTCCGGGAAGAGCACGAGGCGCGCGCCGGTGTTGGCGGCGCGGGCGGTCCACGAGGCGACGCGCTCGAGCGTTCCCTCGAGATTGAAGAGCACGGGAGCCGCCTGGACGACGGCGACACGGACCTGCGGGGAGTTCGACATGCCGCCGAGGATAGACGGCGGCCCGGTGTCCGCGAAGCCCCCGGGGCAGAGGGTTGCTCCGACAGGTCCTCCCTTCGGTGCTCGAGCTCAGGCGGCGAAGGGAGGCGACAGGTGGAGCCGAATCACTGCGTGCCAGCTCGCGAGATCGAGATGCCGTCCACCCAGGCCCTGGCGCGGCTGACCGTGGAGGCGGTGTCCGTGGCCGAGACGATGAACTTCAGGGTGACGGTGCGGTTGGCGTAGGCGGACAGATCGATATTGGCGCGCTGCGTCCAGGTGGACTCGGTGACGGTGCCGAGGCCCTTGGTGACGGAGTCCACCACCACGTCACTGCCGGCGTTGACGACGACCTTGAAGGACACCGATGCCAGGGTATTGGCCCCGGAGAGATCCAGCTTGCGCCAGTAGGTGAGCGTGGGAGCGCTGGACAGGGCCACGGTGACGCTGGCGGTGCGGGTGACGGTGTTGAAGGAGGGCGTGGCGGAGCCGAGGATGGATTTGCTCCCGCTCACTCCCGTCTGATCGCTGGTGTCCAGGGCCCACTCGGTCAGGGTCCAGCCCGTCTTGTCGGGGCCGTTGGTGGAGAAGGTCTCGGTGAAGCGCGCCGAGTTCTGGTCCACGGTGACGGTGATGGCGGCGGAGGTGGTGGTGTTGCCCGAGGCATCGGAGGCCCGGACGCGCACGGTGTGGGCGCCAGGGGTGGCCGTGGTGGTGTTCCACGAGGAGGAGTAGGTGCTACCCGAGGCCGTGCCCACGCCCACCACGGCGCCGTCCACGAGGAACTCCACCCGGGTGATGCCCACGTTGTCGGTGGCGGTGGCGGTGAGGGAGACGGTGCCGGCCAGGGTGGCATTGGCGGCCGGAGAGGTGAGGGCCACGCTTGGCGCGGTGGTGTCGGAGACGCCGCCGGTGACGGTGACGGTGATGGAACTGGACGTGGTGGCATTGCTCGCGGCATCGGAGGCCCGGGCCGCCAGGGTGTGGATGCCGTTGGCCGCGGCGGTGGCGTTCCACGCGAAGGTGAAGGGAGGGGTGGAGTCGGTGCCCACCACGGCGCCGTCGATGAGGAACGCCACCTCGGTGATGCCCACGTTGTCCGAGGCCTGGGCGCTCAGCGTCACCGTGCCGCTCACGGTGGCGCCGTTGGCGGGCGAGGAGAGGCTGACCGTGGGGGCGGTCGTGTCGGAGTTGTCGAGCCCGAAGAACTTCGCCACCTCCAGCGTGGAGCAGATGTTGGTGTCCAGGATGTAGGCGCCCGCGGTGCCGCACGCGACGGAGGTACCGGGGAACCGGGTGGCCGGATCGATGGCGGTGCCGTGCCCCATGCCGGTCAGGTCATACGTCTCCACGAGGGCCTTGCCCGCGCTGTTCTTGTAGACCTTGTGGGGGTAGGTGGCGACCGTGTCCGAGACGTCCGCCGTCATGTCGATGCCGTGCACCGCCGTCCACTGCTCCAGGGCCTCCACCTGGTTGGTGTTCTTCACGGTGTAGTCGGAGGTGCCGTGCCAGAGGGAGATCTTCGGGTAGGCGCCGGTGTAGCCGGAGTAGGCGCCGCGCACCAGGCTCGCCCACTGGTCCGGTGTCTTGCCCACGCCCGGGCTCATGCAGGAGAAGGCGTCGGTCATCGTGGTGGCGCACTTGTAGGGAATGCCCGCCATGATGGCGGCCCCCGAGAAGACGTCCGGGTAGGTGGCGGCCATGACGTGCGACATCGCCGCGCCCGCCGACAGGCCGGTGACGAAGACGCGGCTCGGATCAATGGAGACGTCCGCCTTCATCTTGTCCACCATCTGCTTGATGGAGAGCGCCTCGCCCGAGCCCCGCGCGATGTCTCCCGGCTCGAACCAGTTGAAGCAGGCGTTCTGGTTGTTGGCGCTCTGTTGCTCGGGATAGATCACGTAGAACTTGAGCTGATCGGCCAGGGCGTTCCAGCCGGCGTTGGTGTAGGCCGCGGCCGTCTGGGTACAGCCGTGCATGGCCACCACCAGGGGCGCGTTGGCGGGCATGTCGGCGGGCACGTGCTTCCACATCTTCAGGTTGCCGGGGTTGCTGCCGAAGCTCGTCACCTGCGTCAACGCGCTGTTCACCTGCCCCACGGGTGTCTCCTCCGCGGGCGGGGGCTCGCCTCCGCAGCCAAGCAACGACAGGGTGAGAAGTGCATGGGGGGCGCCTGCGAATAGCCGCTTCGACATGGAGAGATCCTGGGGTAGGGGAGGCAATATTTTATCATGATCGACCCTTTCAGTTCTGACGTGTTTTGACGATTTGACGGTTCTTTGTCCGGATGGCGCGGCGCGCAATCCCCCGTGAGTCGGCTCGGGGACGCCGAGGGGCCGGGCACGACCCGTCACAACCTGCCGCTTCCATCTCCATCGCTCACGATGGGCGCCACTCACTGCGAGTGACCCCAATGGATACATTCATGTCTCGCGCACACGATCTTCCCGCCGCCGTGCAGTGGCACGAGGGAATGCTGCTCGCCCCTCAGCACTTCCAACAACAGGACCGCCGCTACGAGGCGCTCCTCCAGCTCCATCTCGGCCTGTCCATGCCCTTCCACTGGGGCGTGAGCCAATTCCAGTACGATCGCTCGCTGTTGCTCGCGGGCACGCTCCGGGTGCTGGAGCTGGAGGCCATTCTCCCCGATGGGCTCATCGTCTCCCACCAGGCGGGTAGGGGAAGCGAGCTGCAACTCGCGCTCGGAAGTCCGCACGGTGTGGACTGGCAACGCCCGGTGCGCCTGCATGTGGCCGTGGCCTCCGGGCCGGGAGGCGGCCCTGGCCCCAGCCGCTTCATCTCCACCACGAGCGAGCCGCTCGCCGACGAGAGCACCGGCGACATGCCTCTGCGCATCGCCCAGCTCCAACCACGACTCGAGCTGTTCGCGGGCCCTCCCCCCGCCGGCTATAGCGCGCTCCCGTTGCTCGAGTTGCGCCGCGACCATGAATCCTTCCTCGTGGAGGAATATCTTCCACCCCTGCTGGCGGTGCCCTTCGACTCTCCACTCGGAGAGCGGTGCGATCGGCTGACCCTGCGCATCCGGCAGAAGGCCGCCAGTGTGGTGGAGGAGCTGCGCGCCCGGACCGCCGAGCCCACGCAGCACGCCGAGAGTCAGCAACTGCTGCGCTGGCTCGTCGCCGGGCTCCCCGCCTTCGAGGCCATGCTGCGCTCGGGCATGCCCCATCCCTTCGGCCTCTACCTGGCGCTGTGCACGCTGGCCGGCCACCTTGCTCCCCTGGGCGAGGGCAAGATCCCTCCCGCCTTCCCCGCCTACGAGCACCTGGAGCCCTGGCTCTCCTTCCAGGCGGTCTTCTCCTTCATCGAGAGCACACTGGAGCAAGGCGTCTCCGAGGCCTACACCCGCGTCCAGCTCCAGTCCGAGGGGGGCGGCTTCACCACGCACTTCCTCCCGAAATGGATGGACCGGGAGCTGGTGCTCGAGGTGCGCGGCCGGCCCGGGACCACCCGCCAGCAGGTGCTGGGATGGATGGCGGGCTGCCGCATCGGCTCGGAGAGCCGCCACCGGGTGATGCGCGAGACGCGCACGCTCGGGGCCCGCCGCGAGCTCATCGACAGCCGCCCGGGCCTGGTGCCCCGCTCCGGCTCGCTCCTGTTCTCCCTGGAGTCCAGCTCCACCTTCATCCGCCCCCATGAGCGGCTTCTCCTGGAGAACCTCCTCGAGCCGGGCGAGGTGCATGCCCCCGCCGAGGTCTTCCTTCTCATCCGCAACGACACCTGACTCCCATGCGACATCCAGCCCTTCCCACCGATTCCGAAATGCTCGGAGGCTCCCCCCTGCTCGAGAGGGCACGCGTCCTCTTCGCGGAGCTCCTCATGCTCCGCCAGCAGCTCCAGGCCCTCTCCCTCCCCAGCCGCTTCGCCGCGAAGGACCCGCCGGGCCCCACCGTCGAGGAGATCTGGCGGCGGCTGCTCGAGCGCATCCAACAGCAGACCAGTACCGAGGGCACCCCGCGTGGCTCGCTCCTCGAGCGCGACCTCGAGGAGTGCCGCTACGTGCTCACCTCCTTCGCCGATGAGCTGCTCGTCCACACGTCCTGGTACGGCCGCGAGGCCTGGCAGGCGAACCTGCTGGAGGACGAGCTCTTCGGCACCCACGAGGCCGGGGACCGCATCTTCGCGGACGTGGAGCGGCTGTTGCGCGAGCGCAACCCAGCGCACGCCGAACTCGCCCTCGTGTACCTGATGGCGCTCTCGCTCGGCTTCGAGGGCCGCTACCGGGGACTCGGGGCCGGGACCCTGCTCCAGGATCTGCAACGCCAGCTCTTCCTGTTCGTCTTCCAGCGGCCTGCGGAGCCGGACACCATCGCCCGCCGCCTGGTGGACGATGCCTACGCCCACACCCGGGACGAGCGGATGGATCGTCGCTTCGCGCGCCGCTGGCCCTGGGGTGCCGCCATCGCCGCCGTGCTCGTGAGCACCCTCTCCACCAGCCTCGTCCTCCTGCGGCCCTCTCCTCCCACTCCCCCCGCCGTCATCACTCCCTCTCACCTGGAGACCCGGCCATGAGCGACCCTTCCTCGACCCTCCACACGGCACTTCACCGGCTGGGCGCCACCGGGCGGCACCGGGAGCGGCGCTACCAGGTGCCCTGGTTGATGATGGTGGGAGAGCCCGGCTCGGGACGCACCTCGCTGGCCGCGGGTGCCAACCTTCGCCGACCCTACGGCTCGCCCACCCGCGGGGAGATGGAGGCGGGCGGCTGGGGCGTCTGGCTCTTCGATCAGGGCGTCGTGCTCGACATGCCCGGCATGACGGAACAGCCCACGGAGGAGTGGCGGGCCGTCCTCCAGCGCTTGAAACGCGTCCGCGGCCAGCGGCCCATCGACGGGCTGATGCTGACTGTGTCCGCCACGCACCTCACCGGGCCCAAGGCCTTGGATGACGTCGGATTGGAGCGCATGGCCCAGGGCCTCTTCCAGGGACTGCGGGCCCTGCGCCGCGAGCTGGGCGTGCGCGTGCCCGTCTTCGTCGTCATCACCCGCTCGGACGTCATCCCCGGCTTCACCGCCTTCTGCCGGTCGCTGCCGCCACGCAGGCGGGACGAGATGCTCGGGTGGTCCAGCCCGTACTCCCCCCAGGAGCCCTACACCCCCGCCTGGGTGGACGAGGCCTTCCAGGTCATCCACCGGGAGTTGTGTGGACTCCAGCTCGAGCTGCTCGCGGACGGGCGCGGCAAGCAACCGGACCGGGAGTCCGCATTCCTCTTCCCGTCCGAGTTGCGTGCGCTGGCCGGGCCCGTGCGGCGGCTGCTCGACGTCCTCTTCCAGTCCTCCGTCTTCACCCAGCCCTCGCTGCTGCGCGGCCTCTACTTCTGCGGGGACCCCGAGGCGGAAGGCGCCACGGGTCCCGGAGGAAGTCCGCGCTCGCCGGCCTTCATCACCCACCTGCTGGAGCGCAAGGCCTTCCCCGAGAGCGGACTGGCCAGCCCGGACGCAGAGGCCGCGCGCATCAACCGGAGAGGCATCGGCCTGCTCCAGGGCGCGCTCGCCGTCAGCGTGCTGCTCGCGGTGCTCTTCCTGGGCGTGCTGTGGAAGGGAGCGCGAGGCCGCGAGCAACCTCCCGTCCCGCCTCCGGTGGCGGTGGTGGAACCGGTGGCGGAACCGGTGGCGGAACCGCCGCCCGAGGCGCCTCCTCCGAGGAAGGAGGCTCCCGCCCGGCGCCGCCCGGCACCCAGGCCGGCCCAGCCCACCGTCTTCGACGATGCCCCTCCGCCCCAATCCACCCGGGCGGGCGACTCCCCCTTCGATGACGACCCTCCGCCCCCACCTTCCTCCCCGAGCCCCTAGCCATGGACGACATGCTCTCCGCCGCTCCGCCGGACCTCGAGCCGCTCCTGCGGCCGATCTCCCCCGACGCGCCCTCGGGACGCAGCCTGCGCTACGAGCCGCTCTACGATCAGATCCGTGAGGCACGCCGCGAGGATGACCCCACGCTGCCCCAGGGGGTCTGGCAGACCTCCCTCAAGCGCGCCAACTGGGCCCAGGTGGCCGAGCTCTGCCAACAGGCTCTGGCACACGAATCAAAGGACCTGCAGCTCGCCGCCTGGCTCACCGAGGCCTGGGGGATACAGCATGGCTTCCCGGGCGTGGAGCGGGGACTGCGGCTGACCACCGCGCTGGTCGAGCGCTTCTGGGACTCGCTCTGGCCCGCTCTCGAGGAAGGTGACGAAGAGGCCCGGCTCGCTCCCCTGGCGTGGCTCGACGACAAGCTTCCCCTCGTCCTCGCCAGGGTGCCGTTCGTCAAGACTCGAGCCCCCGGCGCCGTGAGTCATGACTTCGCGGACTGGCAGCGGATCCTCCACCACGAGAAACAACGGGGTACCCGCGAGGAGGCGCCGGCCGAGGGAGAAGCGAACGCCAACGAAGCCACGAGCAGTCCATTGACTCGAGACGTCTTCCTGGGGACCGCCGCCCAGATGCCCACCTCCGCCGTCGACGCGCTCGCACGGCAGGTGGCCGCCGCGCTCGAGGCCAGCAACGCGCTGGAGCAGTCGCTCGACTCGCGGCTGGGACGCACCAGCGCGGTGCTCCACCGCACCCGCTCCGTCCTCGGTGACATCCAGGCGCTGGCCGCCACGCTGCGCGCGGATTCCTCGCGGGAGGAGCCTGGAGAAATGACCGGGGCCCTGCCCGACACGGAGGCCCTCGCGGCGGCTTCGGGCACCGGGCGGCCGCCGCGCGCCATCCGCAGCCGGGAGGAGGCGTACCAGCTCCTGACCCTCGCCTCCGACTACCTGCGGCGCACCGAGCCCCACAGTCCCGTCGCCTACCTGGTCAAACGCGCCGTGAGCTGGGGCCAGATGCCACTCCACCAGCTCCTCGCGGAGCTCGTCCCCGATTCCTCCAACCTGGAAACCATCCAGTCCCTGCTCGGCATGAAGCCGGAGAAGCAGTGAGGCCTACCCCTCCTCGTGAGGCAATGACATGTCATGGAACAGGCAGACACACGGATTCCCGGCACCGCTGCTGGACCGGCTGGTGGACGTGGAGAGCTTCCCATGGATGGATGAGCAGGAATTGCTCGCCTCGGTGAAGCGAGAGGTGGCCCACGCGCTGAACACCCGCTGCACGCTCTCCCTGGAGCAGGCCAGCTCGCTCGAGCCGCACGAGCGCTCGGCCCTGGACTACGGGTTGCCGGACCTGCGGCCTCTCGGCCCGAGCGCCGCGGATGCCCGGCTCCTGGAGCGGCTCATCGCCCGCGCGGTGGAGGCCTATGAGCCGCGCCTGCGACAACTCCAGGTCTCCGTTCAGCTTCCTCCCGAGGAGGAAGGCTCCCCCATCGCGGTGATCACCGCCCGGCTGGTGCAGGGCCCCATCACCGAACCCATCTCCCTTCCTCTGCGGCTGGACCGGAGCGGAAGGCTGGTGGAGGTGGACGAGTAGTCAACGCCTATCACATCTCTCCGCGTCCCTCTCCATCCTCGCAGTGCGTAGCAAAAACCAGACATAGCCAAGAGGAAGGAAAGACATGCCTGCAAAGGAAAGTATCCAGCACGTCCTGGACCGGGTCCGGCCGCCGCGAGTGCAGATCACCTATGACGTGGAGATTGGTGACGCGGTGGAGCAGAAGGAGCTTCCGCTGGTGGTTGGCGTCCTCGCGGACCTGGCTGGCCAGCAGAAGGAGCTCCCGCGCTTGAAGGAGCGCAAGTTCGTGGAGGTCGACCGCGACAACTTCGACCATGTCATGGCCGCTATCGGCCCTCTGCTGCGGCTGTCCGTGCCGGACAAGCTCCGTGACGGTGACAGCCGCATGGCCGTGGAGCTGCGCTTCAAGAGCATCGACTCCTTCCACCCTCGCCAGCTCGTCGAGCAGATCGAGCCCCTGCGCAAGCTCCTGGAGTCGCGCCAGCGGCTGGTGGACTTGATCGCCAAGCTGGACGGCAATGACGCGCTGGCGGACGTGCTGCGGTCCTCGCTGGCCGACAGGGCCCGGCTCCAGGCGCTCCAGTCCGAGCTGGCGACGAAGCGCGAGCCGTGAGCACCCGGTCCCATCCATCCACCCATATCCCACACGGAGAGAGAGATGTTCGAGGAAGAAACGCAAGAAGCGACGCAGGGAGTACAGGCCGCGGTGGCGGAGCCGGAGCAGGGACTGCTGGCGCGCATCATCGAGGAGGGCAGGCTGGCGCGCGATGACAGCCAGCAGCCCCGCGCCCGCGAGCTGGTGAGCGAGCTCGTGGACCAGGCACTCACCACCGAGTCCATCCCGAGCGACGTGGACCTGGTCGCGCTCATCAACCAGCGCATCGCCCGCATCGACGAGCTGCTGGGTGCGCAGCTCGACGAGGTGCTCCATACCGAGTCCTTCCAGCGGCTGGAGGCCTCCTGGCGGGGGCTGCACATGCTGGTCCATGGCACCGAGACAGGGACGAACCTGAAGCTGCGGGTCCTGCACGCCACCAAGAAGGAGCTGCTGGATGACCTGGAGCGGGCGCCCGAGTTCGACCAGAGCGCCCTCTTCAAGAAGGTCTACGAGGAGGAGTACGGCACCTTCGGCGGACAGCCCTATGGGGTGCTCATCGGCGACTATGAGTTCGGCCGCGTTCCGCGGGACGTGGCGCTGCTGGAGTCCATCTCCCGCGTGGCCGCCGCCGCCCACGCACCCTTCATCACCGCGGCCAGTCCCTCACTGTTCGACCTGGACAGCTTCACGGACATCGGTGCCCCGAGAGACCTGGCGCGCATCTTCGAGAGCACCGAGCTCATCCGCTGGCGCAGCTTCCGGGACTCGGAGGACGCCCGCTACGTGGCGCTGGTGCTGCCCCATATCCTGGCGCGGCTGCCCTATGGTGAGGACACGGTGCCCGTGGACGGCTTCGGCTACCGGGAAGACGTGGATGGCCGCGATCACCGCAAGTATCTGTGGGGCAACGCGGCATACGCCCTGGGCCTGCGCATCACCTCCGCCTTCGCCCAGCACCAGTGGTGCGCCAACATCCGCGGGGTGGAGGGAGGTGGCATCGTCCAGGGGCTGCCCACCCATACGTTCCGCACCGACGAGGGAGACATCGCCCAGAAATGCCCCACCGAGGTGGCCATCACCGACCGGCGTGAGAAGGAATTGAGCGACCTGGGCTTCATCACCCTGTGTCATTGCAAGGGAACCGACTACGCGGCCTTCTTCGGTTCGCAGACGGCCAACAAGCCCCGCCGCTACGACACGCCCCAGGCCAACGCCAACGCGGAGCTGTCTTCCCAGCTTCCCTATCTCCTGTCCGCCTCGCGCTTCGCGCACTACCTCAAGGTCATCATGCGCGACAAGATTGGCGGTTTCGCCTCTCGGCAGGAGATCTCCGACTACCTCAACCGGTGGATCAGCCAGTACGTGCAGATCAATGAGAACGCGTCCTTCTCCATCAAGGCCCGCCAGCCGCTGCGCGAGGCGCGGGTGGACGTCACCGAGGTACCGGGTCACCCTGGCAACTACCGCGCGGTGGTGTTCCTCCGCCCCCACTTCCAGCTCAACGAACTGACTGCCTCCATTCGCCTGGTGTCCGATCTGCCCCAGGCGGCCACGTAGGCCGGAAAGCCAGACGCTTCGGGATGGCACGGGAAGCGCGTGCCTTCCCGGGGCGCGGCGTGAAGCAGGAGGCGGGGGCCGCTAAGAGACCCCCGCCGGCACGTGTCAACTGCCCCGGGTGCTCTGCGAACCGACCCGGGTGCTCTGCAGCGCGGCGTTGTCATCCAGTTTGGTCGGGCGTGGATACCCCTCGGAACAATCCATGTCACGGTTGGTGCCATAGATCCATACACCGTTCAGGACGTTCTGCCCCTCGAGCGCCAGCGCCAGCCGAGCTGTGAAGTTCTCCACCTTCTCCATGCAGGCATGGATGAGAATGGGACCCGAGTACCCAGCCGGGGCAGAGTTTCTCAAAATGCCCGCGATGTCATTGACCGACCATCCCCAGTTGTTCCCTCCAGACTGTTCATCGCCGATCTCCTCGTCATTGCCATGCGCTGACAGGCACAGGGGCTCGTTCGGGCCGAGCTGACCGATCAACGTCTGCAACTCCTGCGTCGCGGCCTGTGGACCGTTCGCGTTATTCATGGCGACGACCGTGCCCCAGGTGTTCGCGCTGTTGGGGTAATTCCGAACCCTGTTGTCCCTCGTACAGATGATGAGCATTCTGTCTCCAATCTCTTTTTGAATTCAGCCACCCTGGCCTTGGATGGGACGGGTCCAGGATGTGACGAGGGCGCCGGAAAAAACCGCGGACACCTGTCACATTCCTCCGCGCCCATCTCCACCCAAACCGAGAGCGAAATACCCCCCCCTCATCACACGAGGCATAGACAGACATGCCAGAAAGTATCTACCTCAAGATCGCCAAGGCGCAGGGCAGCTCGAAGGTACAGACGTACACGGGCCAGATCGAGGTCCTCTCCTACCGCTACGAGATCTCCTTTCCCATGAGCCTCAACGAGCGGTCCAACGATGGTGAGGTCAAGAGGCAGGGCCGGCCCAGCCACGGAGAGCTCGTCGTCACCAAGTTGGTGGATAAAGCCTCGCCCAATCTCTACCTGTCCTGCAGCAAGGGAGAGAGCGTTGGCACGGCCACCCTCACCGTGGCTGGCAGCGAGGACAGCAAGATCTTCACCTACGAGATGACGGATGTCGTCGTCACCGGTGTCTCGGTTTCGGCCGGGGGAAAGGGCGACCCCGTCGAAACGGTGAAGCTCGATTACGCCAGCATCACCTGGAAGGAAGGGGACAGCAACTCGACGAAGTGGGATCGCAAGACCAACAAGTCGGCCTGAGTCAGAAGACAGACACGTTCACGGCAGTGGCGGATGAGTGGAGGCAAGCGATGGGCAGCAGTCAGGACGAGTTGCTCCAGGCCTACCAGCGGGAGCTGGCATGGCTGCGCGGAGCGGGAGCGGAGTTCGCGGCCAGCTACCCCAAGCTGGCCGCGAGGCTCCGGCTGGGCGCGAGCGAGGTGGGAGACCCCCACGTGGAGCGCCTCATCGAGTCGTTCGCCTTCCTCACCGCGCGCGTCCAGCATGCCTTCGACAGCGATCTGCCGGAGCTCTCCACCACCCTGCTGGGTCTGCTGGCCCCCCACCTGGTGGAGTCCCTTCCCTCGCTGTCCATCGCCTGCTTCGAGGTGGATACGGCGGCTGGCCTGCCCCTGGCCGGCAGCCGCATCGAGCGCGGTACACAGCTCCTGGCCGAGCCACGCCCGGGGCAGACCTGCCGCTTCCGCACCTGCGCCCCGGTGACGCTCTGGCCGATCCAGGTGACGGATGCGAGCCTGGAGTCTCCACTCTCCATCGGCTGGCTGCGCGGGAGGCGGGACGTGTCGGCGGTGCTCCGGCTGCGGCTGGCGGCCCGCGAGGCCCGGCTGGCGGACCTCCAGTTGGAGCGGCTCCAGTTCTTCCTCGACGGACCTTCCGAGCTGACCTTCCGCCTCTACGAGCTGCTCACCTGCCATGCCCGGAGCGTGGCGCTCGTGCCGGATGGCTCGCCGGGCGAGCCCCGCTTCCAACCCGCGGACAGCTTGCGGCAGCTCGGCTTCGGCCCCGAGGAGGCGGTGCTGCCCTCGCTGCCCCACCAGCACCGCGGCTATCGCCTCCTGCAGGAGTACTTCGCCTTCCCCGAGAAGTTCCTCTTCTTCGAGCTGGCGCTGGAGCGCGCGTGCATCCAGGCGTCGCAGCAGGCGCTCGAGGTGTTCGTGCTGCTGGATGCCATGCCCGAGGAGCAGCTCGCGCTCACGCCGGAGACGTTCCGGCTGGGCTGCACCCCCATCATCAATCTCTTTCCCAAGCTGGCCGAGCCCATCCGGTTGGATCAGCGCCGCACCGAGTACCCGCTGGTGCCCGACTACCGTCGCCAGCAGGAGCTGGAGCTGCACTCCATCCTCTCCGTCACCGCCGCCACGGAGGGGGCCGGGCATACGCGGGGGGTGGAGCCGCTCTTCTCCTGGCGCCACCGGGATGACGGGCAGGAGCCGCGCGCCTTCTGGTACGCCCGACGTCAGCCCACCGGCCGCGCGCAGGGACCGGGCTCCCAGATGCTGCTGTCCTTCGTGGACCTGGAGCTCGACCCGCACCTGCCGGCGGAGCAGACGCTGCACGTGCACACGCTGTGCACCAATGGGGAGCTGCCCGTGCAACTCGGGCCCGGTGCGGAGCTCCAGGTGGAGGAGCGCGTCCCCGTGGGCGCCATCCGCTGCCTGCGCCGTCCCACGCCGCCCCGCGCGCCCCCGGAGCGGGGCGCCATGCTCTGGCAGCTCGTCTCGTTGCTGTCGCTCAACCACCTCTCGCTCGCCAACGGCCCCCAGGCGCTGGAGGCGCTCGAGGAGCTGTTGCGGCTGCATGACTTCTCCGGCGGCCAGGTGTGCGAGCAGCAGCTCCAGGGGCTGACGGGGCTGGCGTGCCGCCCGGTGGTGCGCCAGCGCGGCTGGGATGCCTGGCGGGGCTTCTGCCGTGGCCAGGAGATCACCCTCACCTTCGACGAGTCCCTCTACGTGGGCGGCAGTGCGCTGCTGCTCGCGGCGGTGCTCCACCACTTCTTCGGCCTGTACGCCCCGGTGGATTCCTTCACCCAGCTCGTCGCGAGGAGCGAGCAGCGGGAGGACACATGGAAGAGATGGCCCCCCATGGCCGGCGACGCGCCCCTGGTGTAGCCCAGGAGCTCTTCGAGTCTGGCCACCGCTTCGACTTCTTCCAGGCGATGCGCCTGCTGCGCCTGCTCCGCCCGAGGGAGCCGGTGCGGCTGCGCGCCTCGGTGGAGCTGGCCTTCCCCGCCAGCGACATCGTCCAGGTGATGCCGCCCGCGAGTCCCGGGGGCGCGCCGGAGATGACGGTGGCCTTCCTCGGCCTGGGCGGGGTGCAGGGGCCGCTGCCGAGGCCCTTTGCCCAGCAGCTCCGGGACAGGACGCGCGTGGGGGACACGGGCCTGCGCGACTTCCTGGACATCTTCCACCACCGGCTGCTGTCGCTGCTGTACCAGGGGCGGGTGCGGCGCCGGGTGTGGCTGGAGCCGGGCGTGCCCGAGGCCCATGACGTGGCCCGCTATCTGTATGCGCTCATGGGCCTGGGCACCCGGGGCACGCGCGGACGGCTGGAGGTGGAGGATCGGCGGCTGCTGCGCTACGCGGGTCTGCTGGCGCACCGGCCCGTGTCCCTCGAGGCCCTGCGGGCGATGCTCTCGGACGCGCTGGGCGTGGGGGTGAGGCCGCGGGCGCCTCGGGGCGCGTGGATGGAACTGGAGGAGGAGCAGCGCACGCGCCTGGGCCCCACCGGACGCAACCAGCGGCTCGGCCAGGGCGCGGTGCTCGGCGGGCGCGCCTGGCTGGAGCAGGCGGGCCTGGAGCTGGAGCTGGGCCCTCTCTCCTGGCGCCGCTATGTGGATCTGCTGCCCGGTGGCCGGGGACTGGGCACCTTGCGCTCGCTCACCCGCTTCGCGCTGGGCCCGGGGCCCGAGGTGCGGCTGGTGCTGGCGGTGCGCTCCGGAGACATCCCCGAGCAACCCCTGGGCGCTCCGAGCGGCTCGCGCCTGGGGTGGACGTCCTGGCTGAGGGCAAGGCCCGGCCGGCAGGGAACCCAGGCGGTGGCGCTTTCGCCCCGTCACATGTCCGCGCACGGCGCGCGGGAGGATGGAACATGAGGTCGGGATACACGCAGGACAACGTCTACCTCTCCGTCACCACGCCCCTGGGCAAGGACGTGCTGCTGCTGCACGGCTTCCAGGGCGAGGAGGCCCTCTCCCGTCCCTTCCACTTCACGCTGGAGCTGCATTCCGAGCGGCTCGACGTGGACTTCTCGCGGGTGGTGGGCAAGGGCGCCGCCATCTCCCTGGCGCAACGCACGGGCGGCGAGCGGTTCTTCCACGGCATCATCACCCGCTTCGTCCAGGCCGGCACCTTCGGGGACTTCACCCGGTACATCGCCGAGCTGCGCCCCTGGTTCTGGCTGCTCACCCTCAACCGTGACAGCCGCATCTTCCAGAACCTGACGGTGCCGCAACTCCTCCAGCAGCTCTTCCAGGAGCAGGGCTTCACCGACTTCCGGCTGGCGTTGCGGCGCACGTACACGCCTCGCGAGTACTGCGTGCAGCACCAGGAGTCCGCCTTCGACTTCGCCTCACGGCTGATGGAGGACGAGGGCATCTTCTACTTCTTCGAGCACACGAAGGACCGGCACACGCTGGTGCTGGCGGACGATGTGGCGGCCCATGAGCCCTGCCCGGGTCCCGGGATGGCGAAGGTCCAGGGGCACCTGGGTGAGGCGCGGACGGAGGACGCCATCACCGGGTGCGAGCTGGAGCAGCAGGTGGTACCCGGACGCTACGCCCTGGGGGACTACTTCTTCGAGACGCCGTCCACCCGGCTGCAAGCGCAGGTGAAGGGCAGGGTGAAGGGCAAGGAGGGGCGCCAGGAGCAGTACGAATACCCCGGCGCCTTCACCCGCCGGGACGTGGGCGAGCAGCGCGG